>JABLXZ010000002.1:0-300000 GCA_013177935.1 candidate division WOR-3 bacterium | reverse complement strand
ATACCATCCTTCTTGATTGCGATTTACGCAAACCGGTAATCCATAAACACTTCGGCCGGCACCGCAAACCGGGTATCACCGATGTAGTGCTTCTCGGCACGCCGCTGGAGCAAGCCCTGTACAAACCGGCACCTGATGCGCCCGCGGTCATCTGCGCCGGCACAACACCACCTTCACCCGTTGACTTCTTCACCTCCAGTGCGTTTGCCACTTTCCTCAACCGCCTTGCCGAGATGTATGAGTACATCGTTATTGACACACCACCGGTTCTGGTGTCTGCCGATGCGGTTGCGCTTGCCGCAAAATCGGATGGCATCCTGCTCGTCACCCGGATGAACCAAACCGACATCCGTGCCCTAACCGAAGCCCGCAAACTCATCAACCAGGCACAAGCCCGTATCCTCGGTGTCGTGGCAAACGGCATCAACCTCAAGCACCGCTACGGCTACTACCGGTACAAATACCGCTACTACCATTACCGCTATGCAACCAGTGCCCCAAAAGGAGCAGGTGTAAAGACGGTCCGGCTACCGTAGCTCGCGCCTTCTTACGCCCTCACCCTACCCTCTCCCACAACGGGAGAGGGAAAGAATCGTTACCGCTTCCCTTTACGGGAGGAGTCACAATCTGCATTATTCCCCTAACTTTATGGAAGGACCACAACCTGCATCCTCCCCCTTTTCTGGAAGAACCACAATCTCTATCATTCTCCTCCCTTTATGGAAGAATCACAACCTGCATCATTCCCCTCCCTTTATGGGAGGGGAAAAGGAGAGGGTTTGACAAAAGGCTCATTTCTGTCTAACCTGTAATGATGAAACGCATTAAAATTTATGTACTTCTCCTTGCCGGGCTGTTTAGCATCGCGACCCTTTGCGAAAAACTGCCCGAGCGCCAGTGGGAACGGGGCGCATTCGAGCCCATCCCCGGCAAACCATACCAGTTACCCGAAGGCATTACCGTGCGGGAAATCAGAGGCTTGGGTGAGGAGACAACATTCTCGCTGATGCCGCTCCAGGCTGCCTTGCTTAACACCACCTCCAACCGTATCGCCGTCAAGATGCCAGCCGGATTGGTATTTTCGCCTCTGGACCACGAGTATCAGTATATGATGCTGGTCCAGGAGTTTTCTTTTTCGGTGCCCCCTGACCAGGATACAACAATCCTTCTGCCCACCTATGGTTGCAACGAAGATTTAGACGAACCGGATGAAGATATGACCTACGAAATTGACATTCAGGTCTGGGAGCGGGAGTTCAACGAACTTTTCACCATCCTCAAACCCAAAAACCTGAACAACATTGATGCTGTGGAACTGGTCCAGGATGCGGTTTACGAAATCACCGATGGCGACGGACTTACCGACACCACCCGAACGCTTTTGAAACAACTGCCGTGAGCAAACTCAAAATTACCTCCGCTCTTCTGCGCCTCGGCGCTACCGCACTTCTGCTCCTCGCCGCCTGCGACAACCTCTTCCCACCCACCGATTTTGAACCCACCGGCACCCCTTTTTCCCTCAACCCGGGCATCAACACCATCACCATCATAGGCAACCGCCGCCTGTTCAGCGACCAGGGGCTTTATACCCTGGAACTTATCTGTGAGGCAACCGGTACCAATACCCTTTACGACACCCTGCCTGGTGGCTTACTCTTCACCTCCAGAAAAAACAGCACCCAGCATGTAATTGTTCTTAAAGACCATTTTATCACCGCCAACCCTTCCCGGACCAGCGTTGTCGTCGGTGTGTTCTGCTGTAACCGCTACCGTCAGATACCAACCGAAGCCGACACCTTTCTTCTTGGACCTTTAACTGACAACCCTGACCTCCAGCAACTGGCGCAACTGGTTAAAAACAAGGACATCTCCCAGCATCTCGGCATGGTACAACGCGCGGTCTGGACAATTACCGATTCCACCGGCTTGCCTCAGGCGTATATCGACTCAATCAACGCTTTACCGCCGGAAACTGATGGTCACCGTCACTGAGGTTAAAACCTCACAACAGTTGCGGCAGTTTATCGACCTGCCCTTTGTCCTGTACCGGGGAAACCCGTACTGGGTACCGCCGCTTAAGAAAGAGGTCGCCGCACTCCTTGACTTCCAGCACCACCCGTTCTGGGAGCACGCCATCGGCACCCTGTTCCTCGCCGAAAATGCCGGTAAAGTGGTGGGCAGAATTTCGGCGCAAATTGACCACAACTACAACAACCTCTGGGACGAAAAACTTGGTTCGTTTGGCTTTTTTGAATGTGTGGACGACCAGGATGTGGCAAACGGGCTGTTTGACGCCGCCGCGCAATGGGTCAAGACGCGCGGGATGAACCGGCTGCGCGGACCAATGAGTCCTTCTTCCAACGATGAGTGGGGCTTCCTTTTGGAAGGTTACGACAAGCCACCCGCTTTGATGATGCCCTACAACCCGCCTTATTACCTGCGCCTCGCTGAAAATTACGGATTCGTCAAGGCTAAAGACCTCCTCGCCTTTATTAAATACGCCTCAACCCCGATGCCGGAAAGACTCGTCGCGCTTGCCGAACGGCTGCGCGCCAATCCCAATATCACGGTGCGACCCATCAATATGAAAAACCTGCCCGCGGAGATGGCAATCATTAAGGAACTGTACAACGCGTCCTGGGAAAAGAACTGGGGATTTTCACCGATGACCGAAAAGGAGATGAACCTCCTTGCCCAGAACCTGAAAACCTTTGCCGACCCCAATATGGTCCTTTTCGCCTTTTATCAGGGCAAACCGGCTGGACTCGCCATCACTTTGCCCGATATGAATCAGGTTTTAAAGCATCTAAACGGTAAGCTGGGACTTATCGGAATGTTAAAATTCCTCTACTACCGCCGGAAAATAACCGGCGCCCGGGCGATTGTATTCGGGTTCAAAGCCGAGTACCGCCGGCTTGGCTTACCGGTTCTTCTCTTCTACGAAACCGAAAGGTATATGCGGCAAAATGGCTATCAATGGTGCGAACTGTCCTGGAACCTTGAAGACAACTGGCTCATCAACGAATTTGACCGGGAACTGGGTGGTGAAGTGTACAAAAAGTACCGGGTGGTTGAAAAGCCCATATAAAGTTTAGACCCCGCCCGGACAAAAAATTCACCGCCTTTCTGATAACTTACAATATATCATAAACTTACCCGGCACCACCCACCGCCCACTGGACCGTTTCCGGGGCAGTATCCATTACCCCGCCGTTCTCCCTTGCCCTGACAACAAGGAAAAAACATCTCCACTCACTCCGCTCTTTTTATCGAAGGGAAAAATGGTAAGAAGCCCCTTTTACATCCTTTAACACCTACAACTATTTAGCCGATGGTAAACTGCTAAACGGTATCAGGCACGGTATGCTTTCTAACTACTCCCACTCAATCGTTGCCGGCGGTTTGGAGGAGATGTCGTAAACCACCCGATTGATTCCCGGCACCTCATTGGTGATACGGGCGGCGATGCGGGCAAGCAAATCTTCTGGCAGTCGTGCCCAATCTGCGGTCATCGCATCGGTTGATGTGACCGCGCGCAGGGCAACAACATTCTCATAGGTCCGCTCATCACCCATCACCCCAACCGAACGCACCGGCAAAAGCACACACAGCGCCTGCCAGACCTTGTGGTAGTAACCTGAACGGTGCAACTCGGTGATGAAAATTTCGTCGGCGGCACGCACCAGTTTCAGCCGCTCCGGTGTCACCGCACCCAGGATGCGTACCGCCAACCCGGGTCCCGGAAACGGGTGCCGCTCAAGAATCGCCTTCGGGATGTGCAGCGCCCGTCCTAAACGCCGGACCTCATCTTTGAACAGTTCCTTTAGCGGCTCAATCAGTTTAAACTTCAAATCCCGGGGCAAACCGCCCACATTGTGATGGGTCTTAATTGTTGCCGAAGGGCCGCCAAACGCCGAGCGCGACTCAATCAGGTCCGGATACAGCGTGCCCTGCGCCAGAAACTCAATTCCACCCAGGTCCCCTGCCACATCTTCAAACACCCGGATAAACTCATTGCCGATAATTTTCCGCTTCTTTTCCGGGTCGGTAACACCCTTGAGCCGGGTTAAAAACCGTTCTGCTGCTGGCACAAACCGCACCGGTAACCGGCGCCGCAGCGTCCTTAACACCGTCTCCGGTTCCCTGGCGCGCAAAAGTCCATTGTCAACAAAAACCGCTACCAGTTGCCGGCCAATTGCCCGGTAAAGCAATGTGGCGAGAACTGTTGAGTCAACCCCGCCCGATACCGCACACAACACCCGCTTTTTCCCCACCGTGTTTCTGATTTCCGCGGTCTTTTCGGCAATAAACTCCTGCATTGTCCATTCCGGCCGGCACCGGGCGATGCGGAAAAGAAAGTTCGCCAGAATCTTCTTTCCCAGTGGCGTGTGCTCCACCTCCGGATGAAACTGCACCCCGTAAATGCGCCGTGACTCCTGTGCCATTGCCGCGATGGCAAGATGCCCGGTCCTGCCCAACTTCTCAAACCCGGCAGGCACTCTGGTCACCGAATCGCCATGGCTCATCCACACCGAAAACCGCGCTGGTAACCCGGCAAAAAGCGGGCTCGACCCAACCTTCTCAAACTGCGCGCCGCCGTACTCCCGCGCACCCCCGCGCGTCACCTTTCCCCCTAAAAGATAGGCGGTAAGTTGCATCCCGTAGCAAATCCCGAGAATCGGGATACCCAGACTGAAAATCGCCGGGTCCGGTAAAGGTGCCTTCTTCTCAAACACGCTTGCCGGACCACCGGAAAGGATGAGCGCCCGCGCCTGACGGCTCAATATCTCTTCAGCCGCGATGTTAAAAGGCACAATCTCGGAGAAAACCCGCAACTCCCGAATGCGCCGAGCAATTAACTGGGTGTACTGGGAGCCGAAATCTAAGACTAAAACCTTTTCCAGTTCTTACCTCACCTTTTCTGCTGGTAGCAGGGTATCGGTTGCCAGCAGGTCACAAACGCCGGACGCCTTGCCATAAAGCAAAAGACACTGGCGATAGATATCGGCTGCTGACTTGACATCCTTAGAGGCGCGCCACTGCGCCAGTGCCGTCTTCAGGTCCCGAATCTGCCCTTCAAGATAGTCAAGCCGGCGGTTGAGGAAAATCCGCTCAATCAACGCCGATGAACTCAGCCGGTTGCGCAGCACCACCGCACTGCTTTCCAGTTCTGCAACCCGGCGCTCAAACGCCTGAATAGACTCTGCGGTCACCTCAAAAACCACCAGCCCTGCCTGTTTCACCCGCTGCCGGGTGAAGTTAAATATCAACAGCCCGAACAAAAACGCCAATACTATCAGGAGAAACCAGAAAACTCCCTTCATCATAACCTCCTTAACGGACCACGATGTTTACCACCCGGCCCGGTATTAAAACCACCCGCACCACCTCTTTCCCCTCAATATGGGGTGCGACATCTTTGCTTTCCAGTGCCGCCTTTTTCACCTCCTCCTCACCGCTTGTCCGGCTCACAACCACCTTACCCCGCAGTTTGCCGTTGACCTGGATTGGTATCTCAATCGTGTCAAAGTGCACAAACCGCTCATCCCATTCCGGCATTGGTTCGGTAAATATCGAGCCTTTTTCTGGGTAGTAACGATGCCACAACTCTTCGCTCAGATGGGGCGCAAACGGCGCCAAAAGTTTAACAAACCGCACCAGCGCAAACTTAAACACCGCTGAATTCCGGTCCGGGAACAGATACAGCTCATTCAGGAACTCCATCAGCGCGCTGATTGCGGTGTTAAACTGGAAGTTCTCGGCATCGGTTATCACCTTCTTATGGGTCTGATTCAGTCGGATGTAAAGTGTTTTCTCCTCGGCGCTCAATTTGTCCACCGCCAGTTTTTCCGGCGGCGGTTGATAACCCGCATCTTCAAACAGCCGCCAGATTCGAGCGATAAAACGCTTGACACCGGTAACCAGTTCATTTGACCACTCCAGCGGCTTCTCGGGCGGTGCGGCAAAGAGTACCCCGAGCCGGGCACAGTCCGCACCGTGCTCCTCAACAAACGGTCCAACCCACACCCCATGGCGCCGGGACGAAGACATCGTCTTACCTTCCAGCGAAACCATCCCCTGGGTGTGCAAAACCCGGCAGGGTTCTTTTACCGAAACCATCCCGAGGTCATGCAGAACCCGGGTAAAAAATCGGAAGAAAATCAGATGGCCACAGGCGTGCTCAATACCGCCGATGTACTCATCAATCGGCAACCACTTGTCCGCATTCTCCCGGGTAAAGGGCAGTTGGTCGTTGTGCGGGTCGGTGTAGCGCAGATGGTACCAGGAAGAGTCAACAAAGGTGTCCATCGTATCCGGGTCGCGCTGCGCCGGACCACCGCACTTCGGACAGGTGGTGTTGATAAACGACTCCACTCCGGCAAGGACCGACTTGCCTTTGGGTTTGTAATCTTTGACCTCGGGCGGCAAAAGGACCGGCAACTGCTCATAGGGAACCGGAACAATGCCGCAGTGCGGGCAGTGAATCATCGGAATCGGTGTGCCCCAGTAGCGCTGCCGGGAGATAAGCCAGTCTTTCAGCCGGTACTGTACCTTGCGCCGGCCAATTCCGCGCCTTTCCAGTTCCTCAATCACCAGTTGAATCCCCTTTTCCGAAGGTGTGCCGTCAAACGGACCGGAGTTGACCATCACCCCTGGTTCGGTGTAGGCAGCGGTCATTTCTTCGGGCAAAAGCGTTTTGCCTTCAGGCACAATTACCACTTTAATCGGAATTTGATACTTCCGGGCAAACTCAAAGTCCCGCTGGTCGTGTCCGGGCACACCCATCACCATTCCGGTTCCATAACTGGCAAGCACAAAGTCCGCAATGTAAATTGGTACCCGTTCGCCGGTCAAGGGATTTTGGGCAAACTTGCCCGTGAAAATCCCCTGTTTTTCTCTACCCGCAGCGGTCCGCTCAATCTCAGGCTGAATCAAAACCCGGTGACAGAACTCTGCGACCGCCTGTTCCTGCGGTGTGCCCCGGGCAATTGTTTCTGCCAGCGGCGCATCCGGTGCCAGCGCCAGAAAGGTTACTCCGTAAAGCGTATCAGGCCGGGTGGTCCACACCGGAATTTTCGTGCCGTCGTCCAGTTGAAAATCGACCTCAATCCCTTCGGACCGGCCAATCCAGTTGCGCTGCATCACCCGTACACTCTCGGGCCAGCCCGTCAACTCCTCAATTCCGTCCAGCAAGTCCTGGGCATAATCGGTGATTTTGAAAAACCACTGGGTCAATTTCTTCTTCTCCACCGGCGCCGCACAACTCGAACGGTAACACCTGCCTTCTACCACCTGCTCATTCGCCAGCACCGTCTGGCAGCGCGGACACCAGTTGACATAAGCCTCCTTGCGGTATACCAGCCCCCGTTCATAAAACTTCAAAAACAACCACTGATTCCAGCGGTAATACTCGGGCCGACAGGTCGTAACCTCCCGGTCCCAGTCATAGCCGATGCCT
This sequence comes from candidate division WOR-3 bacterium, assembly GCA_013177935.1. NCBI lineage: Bacteria > Pseudomonadati > Caldifarciminota > Caldifarciminota bacterium. The sequence continues at coordinate 292,541 of JABLXZ010000002.1, read as the reverse complement.
AACAGTTTGAGATTTCTCTTGCACAGGTCAATCGAATCAAAGGTCCAGACCCAGGGTGGGATGTTGTGCTCAATCGCCGCATTTTCCGCGGGCAGACCGAACGCATCCCAGCCAAACGGATGCAAAACATCAAACCCCTGCATCATCTTGAGCCGTGCCACGCAGTCACCGATACAGTAATTGCGGGCGTGACCTAGATGCATATCGCCCGAAGGGTAGAGAAACATCTCTAAGACATAGTACTTTTTCTTCGGGTTGGGATTCGTCTTAAAAACCCCTTTTTCATCCCAGAACCGTTGCCATTTCAACTCTATTTCTCTTATTGAGTAATCACTCATAACTCGACCTTCCTTTCACCGCTTCTCTTGTTCTCCCGGGTCCCAGCGCCCAGACCAGCCACATATCAAGTAAAGCAAATGGTTCCGGATGGCCGGAAACAATCCGCCGGTTGATTTCGTAAAGTGCGTCAATCGCCTTATACAGGCGCCGGGTCCGGACCGCACCTTCACCCCACGGCATCTCTTTCGTATAATAGTCCGGTTTGCGCAACCAGTTCAAGAGCGCATAACCTAAATTGACCACAATCCGCAACGGCTCCTCGCCCTTCTCCTCAAGCCGTCGCAGCAAACGCAGCGCCGCTGCGGCATTGCGCTCCCGCACCATACGAATAAACTCCTGCAACTCAAACACCCGCGTTGAACTGACATACCGCTTTACCACATCCTCGGTAACCTTTTCTCCTGCATCCAGCACCGTCTCCAATTTATCCATCTCCCCTTTAAGAAACCGCAAATCACTCCCGCACACCTCCACCAAACACTGTGCCGCCCCATCGTCAATCTTCAGCCCTGCCGCCTCACCCCAGCTTTTCAACAACCGCACCAGCCCATCACCCTCGGGCGCCCGCAACTGCACCACAAACCGTTCCACACCGGCTTTCTTAAAAACCTCCTTCAACCCTTTTTCATACTCACAACTTGCCACCACCGTCACCGAATCTGGCAAACTAACAAACACCCCGCACAACTTTTCCAGCGCCTCCTTGCGCAACTCCTCTAAGTGCTCAACCACCACCAGCCGCCGCGGTGCTGCGACCGGCAACTGCCGTGCCGCCGCCTCAATCGTTCCGACAACATCACCCCGAACCTCGTGTGCATCAATCTTTTCAAAATCAAAAACTTCCAGCCCGGGGATTAGCAACTTTGCCTTTAAAAGCCGGACAAACTCCTCAACAAAAAGCGGTTCACTGTCGTAAAACAGATAAACCGAACGGAGCCGTTTGGACGCTACATCAGCAAAAACATCCTCGGGCGCCTGATACTCCTTCTGACGCATACCGAAAACGATTTTACCTCAATTTCTCCTTGGGTCAACGCTCACCCGTAATCGGGAAAACTCCTCCTGGAGCCGCTGATTGATGCGCGCCAGCTCCCGCCGCAACTCTTCTGCAGAAGAAGGCGGTACCGCGGGCGGTTCAATTGGCTCACCAATCGCCACCACGATATTGCGATTCAGCAAATTCCCCAAAACCGAAAAGAACCCCTCCCAGGCTTCGTCCAGACCGGCTTTGGAATTGGGTTCCGGTCCCAGTTTCAACCCGGCAACATACACCGGTACCACCGGTACCTGAGCCCGCACCGCCAGCCACGCGGTACCATCGTAGAGATGGTCAACACCACCCCGGCGGTTCAACTCACCTTCAGGATAGACCCCCAACACCGCGCCCTGCTTCAACATCTGGACACTGCGCCGCAAAGTCGGGATGTTTTCATTACCCTTGCCAATCGCCACCGGCATCGTGTCACACAGATTCTTCATCCAGAAACCGACAAACCGCGAATGGAACCACCTTGCCGCTGCCAGAAAAAATACCCGGGTCCGCAACGCCAGTTGAATCACAATCGAATCCGCTCCGGTCAGATGATTTGCCGCAACCACAAACCCGCTTTTGATTGGTAGTCCAACCCGTTCCTTACCAACCACCCGAATCCGGATTAGCAGCCCGTAAAGGGTGAGCAGCACCGCCTTCACGCCCGCCCACACTCTGCGGGCAAACTTCTCCTGCTCAAGCACAACCGGCTGTGCCCTTTTATTCTCCGGCGCGAAATTAGCACTCATTTTAACACCCACAACTCCTGTTTTATTGTAAAGACCCCATTGATATCTGTCAATACAGAATCCCGCTCGCCTTAACTTGATTGACAAAAATTTGCTGGTAAACTACTATCAGCGGTAGGGTGAAAATCGTTCGCCCGCAAAGCGGTCAACTATGTAATTGCCGTTTGCCCCGATGGCCGCTCTCTTTCATCAAAAACGCGGACGAATGCTCTATTCCCCGTGCCAAGGTCGGTTTTCGTGGCAGCACAAATTTCTTTGTGACCTCGTAGCCGGCAAGGTCCGTTAAAATTTACCTGTTAAAGGAGGCAGCATGGCGGAAGAGCACAATAGCCATAACGAAGCGGTCGTGGAAGCGCTGATTGAGATTGCAGCGCTCGTCGAGGTGTTGATTGACAAGGGAGTTTTCACCGCTGAAGAGTTTCAAAACAAAATCGGCGAGGTGATTGAACGGTTCTCCACACCCGAACCAGAGTAACCTTGCCCGATTTAGGGTTATGTGATTTCGGTTCTACGCCGTAACGCCTCTTCTTCGAGTAGCCGATTACGGCAAGCACGGAGGAATTCCAGACAAATGGCGGTGCGATAGTCAGGATAGGTCCAGGCAAGAGGCTGAAACCCACCCTTTTGATAGATGAGGGTCACTTCCGCATAGATGCCGTCGCCCAGATAGATGCGGTGCGAATAGTCTTTAGTTGTGGCAAGGATTAAGTTGTGCAGGGAAAGGATTCCCGGGTCGAGGTTCACTTGCCGCCTGCCCAGCGCATCTTTGAGTTGCCCTTCAAGTGCAATAGCGGTTTTCTTATATGAAATTAGCCGGTCCGGTTCAAAAACTCCTTGATGCGCCACCCAGGAACGCAACAGGTCTTTTCCCAGCTCCTCTTGATAGTAATTAGAAAAGTCCCAGGGTATAACCGGGCTTTTTAACTCAACCGGACCAAATGTTTGCTCAAGAAGTTTAACGCCCTGTTCCAGCATGTCCGGATTACGGGCGATAATCCCAACGATGAGTTTAACCGGCTTCAAGAGGTCGATTGGGTTGAGTCCGAATCCGGTGTTTCCCGTTCCGCAAGGAAGGTGCTCAGTTCTTCAAGGTTGGGCAGCTCATCGAGCGACTCCAGACCAAAGTAACGGAGGAACTCCCGGGTTGTGCGATAGAGAAACGGGTTTCCTGGTCGATGCGCCCGCCCCGCGGTCACAATCAGTCCGCGTTCCAAGAGTGTTAACAGCGGCGCCGAGCAGTCAACCCCGCGCAGTTTCTCAATCTCCGGCTTGGTAACCGGCTGTTGATAGGCGATGATAGCAAGAACCTCAAGCGCCGCGGGCGATAGGCGCTGGACCCGCTGGTGCTGGTACAGTTTTCTTATCCAGTCGGCATATTCGGGCAGGGTGTAAAGCTGGTAACCGTGGGCAACCCGCGTGATGCGAAACGCCCGGCCTGTATCGGCATAAGTTTGGTTCAGAGTGGTAATTACCGTACGAATCTGTTCCTCATCCGCGCCGGTAATTTCCGCAAGTCGACTTAAAGGCACCGGCTGGTCACAGGCAAAAAGCAGCGCTTCAACAATCCCGGCAAGGTCATCAGTCGAGTACTGAGGCGCAGCGGTAGCCGGATTTGCTAACTTCTGTTCTTCCTGATTGCTGTTTTCCATCACTTCTTTGTCAGCCGGAATCGGGTTAAAAGTGCGGTAACAGCGAGACGCAGTTCTGGTGCGCGGATGAAACAGGTGAGCCGGAGTGCCGAAATCGCAAACGCCTCAATGTGAACCTGTGCCTGATGTAATGTCGCAAAGGTCTCACCAATTATGTCCGCATCGGTTCCTACCCCAGGACCGACAAGCGAAACCGCACTGAGGTTGTCGTCAACCTCCAGCCGCCGTGCCCCCAATTTTTGGGTAAGTGGCTGCAAAAGGCCGGTCGCCTTTGTTAAATGTGTCGCCGGGATGTAAAAGAGCAGGTCAAATCGGTCGCGATGGGGGATACCGTGATTAAACAGCAACACCGGCACCCGGGCGGTACTTAAACTGGTAACGACCTGATGCAGACACCGTTTCTTTTTGACAACATCAACCAGCGCAACCCGGGCAACCGCCGATTCATGCGTTATTGCCCGGACAAATGGTTTTTCCATCGGTGATTGTGCTTTTACCATAGTTCCTCGCTTGTTGTTAAAAGTTGAACGGATAACCAGTGGCACCCGGTACTTTTCGGCTAAGGCACAGGCACGGGGATGAATCACACCGGCACCGGCTTGCGCCAGTTCGGTCAGTTCCTCAAAGGTGATTTCCGGCACCTGTTTCAGATTGGGAAACTCATGGGGATTTTCCGTAAAGATGCCGTCAACATCCTTGTAGAATTCGCACCGGTCCGCTTTAAGTGCCGCGGCAAGCGCCACCGCGGTAACATCAGAACCACCCCGGCCCAGAGTTGTTATCTCCCGCTCTTCACTCATCCCCTGAAAACCGGCAACAATCGGTACCTTTCCCCGCCGTAAAGCATCATTAACCCGGTAAAGCCGTACCTCCTGAATTCGGGCATCAGAGTGAAATCGGTCGGTGATGATGCCAACCTGTGAACCGGTAAAGGATGCCGCCTCCTGCCCCTGGTTGAACAGCGCCAGCGAGAGTAGCGCCATCGCCTGCCGCTCACCGGTGGTCAGCAGCATATCCAGTTCCCGGGGCGGTGGCGCCGGGTTAACCATCAACGCCCGACGGTACAGTGCATCAGTCGTGTCGCCCATTGCCGAAACCACTATCACCAGCCGGTCGCCAGCACGCCGGCGCCGGGCAATCTGCTTTGCCACCTGCTCCAGCTGTCTGATGCTGGCAAGCGAACTGCCACCGAATTTTTGAACTATCAGCGCCATACCGCTTGACTCTTTCCCACCTTCACCGTTGGTTCGTCTTAGCGAGCCAGCGCCGAATCCGGGTACCCGCAATCTTAAGCCGGTTTTCCGGCGCAACCAGCGCAAATCGGACAAACCCTTCGCCCTGTTGGCCAAAACCCCGACCCGGGGCAGCAACAACCCGGCACTGCTCAATCAACTTCAGGCAAAATGCGTAGGAACGGGAACCGTTGTGCATCTCCTGCCACCATTCGGGCAGTTTTGCCCAGACATAAAATGTGCACTCTGGTAAATTAACACTCCACCCCCCGCGGGTTAATTCGCTTACAAAAACATCCCGGCGCCGCTGGTATATTCGGCGTACATTCGCCGCTATTTTATTGCCCTTACTCAGGGCAAAGACCGCAGCGTCCTGAATCGCCCCAAACGGTCCGGAGTCAACATTCTCCTTTATCTTTAACAGCGCATTGAGCATATCTCTATTACCAACCGCAACCCCGAGCCGCCAGCCTGGTATGGAAAAGGTCTTGGATAGTGAGTGCAACTCAAGCACACAGCCTTTGCTGTCCGGGACTTGAAGGATGGAAGGCGGTCGCTGGGAAAAGTAGATTTCCGAATAGACATTGTCATTGACAATATAGAATCCATATTTCAATGCCAGGGCAACAACTTCCCGGTAAAAACTGAGCGAAGCAATTGCGGTCGTGGGGTTATTGGGAAAGTTCAGGCAGAGGAGTTTCAGCCGGGGGGCAAGCCGGCTGATGAAATCAAGGTCCGGAAGAAAATCGTTTTTTTCTTCGAGGGGTACAAGCACAAGCGACGCCCCGCACAACCTGCTTTGATTAAGATAAACTGGATAGCCCGGGTCGCAGACCGCAACCGTATCACCCCGGTCACAGCAAGCCCAGAGCAGATGAGCCGCACCCTCTTTTGAACCCAATAGCACCACTACCTCATTTTCCGGGTCCAGTGTGACCCCAAACCGCCGCTGATACCATCGGGCAAAGGCACGCCGTAAACTCAGTTTTCCTGAATATCCAGGGTAACGATGGTTCTCCTGATTTTTTAAGGCTCGGACAAGCATCCTAACGAGCGCTGGTTCTGGTGCCAAATCAGGGTTGCCTTCCCCCAGGTCAATCAACCCGCGTCGGACCCGCGCCTTAAACCGATTCAGTTCAGAAAAAAGATAAGGGGGAAGCAGCGACAGCCTTTGCGCAAAAGGACCACCTGCCACTACTCACCTTCCTTTACAGAGGCTCCTGCCACCATTCTCCTCCACAGATGAAAACCCGTCTCACGACTCCCCGAGATTTATGGGAATCCCTCCTGCAACTCCCCTCCCTATTATGGGAGGGGGAAAAGGGGAGGGTACACTCTCCCTTTCCGCAAGGAAGGAAAGTGCCCTGTTTCATCTTCGGGCTAAGAACCGCTCTATTCGTTCCAGCGCCCGCTGGATATTCTCAATTGAATTCGCATAACTGAAACGCAAAAACCCGTCCCCGAATTTGCCAAAACAGGTTCCCGCAAGACAGGCAACACCCTCCTCTTCAAGAAGACGGTGCGCCAGGACCTTACAATCAATCCCGGTCCCTTCAATATTGGGAAACGCATAGAAGGCGCCCTGCGGCTTGTTGCACCGAAAACCCGGAAGCCGATTCAAACCCTCGACAATAAAGTCCCGGCGCCGCTTGAACTCTGCCACCATCCGGTCCACCTCATCATGCGGACCATTGAGCGCCGCAAGGCAGGCACGCTGGATAAAAGTCGCGGTGCAGGAGTTGATGTTGGTCTCAATCCGTGCCATCTTCTCGGCAAGTTCCGCCGGCATTATTCCGTAGCCAATGCGCCAGCCGGTCATCGCAAAGGTCTTGGAAAACCCGTCGAGGATTATCAAACGGCGCTGAACTTCGGGAAACTGCGCAATTGACTCAAACTGCCCTTCATACACAATCTCCGAGTAAATCTCATCAGCGAGAATCCAGATATTGTACTTCAGGGCAACTTCGCCAATCAAACGCAAATCCTCCCGGGTTAAAACCCCACCCGTGGGGTTTGCCGGCGAATTAATCACAATCAGTTTCGTTCGAGGATTTACCAGTGAAACCAACTCCTCCACATCCAGTCGAAACCCCCGTTCCTCCCGGAGTCGAATCGGAACCGGTCGTCCGCCCATATACTCAATCATCGATTCGTAAATCGGGAACCCCGGATTGGGATAAATCACCTCATCACCGTTCTCAACCAGCGCCATTATCGCAAACGACATCACCGGCTTTCCACCGGGCGTGACAACAACCTGCTCCGGGAAAAACTTCACCCCGCGCAGCCGACCCGCATACTGGGCGATTGCCTCCCGTAACTCAGGCAAACCTGCTGAAGGACCGTAATGAGTCCAGCCCTCATCCAGCGCCTGCTTTGCCGCCTCAACAATATGTCGGGGTGTCGGAAAATCCGGTTCGCCAATCTCCAGATGAACCACATCCATTTTGCACTCCAGTTCCTTTGCCCGGCACAAACAGTCGAAAGCGGTTTCTGTTCCCAACCGTTCCATCCTCTCTGCCAGTCTCATTTTTTGCCTCCTGCCTTCCGTTTCGGGCTCGCACTACGCCGTTTTTTCTCTGTTATCGGCGCCGTTCCGCCGCCTGATTTTCCCTTCGCCATATCGTACAACTCTTTTGCCTTGGCTGCGATGTGCTCAGCCGAAACCTCAAACTCCCACATCAACTCCCAGGGTTGACCCGACTCGCCAAAACGGTCTTTTACCCCAATCGCACCAAACGCCAGTGCGTGACCGTAAAGTTCCGGTGCCGTATGCAGGACATAAGAGACCCGGTTTGCCAGCCCGCCAATCTGATGCTCCTCTGCGGTCAAAACCACACCAGTTTCCAGCGCCGCCTGAATCAAAAACCTCTGGTTGGGAATTGTCTCGCCGGGATGGGTGCTGGGCGACTTTAATGTGTGCAGATTGATAACCCTAGTCTCAATCCCAAAATCCTCTTTCAAAATCCACGCCGCCCGCAACGCCTCGGGCACCATCGGTCCACACGCTACAATTGTCAAATCCTCCCCTTCTCCTTCATAACTGTCCGCGGTCTTGACCTCAAACGCCTCAATAAACTTATCTTTTTCCCCACGGTACCGATACACATTGGGCATTCCCCAGACAAAAGGTGTCTCGGGTGTGGTAACAACTGGCGTCGCCTCGCGCGCGAACCGAACATACTTCGGACCATTGATATTCATAAGCAAATGCTCGGTTACCCGTTTTGTTTCAAGCGCATCAGCCGGCACCGCCACATGCATATTCGGCAAACCACATATCTGGAACAAATCCTCCAGCGCCTGATGGGTTGCACCATCAGGACCAACCGAAACCCCACCGTGCGCCCCGGCAATCAAAACATTGAAATTCCCGTAGCAAACCGTGGTGCGCAACTGGTCCAGATTCCGTCCTGCGGCAAAAACACCATAAGTACCGAAAACTGGTAACTTACCCTCCTTTGCCAGCCCTGCCGCCACATTCGTGCCGGACTGCTCAGCAATCCCAACCGAAATCCACCGCTCCATTCGCTCCGGATACTTCTCGTAAAACTTTGAAATGGTAATTGACCCTGAGATGTCCGCACCGATACAGCACACCCTTTTGTCATCACCCAGTGCCTCGAGCGCCTCACCAAACCCAAAACGGGTCGCCTTCATCTCCACCTTCATCTTCTCCTGCTGGTTCCAGAAGTAGTCCCGGGAAAACTTCGGCACCTTCGCCATCAACTTTGCCGTCGCCTCCGCCTGATAATCGGCTGCCTTTTTCAGCAACTTCTCGTAATCAATCCGGAAATGAAGTCCCAGCTCCTCCAACCCCTTAACCATCTCCGCTTTGTTCGGCGCCTTACCATGCCAGCCCGCAACATTTTCCATAAACGAAACGCCTTTACCTTTGGTCGTGTGGCAGATAATCACCGTTGGCTGACCCTTGTGCTTCGCCGCTTTATCAAAAGCCGCCAGAATCTGGTGCATATTGTGACCATCTATCTCAATCACATTCCAACCAAAGGACCGGTACTTTTCGGCAATCGGGTCAATCGGCATCACATCCTTCACCCAGCCATCGATCTGTAACCGATTCTTATCGAGAATACAACAAAGGTTATCCAGTTTATACGCACCCGCCTCCATTATCGCTTCCCAGATTTGCCCCTCCTGATGTTCACCGTCACCCGTAATACAGTAAACCCGATAATCCTTCTTATCCAGCCGGGCCGCAAGACAAATCCCCACCGCCACCGAAAGCCCCTGGCCTAACGAACCTGAAGAAATCTCCACTCCGGGTAGCTTCAGCCAGTGCGGATGCCCCTGATAAGGAGCATAAAGCTTCCTCAGCCGCACCACATCCTCAACCGGAAAAAAACCGGCCATCGCCAGACCTAAATAGAGTGCTGGCGCCTTGTGACCGGTTGACCAGATAATCCTATCCCGGTCCTCCCAGAAAGGGTTCTCAGGATCGTGTCGGGCAACATGGAGATATAGTGCAGCGGTCACATCCATAATGGAAAGCGTGCCGCCCGCATGTCCCGAACCCGCGGCACACAGTGCAATCAGGTTGTAACCGCGCATCAGATTAGCCGCCTGAATCAACTCCGCTACCGAATAACTTTTCCGCACCGCCTTCGTCTTTGAGTCAACTATCGGCATAAATTCTCCTATCCTTTGGGAATTCCCTGATAGTCTTCATAAAACTTCTTAACACCGGCATCGGTCAAAGGGTGCCGCACCATCTTTAAGAGGACATCATAAGGAATAGTTGCGATATGCGCGCCCGCCCGCATCGACTCGACCACATGCAACGGATGCCGGATACTGGCGGCAATCACCTGGGTCGGGAAGTCGTAATAGTCAATCATCGCCGCAATATCCCGCACCAAATCCATCCCTTCGTGCGAAATGTCGTCCAACCGACCGACAAAAGGTGAAATAAAAGTCGCGCCAGCACGGCAGGCTAAAAGCGCCTGGTTGGGTGAAAAAATCAGGGTGACATTGGTCATTATGCCCTTCTTTGCCAGCCGGCAAACCGCCTTTAGGCCCTCAATCCCCATCGGGATTTTTACCGTAACCTTTTTCGGGTCCAGTTTTGCCCACTCTTCCGCCTCCCGCACCATACCATCCGCATCCGGTGAAATCGCCTCAACCGAAACCGGTCCATCCACCACATCGAGAATTTCCGTCACACACTCCTTAAACGGCTTGCCGGTTTTCTTTACCAGCGTTGGGTTAGTGGTTACCCCTTCAAGGATACCCCAGCTTGCTACATCTTTAATCTCTTTGATATCGGCAGAATCAATAAATATCTTCATGATACCTTGCCTCCTGGATTAAAAATGGAATAGTACTTGTCAAGGAACTTTAGTATAACAAGAAAAACAAAAAAGGCAAGTACGGGCAAGTTCCCGTACTCCTGTCTTTTTGCCCGCTTGATGAAATTTGCGCTACCTATAAGGTGCGGCACCGGTGCGGAGCAGATTGAGTGAGCGACCCAGCTGCGAACCGGTTCGCAAAACCGAGCCCACCTCCTCAATCTGCCCCGCTGTCCTGCTCATTAACCTTTCCACCCCGCAACTCAGGAGCGACCGCGTGTCAAGAACTTTATCCGCCAGCGCCAGAACTCGCATTGCGGCACTGGAACGGCTGAACACGCGCACACTGGGCGGAAACACAACGAGGGTAAAAGCGAGACCAAGCCAAACCACCGCCAGGCCCTTTGCCAGTCCGAAGATACCCCCAAGAAAGATGTCGAGATACTCAAGGCGGCTCCAGTCCAGCAGTTTCAAAAGCACCCGTCGGACAAAACGAAGTCCCAGCCAGGTGGCGGCGACAAGAACAAGGAAGGCGAAAAAAGCGGATGCGGGATAGTTGTGAAGGAATCGGTCGAATGCGGGGGAGACGACCGTTTGATTCCTCAACCCGATGAGGAGCCCAAGCGAAGGGAAAAGCAATGAGCAGAACCTCCTTATCAGACCCGAATAGTAACCACTGACCATAAACCCAAGGATGAACAAAATGATAATAACATCCACCGCCATTTGAAACCCCTCGGTTAAAATCACAGCATACTCTGTGCCACCGCTTCGCTATCCTTATTTTGTCATAACATATAGAAAATCAGAGACTAACAACTATAACACCAATTCGCTATCAATCTGCTGTTCTATTGGGTTTTAGTGGAGACACAATCATATTGCATTAAATCACAATAACATGTACCGGGTGACCAATTTTAAAACAATTGTCGCACCTGTGGAAGAAAGGCCAGACTTTCCGACAGAGTTACGGCACAGCCAATAGTTAGATAAGGAGAAGGTGCTTATCTACCGGCTCCGTATTTTCTATTTAATTGCTCCAGGACCCTTACAACTTGAGGAGCTTTAAGCCAGTCTCCCTTTCAAGTTCCCGGTGTAACTTCTTATCACCTGGCAAAACGGTAATCTCGCAGGTGGCAGATACTAAACCGGCAAACAGGTGTCCTCCATAGGTCGCCATTCGCTGGTCGCTAAGAACTATATGACAGTGGCAAATTGGCTGTTTATCCTCCCAGGCGATGTTGCCTACAAGGGAAACAATCTCATATTCACCTTTTAACCGGCGCCGGTGGTAGGTCTGTTTATCAAAATGGTAATAACCCAACTCAAAATTGGTACCCGCCCCAATTCCCAGGACAACCCCGGATTTTATCTTTACTCGCCGGGAAAATTCTACAAGGCTTGTTATTATCTCCTCACCCGGCCAAAGCCTTAACTGATAGAACCGGTTATTTTTGGTCCATCTCATTCTTCCCCTCTTTTTTCTCTCTCTTTCTGTTTTTCTGGACGAACCGGCATTTCGGATACCCGGAGCACGCGATGAATTTACCAAACCTACTCTGTCGCTCAACCAACGGCTTGCCGCACTTCGGACAGGTCTGTTCAAGGAGTTTAGGCGGTTCTTTAGGTGGCCGTTTTATAAAGTCACATTCCGGATAACCGGAGCACGAGACGAATTTACCAAACCTACTCTGTCGCTCAACCAACGGCTTGCCGCACTTCGGACAGCTATCCGCCAACGGTTTCTCTTCGTTCTTTTTCACATAATCGCACTCCGGATATTTTGCACACGATATAAATTTGCCAAACCTACCCCAGCGCTCTACCAGAACCGAGCCGCACTTCGGACAATGTTCGTTAAGCTCCCGGATTAAACCATCTTTGATTTCGCTCATCTCCGCCTCTGCCCGGTCTAAATCCTCCTTAAAAGGTTGATAAAACCGTGCCACCACCTCACGCCAGTTTTCTTCCCCTTCCTCAACCTGGTCAAGCTCCTTTTCCATCTCGCGGGTAAAACCAATCTCAAATATGTTAGCAAAACGGGGAATTAAAATGTCGTTCACCACCATCCCCAGTTCCGTTGGAACCAACTTTCCCTGTTTTCTCTCAACATACCGACGCTCAATCAAAGTTGGGACAATCGTCGCATAGGTCGATGGTCTGCCGATGCCATTCACTTCCAACCGTTTGATTAAACTTGCCTCTGTGTAGCGGGGTGGCGGCTGAGTAAACTTCTGTTCTGGTGTGAATTCCGCCATCTTAACCAGTTCGCCTTCCTGGAGTTCCGGCAATGCGCTTTCCTTATCCGGTTCACCGTAAACCCGTTCAAATCCTTCAAACACCCTTCTCACCGCCTCGGTCCGGAAGGTGTAATCGCCACCTTCGACCAGAACCTCGGTGAGACTGTACAGAGCATCCGCCATCTGGCTGGCGACAAAACGGCGAAAAATTAACTCATAAACCTTAAACTCATCCGGTGTCAAATATGGCTTAACCTGCTCTGGGGTCAAATCCAAGCGCGTTGGCCTAATCGCCTCATGCGCACCCTGAGCACCTTTGCGGTCTGGATAGACACGGGGCTTGTCTGGAAGAAATTGCCTGCCATAGACCTTAACAATCATATCCCGCACCCCGTCGATAACATCCTCCGCTACTCGAAATGAGTCGGTCCTGGGATAGGTAATCAAACCGACCGTCTCTTCCTTCAAATCTACCCCTTCAAACAACCGCTGCGCGATGCGCATCGTGCGCGCCGAACTGAACTTAAACAACTGCCCCGCTTCCTTTAATAGCGTTGCGGTCACAAATGGGGCGAGTGGTCTTTTGCGCCGCTCGCGGCATTTCACCGCGCTAACCCTGAACTGTGCCTTCTCGCACCCCTGACGCACCACTTCCACTGCAGACCGGTCTTTTAATTGGAACGATTGATTGGCGATTTTTACCAGTTGCGCTTCAAATCTCTCGCCGCTCGCGCGCATAAAAATCGCCCGTACCACCCAGAACTCTTCAGATTGGAAATTCGCAATCTCCCGCTCCCGCTCAACTAAAATCCGCAGGGCAACGGTTTGCACCCGTCCTGCCGACTTTCCCGCCCGCACTGTACGCCATAGTAAGGGTGAAACAAGATACCCTACCAGCCGGTCAAGTACGCGGCGTGCCCGATGAGCATCAACCTTACGGAGGTCAATCTCGCCGGGAGAACGGAACGCGGTTTCAATCCCCCTCGGTGTTATTTCGTAAAACAACACCCGTTTTATCGGTGCACCGTTCTTCAACTCCTGTGCCACGGAATAGGCAATCGCCTCACCTTCACGGTCCGGGTCACAACCCAAATAAACCGTCTTTGCCTGCTTTGCCGCCGTTTTTAACTCATTGATTATAGCCGCCTTACCCCGGATTTTAATGTACTCTGGTTCAAACCCGTTCTCAATATCAACCCCGAGCCGGGATTTCGGCAAATCCGCAATGTGTCCCCGGGACGAAAGCACCTTTATCTTGCCTTTTAAGAGCCGGCTAATCGTATGCGCCTTGGTTGGCGACTCAACAATCAATAAATCTTTTTTCGCCATTGGGGGTCAAGAATAACCTATCCGATTTAAAAGTCAACCCTCGATTACCACTACTGCCGCCGCATAATCCTCTAAATGAGTTAGGCTTAAATGCACGCGACGTCCCGCCAACAGTTCCTTTGCCCGACCTGTAACTTTGAGCGTGGGTCTAGTTCGTTCGTTGTCACACACCTCTATTTCTCGCCACGACACTAACCCGCGCAACCCGGTACCCAGTGCTTTGGAAAAAGCCTCTTTTGCCGCAAAACGGGCGGCATAAGAAGGGTACGGATTAGAAAGTTTTTGACAGAAATCAACTTCTGCTGGCGAAAAAATCCGCTCAAGAAATCGCCCTCCATAACATTCAATCGCCCGCCGAATTCTTTTCACACTCATCAGGTCAATTCCAACCCCAAATACTGCCGGCCGGTCTAAAGACACAACTATTCTTTCTGATTCAACCGCTCAACAATCGGAATCAACTCTAAGATGTCGTTGACCTCATAATCGGCACCGGAGTTTTGGGTTCCAAAACTATCACCATAACGGGCAAACACCGTAATCATCCCCAGCTCCTTTGCCCCAACAATGTCCCTTTCCGCCCAATCTCCTACCATTATCGCCTCCGCGGGTTTAACCTGTAAAAGCTCTAAGACCTTTTCAAACGGCTCTCGCGCTGGCTTACGCTTACCGGTGTCGTCGAAGGTAACAACGACATCAAAAAATCGGTCAACGCCCAAAGACACCAGTCGCATCCAGACTGGCAATCGCGGTGCATCGGAAACCACCGCCAATTTCAAGCCCAACCGAAAAAGTTTCAAGAGTGCCAGATTTACATGAGGATATGGAACAAGTGCTCCCTCCCGTGCCCGACGATAAGCGATAATCCCACTCGCCAGAATCCGGTAATCGATATAACCCAGAACCTCATTCAAAAAGTCGTTAAACACCTCCTGATACTCAATCCCCTTCTCCTCGTAAATTTTGTAAATCTTCTTTTTTGCTGCTTCCGGGGTTAAATCCAGACCGGCATCGATCATTGCCATTACCGCCGCATCCACCGCCGCCTTTTTCCATTTATCAAAATCAACCAAAGTATTGTCAACATCAAAAACAACCGCTTTAACCATACTACTTATCTCCGTTCAAATTTGGCAAACCGCCGCGCCAGCCGTTCATAAGTTCTTTCGAGGTGTTCACTCACCACCTTGGTTTCGGCAAAGATGGGCATAAAATTCGTATCTCCCTGCCAGCGGGGGACGATATGCAGATGGAGATGGCCCGTAACACCCGCCCCCGCTACCGCACCCAGATTCGCCCCAACATTGAACCCCTGGGGTTTAAACTCCTGTCGTAGAGCCTTTACACTCAACTTTACCAGTCTCAGAATTTCTGACCCCTCGGTAGGTTTTAACTCTTCAAAACTGGCAAAGTGGCGCAATGGTGCCACCATCAAATGCCCGCTGTTGTAAGGATAGCGATTCATCACAACAAACGCCTTCTTCCCCCGGTAAAGAATCAAACTCTTTTTGTCGTCCTTCATCTTCTTTAAATAACAGAAAAGACAGTCACGACACTCCGGTGTAATGCTGCTAATATACTCCGCGCGCCACGGTGCCCAGAGCCGTTTCATTACCATCCTCTCCCATGCTCCTGTTCGGCACTTCTCCTCTTCATCCCTAAAACAGCCTCAACTGCTTATCATCACCTTTAACATCTTGTCCTATCTCAACCGCCCGCCGTCGGTCTCCTGGTAGGACTTGAACCACCCCGAACACACCGTCGTAACCGGGCTCGACTGTTACCCGACCCTGACGCATCATTTCCACCCCTTCACCAACTCTTGCATCCACGCGCTTGATATCCTCAATCGGTACATCCATCAAAATCTCAAACTCACTCCCGAGCGCATTAATCAGCTCTTCGTAGCGTCGAGCAACACCAGCGGTGTCCCGACCCATCTCCAGTGCTTCAGCAATAATTTCCTCCAGCGGCACCAGGTGCTTAAATGGTATCACATCTTCAGGTTGGGTGCCCGGCTTTCGGTCGGCAAGTTCCTCGACTCGATGCAATACCCCGACTGTCAGCGGTTTCCGGCACATCGGACACACATTACCTGAAAGCATCGCATCGGTTGGGTTCATCCGCACTCCGCAATTGCGATGCCCATCGTAATGATACTTCCCTTCCTCGGGAAAGAACTCAATCGTAAACAGAAACCGACTTTTATCTTTCGTCTTCAACACAGCGCGCAGTGTATCGTAATCCATCTCACAGTTGAACACATTCGCTTCTCGTCCCAGTCGGCTGGGCGAGTGCGCATCGGAATTAGATACCAAGGTCTTCTTATCCAGCGCCGACAACCGCCAGTTCATCGGCGGGTCCGAAGAAAGACCGGTCTCAACCGCAAACACCTCGTCGGAAAGGTCACCAAAACATTCCTCAAATGAGTCGAACCCTGAGTTCGAGCCAAAAAGCGAGAACCATGGCGTCCAGATGTGGGCGGGGACAACAAACGCTCGGGGGTCAATCTCAATCACTCGCGCCACAAGGTCATAACTCGAAATACTCACCGTCGGTCTGCCATCAACCTCCAACCTGCCGTAACGGGTCAGCATATTATTAATCTTCTGGGCGCTCTCCAGACTCGGGCAGTAAATCAGGTTGTGAATCCGGCGCAACCTACCACCAGCGGAGTAGATATTGTTGACCTCGGTCGAAAGAATGAAATAGGTATCACCATAAAGATATAACCCGTTTTCTCCATCCTTCAAATGCTCGCGCAACGAAACAAAATATTCCGGATGAGTGAAGTCTCCCGTGGCAACCAGTTTAATCCCTTTAATCTTTGCCGCCCGGGCGATTGCCGGAATGTTCATCTCCTGACTCGTTGCCCGGGAATATCTTGAATGAATATGTAAGTCCGCAATAAATCGCATCGCCCTATTTTACCTTTCTTAAATTAGATTTCAAATCTGCCCTACCTTTTGCGCCACCACCATCATCCGTCCTGTTAAAGGACCAACCGGGAAAAAACCGCCGTGGTGGAAAAAATGTGATTGGGAAAACCCCACCGTCTTCAACGCCCTCTTAACCTCTTTTATAGTATAAGCGCGCTCCTGGTGTATCTCCTCGAACTTCTCACCCAGAGTACCGTCCGGCATTTTTTCCCAGAAGGTCAAATGGAGAGTGGAAATTCTTGTTTCCGGGTTATAACTGTTTTGCCATATTGAGACGACCTCTTCAGTCTCGCGGGTGAGTGTTCTTGTCCCCCAGGCTTCAGAAAGTCCATACAGGGTGTTCATATCAAATACAAATATCCCCTGCTTATTTAAACTCTCAAACACACAACTGAAGCATCGCTCGAGGTCTTCTTCGGTCAACAGATAATTGATGCTGTCATATAGTGAAATCGCGGCGTCAACCGTTTCCTTAATCTTGAAATCTCTGATGTCGGCGCACACCACCTCAATCGGCAAATCGCCCCGTTTACTCTCGAGTACTTCAAGCATCTCCTTTGACCGGTCAACACCAATCATCCGATAACCCTTCTGCGCCAGCAGCACGGTGGGGATACCGCTCCCGCACGCGACATCAAGAATTGTCCTGGGCATAACTTTAAACCGCTGGAAAATTTTCAATATATAGTTAATCCAGCCCTGATAGTCCACGAACTTCATCATAAACCGGTCGTAATACCGGGCAAACCGCGTAAACGGTGCCACCATCTCACTCAATATAAAAACTTCCTTTTCCCTGTCAACGCTTAATTACTCCTCCGGTCTTTCTTGCTTCTGCTCTCACTGACTTCTTATTTTGACATCTGTTAATCCCCGGCTAAAATGTATTAATGCGCCCCCTCCCTATCCGTGCTTTTATCCTCACCGTATTTACCGCCCTGCCGGTACCTGCCACCTACTGGCCCATTCCACCGGTAAATCAGGTCCACCCCTTAGGTAACAACTGGGGTAACTATCAGAACTACGGCTCCTCCCCCTACTTTCATCCAGGAATCGATGTCATCACACCGGACACCAGCGGCGTTGAGGTCCGGGCGGTTGCCCATGGCTGGGTCAAAGCCTGGGGCACGATTCAGGCGGAACTGCACTATCGTCTCGCGGTTTGCGACTCCCCTTTAACCTACACCGGTCGGGCTGAAGGCTGGCTCTATGCCCACATTGACCCGGACCGCTGGCACAAAAACCTCGGTGATGAGGTACAAGAAGGTGAAGTAATTGGCTACCTTGTCCCCTGGCCAATTGATGCAACCTTTGACCATTTACACTTTGCCCGTATTTCCGACACCGGTGCCACCTGGCAGCGCTTTCCTCAACCCACCTGGTGGTTTATCAAAAACCCCCTGACAATCATTCAACCCAACACCGACCTTCAACCACCGGTATTTGAAAATGCCCGTACCAACGCCCGCTTCGCCTTCTGCCGCAACAACACCTCAACTTACCTAAACCCTAACAACCTCACCGGTGATATTGACATCATCGCCAAAATCTACGACCGGACCGGCTTCTCTACCGGTAACCCCGTTTGGGATAAACTTGCCCCTTTTTTGATTGAGTACTCAATTAAAAGTGCCGGTGGTTCGGTTGTTGTTCCCTGGACCATCGGCGTCATATTTTCCGGCCCCTTGGAAGACGCTCTTGTCTCGGTGGTTTACAAGAGCGACAACACCTGCCGCTCCCGCGGCGACTACGAAAACCGCGACTACTATTATATCGTCACCAACACCGATGGCGACAGTATTATTGAAGCAAACGACACCACCGGTAAATGGGCAACTGGCCAGATTGGTGATGGTGACTACTGGGTGCTCGTCCGCGCCTCCGATGTTGCCGGCAACACTACTGTTGACTCGATGCTCGTCCACACCGCTAATGGTGTTGCCATCGCCGAACAAAACTCAACCCTGCTCACCGTTCCGTTGCAAGCAACACCAGTAAATGGCTCCTGGCAAATTGACTTTGGCATCTCTCGAACCACGCCGGCGCGCTTGACGGTCTTTGACCCGGCAGGCAGACAGACCGCACTTCTTACCAACTCTAATCTACCACCGGGCACTCACCGCTTCTCCTTCCATCCCCCCGCGGCTGGTATCTATTTTGTCAATCTGACTATTGGCTTGAACCAGACTTACCAGACAAAACTAACCGTAATCCGTTAGGGTCAGACACTTATCCCTGCCTATCCTCCTGTCCCTGCTGACGATGCCATCGCCCGCGCTGCGGTGACTCCGGAAGCCCAGGCAAAATGCAAATTGTAACCACCGGTTTCCGCCCAGATATCCAGCGCCTCGCCGATAATAAAAAGTCCGGGAAACCGAACCGCCTCCATCGTCCTCATATCCACCTCATCCAGACTAACTCCACCACCGGTCACGGTCGCCCGTTCGATCGGCTCAGTACCGATAATCTCAAACGATGTCCCTTTGAGTTGTTCAATCAGTCGGCTAACCGCTACCTTGCTCAAATTACTCAATTTGCTATCGGGCACCACATCTGCCCGATAACATATAAAAGTTGCTATCTTCCGGGCAACAAACCCGGTCAAAGCGGTCTTTGCCTGAATCAGAGGGCGTTCCTGCCGCAGTCGATTAAAATAGGCTTTTAACTCCTCGTAACTCTTATCCGGCACCCAGTCAACACTGAGCCTTACCTTCTCGCCTCCCATCAACGCCCGGGCAGCAAAACCGGACATATTCATCACCGCGGAACCAGAAATGTACTTGTGGGCAAAAATGAAATTCCCCTGTCTCGGGGCAACATTGGGTAAATTCAGCCTGACCTCAACCGCAGGATGGCTGATTCCCGCAAAATCTTCAATCGCCTCTGCTGGCATCAAAGCGGCAAGCGCCGGGAAAAATGGCGTTGTTTTGATACCTAATGCCTGAACCAGCCGATTACCATCACCGGTTGAACCGGTTTGGGGATAACTGGCGCCACCGGTCGCCACAACCACACTCCTCGCCTTTATCTTCTCACCGCTTTTAAGAACTACCCACCAACCGGGCAGTATCTCGCTAACATATGCCATCGTCCTTATCTCGCCATTAACCCGCAGCACTGCACCAACTAACCGTTCCCGCAATACCCCTGCACCAGTTTGCGTTTTTCCCTGTTCCCTGCTGTCTGATAGTCGGTTGTCACGCCCCAATGTCCTATCTCTTGCCTTGATTGATAGTGGCGAACTCTTTCTGCTAACCCAGACGCATCCATCTTCATCAACCTGCGGTTCTATTCCGAGGGCTTGAAAGAATTTAATCGCCTCTTGCGGAGGAAACCGCCGCAGTAAAGGCAAAATTTTCTCTCTTGGGCAATCAAACCTTTTAGCCATCAAATTTGGTGCCTCTAAATGGGTAAAATTACACCTTTTGCCTCCGGTTAATGCAACCTTATTACCACACCGAGCCGTCTTCTCCAGCACCAGAACCCTCAACCCCAACCTACCCCCCTCAAGTGCACAGGCAAGACCAGCAGCCCCACCGCCAATCACTGCCAGGTCAATAACATCAGACATATCATAATGTTATGATAATAATGGACGATGATAATATTCGTGCACGCCGGACTTGAATCCTTAAAGATTTTCCGGTAGTCTAAATATTGAGGGCACGAAGGCCCGGTACACTACAAACGGCTCGGTCAACAAAATTGCCGCGTAACTGGGCTTTCCGTGACCCTCACCATTTTTTAATCGTCCGGCACCACCTACTCAAGAAAGATGATGTTCCGTTTCGCACAAATCTCTTTTAGCACTTTGGGCCAGACCGTAACCGAAACCTCACCCAGGCTCGCGGTGCGCAACAGATACATATAGGTTCGCGACTGCCCGATGCCGCCACCGATTGATAGAGGAACCCGGTCATTCATAATCGCCTGATGATAGGGCAACTCAAGGAAATGCTCCTGTTTCGCCATCTTCAACTGCTGAACCAGGGTCTCCTTCGTCACACGGATACCCATTGAAGTCAACTCGTGCCGCCTTCTGGTCACTGGATTCCAGACCAGGATGTCGCCGTTCAACCCGTGCGTCGGCTTACCGGTCCAGTGCGAAGTATCGGTAATCCAATCGTCATAGTCTGCCGCTCGCATCTCATGGGGTAACCCATCTGCCAGAGGATAGCCAATCCCGATGATGAATACCGCCGGTGCATACTCCTGAAGCAGTTTGGTCTCGCGCTGCTTGCGTGGTAGGTCCGGATACATTTCGAGAATCTCCTCGGCATGGATGAAGGTCAACTCTTCAGGAATCGGTGGATACTTTGTCGTGCGCAACTCCGGGAACTGCTCCTGAACAAGGTGAGACGCTCCAACAATCACCTTCCAGATTTTCCGTACGACATCTTTGAGAAAATCAAGGTTTCGGTCCTCCGCGGTAATAACCTTCTCCCAGTCCCACTGGTCAACATAAGAAGAGTGGTCGTGGTCGAGGAAGTAATCCTTCCTTACCGCTCGCATATCGGTGCAAATCCCCTCGCCTACCTTGCATCCGAACTGCGCCAGCGCCATCCGCTTCCACTTCGTCGCTGCCTGCACAATCTGGGCGTTGATTCGGGGAGAAATCCCTAAACCGCAGGGAAATTCGACCGGCGTCCTTGAACCATCCCGGTCAAGATAGTCGTTAACACCGGACTCCCGCTCCACAATCAAGGGTACCTGAACCATATGCAGGTTTAATTCCCGGCACAGGTTCTTCTCAATGTACTCCTTGACCATAAAGAGCGCATCCATCCGCTTCAAGGGCGGCAGAATCGGCTGATAATCGGTCGGCAAAACCTTTTCTACCTCTTCATAGGTGCCGACACCAGGACCAGCCAGGTCCGCTCGCTTCCGGTCAAGAAGCGTCGGTGCCGCACTCTTCAGCTGTGCTTTCTTCGGTGTCTTCTTGGTTACTTTTTTCTTGGGAACTTTTTTAACCGTCTTGCGTGCGGTTTTCTTTACCGCTTTTTTCTGTTTTTTCTTCATCCTTACACACTCCTTTTTGTTAATTGACTTTTTACTTTATGTTTTAAGGAATACCGGCTTTAAAAGGATAACAATGGCAAATCAATCTGTCAAGGATTAGTAATACCAAAAACTCCCGCCCGGGTTAATTTGCCCGCCGAAAATTTAATTAAAGATTTTTGTTGACAAAAGGTTTAGGGGGTGTTAAAATTAACCACAATTTGGTGAGGTGGAGGCGGTTGTTTCAGGCGACGGAACGGCATCTCAAACTCCTCAAAAAGCCCAAAGGAATGCCCTCGCATTCCAATCCCACCAAAAAAGCCTCGCCTGAAACCGGCCCTGGCCGCATCCACCTCACATTTTATTTTGCGGTTATAACTGACTGATTATCAATGTGTTAAACAATCGGGCGCACTTGGTTAAAATGCTTTATCGGGCAAGTTTCCGGGCAAGTTGAATTGCGGCAAGCGTTGAGTGGTGTGATGCCAGACCTTTGCCCGCAATATCAAAAGCAACGCCGTGCAGCGGAGAGGTCCGAAACTTTTTTAGCCCCAAGGTTACATTAACCCCCCTCCCTCGGGATAGAATCTTTGCCGGAATCATCGCCTGGTCGTGGTACATCGCGACGAACCCATCAAAATCATCCAGATGGGCAAAAATGGCATCGGCCGGAATCGGTCCTGCCGCCGCTATCCCTTTTCTCTGTGCCGCTTTGATCGCGCTTTCAATTCGCCGTTCCTCACCCAGAGAGAACTCCTTACCATGCGGGTTGAAGGCAAATACCCCAATCTTTGGTTGCCTTCTTCTATTAAATCGCTTTCGGCTTTCTCGCCTTAAAAAGTCGTCAAGGAGTAATATCTTCTCCCGCACCGCGCGGGCGGTAATCAGGGAGGCAACCTGCCTGACTGGCAGATGGATTGTCACAAAAATTACCTTGAACCGTCTTGACCAGGCAAGCATCGCATAGCGCCGGGCGCCTAACCGTTGGGCAATAAACTCGGTCTGCCCCGGAAACGGAAAACCGGCAAGCCTTAACGCCTCCTTGGAAACCGGTGCGGTAACAAGTGCACCAATCGTGCCATTTTTCAACAACTCCACCCCTTTTTCCAGCGCTCGCAACGCCGCCTCACCACAATTTTTTTGCACCCTGCCGTACTCATACTTACCAACTGGTCCTGTGTCAATCACCTCGGCACCATCATAATCAACTTTCAGTCGTCTTGACTCCCGCACCAAAACCTCCTCGGCACCGATGAGCAAAACATCCCAGCGCGTTGTTTCCTGCAGCGCCCGCAGTACCGTTTCCGGACCAACTCCTGCCGGGTCGCCAAGCGTAATACCAATCTTCATTTCAGTAGTGGCTCAATGTTCCAGAACGCCGGGTCCGATGGTCAATCAGCATAAACACAAACAAGCCAAAACCAACCCACAACAAAGACAAAAGCCCGAGCCGGACAAACGCATCGGTTAAAGTGAAGTCAATCTTCTCGCCCATCAGAAAGTGGCGCGCGGTCAATATCCCATAGGTTGTGGGTACGAACAGTGCAAGTTTCTTTAAAAAGACCGGAAGCACCGCCAGCGGATAGGCAATCGGGGTAAGAATCATCAATATGCTGGAAAGCGCCTCGCTCACCAGCCACCCCTGCTTAAAAAGCAGGGTAAAACTTGCCATAAACATCCCGATACCGTAAAGTGCCACGAGCATCAAGCCAATCACCAAAAGTGTTGGCAACAGTCCTAAGGGGTTGATTTTGATGCTGAATACCAACAGGATAAAAACAATCTGCACCGCAATCATCAACAACTGGTGTAAGATTGAGTGCAGCGCCATCCCCATACTGAAAACCCAGCGCGGCACCGGTGCGGCAAAGACCGACTCTAATGTTCCGTAAAACTGCTCCTTTCTCAAACTGAACCCCATCGCCCACAGCGCCATATTGAGAAACCCGATAAAAAGATAGCCCAGGGTGATAAAAGTAACAATGTCCGATGTGCCCACGAGGTTTTGCAAACTTGCCGACTCCCTGCCGCCAACCAGCGCAATCCCGTACAGAAGATAGGGCAGCAGATACACCACCGGGTCGATTAAACCCCGGGCAAAGTCCGCCTTGTAGGTCAACTCCAGTTTCCACTCCTTGATATTCTCCGCCCAGACTGCCGCCCCATAATGGCGCAACACCTTAAGCACCTTACGAATCCCTGTTCCAGTAGAAACTGTTTCACCGCTCTTCATTTTCAATGCATCCCCACCGTGCCGTCGCGCCGTGTTTTCTTCTCTAAGTAGACAAAAAGAAAGTAGCCGGCGGTCAGCAGAACCGCATCCATTATCACTAAAATCAAAACCGTCTGCCAGAAGTTAACCTCCGACTTATTCAACAGAATAATCCCTCGAATCGCAACCAGCGCCCAGGTCAAAGGAATCAAAGTACTCACCACCGCGGTAATCGGATTCACCTGCACCGGATAACGAATCGGTGAAAACAGAAAGAATATCCATTCCAGTGTATGAACCCAGCCGTGGACCTCTTTAATCAACAGCGTGAAACCGGCAAAGGCGATGGCAAACCCGTAAAATCCAATCATCAAAAGCCCGACCAGAAGAATAATCGGCAGAACTTTGTCAATGGTAAACCGAACTCCAAAGAAGATGCCGATGATTGCCGCTTGAAACACCGCCATCACTGTTGACCATGCCCACTCAGCCAGGGTCTTGCCAATTAAAATCACCAGCGGATGCGTGGGCGAAGCAATGATGTATTCCATTGTACCCCAGTAGGTCTCTTCGCGCAACGAGTTTCCCACCCCCCAGAGCGCCGAAAACACAAAGGTCGAAATCATCGCACCAATCAACACAAACGCCAGATAATTCCCGGAACCGGTTAACTGCCGAAAAGATTCGCTTGTTGCGCCACCCACCAGCGCCTTTCCCTGAAATACATAAGGCATCACCCAGATGAGCGGAAAAACCGCCCAGAAGAAAATCATTATCGGGTAGGACAGCCAGATGCGAATCGTCTTGCCAAACTCGGCACCCAGTGCCCGTAGTTCCACACCCAGCGCCCGCATCGCTTCACTCCTCGGTTGTGTCCGCCGCCAGTGAGGTGCCGGTCATATAGATAAAAACATCCTCCAAGGTCGGCTCCTGGACATCAATCGTCAGAATCTTCGCATTAGTCCGCACCGCCTCAATCACATCGCTCAAAATCCCCTCCGCCCGTGGGGCAAGAATCTTCACCGTTGTCACACCATCCCGGCTCTCAGTGCTCAACCTCTCCACCCCGGGCAGCGCCTGCAATCGGCTGATATCCACGACGCCCTGACAGCGCACCGAAAGAACCTCTTTGTGAGGGATGTCCCGCTTGAACTCCTCCGGCGACTTGATGCCAACAATCTTACCGCGGTTGATAAAGGCGATCCGCTCACACAACTCATCCGCCTCATCCATATAATGGGTGGTTAAAAGAATCGTCTTGCCCTGCTTTTGGTTCAACTCCTCCTTGATAAACTGGCGGATAAATCTGCCAAACTGCGGGTCCAGTCCAAGCGTTGGCTCGTCCAGAAGTAAAAGTTTGGGGTCGTGCAGCATCGCCCGTGCCAGACTTACCTTCTGTTTCATTCCCGAGGAGTAACGCTCCAGTCGCTCGTTTGCCACCTCCTTCAGTCCCAGCAGCTCTAAGAGGTACTCAATCCGCCGGTCGCGCTCCTTACCCGAAAGCCCGTACAGCGCGGCAAAGAACTTCAGATTGTCCCGGGCGGAAAGTTTCCAGTAGAGCGTCCGCTCACCCGAAGTCAAGAGCCCGATTTGCTGCCGGCAGAAAAGCGTATCCTTGAAAACATCGTGCCCGAAAAGCCGAATTGTCCCCTCATCGGGTATCAAAAGCGTGGCGATACAGCGCACCAGGGTCGTCTTGCCGGCACCGTTCGGTCCCAAAAGTCCAAAAAGCTCACCCGAGCGCAGGGACAAAGTTGCGCCATCCAGCGCCCTTAATATCCGCCGCTTCAAACCCTTACCCCGGCGGAACTTCTTGACCACATTCTGGCACTCGAGTGCCATCGGCATACTATCCGCACCCATCTTTTCTCTCCTCTACTGTTTGCAAAAGCATCTTTTCAATTTTATCCGCGGCACCGTCCCAGGTCCACTGCCGCGCCCAATCAATCGCCTGCGCACCCAGCCGGGACCGCAACTCCTCATCCTGTAAAAGCCGGTCAATCTTATCCGCCAGCTCTTTAACATTACCATAAGTGTAAAAAAGTCCGTTGACCCCATCGCGCGAAGAGTCCACCAGACCGGGTGAGCGGGCAACAACCACCGGCGTGCCGCAACCGTTCGCCTCCATCACAATCAACCCCCACCCCTCTTTGATTGAACTCTCAACCAACACCGCACTGCGTTGATACCATTTGACCTTCTCCTCTTCCGGAACAAAACCGGTAAAGACCACCGTATCCTGGATGCCCAGTTTCCTGCTCAGTTCCTTCAGACGGGGTAAATCGTCACCCGTACCGACAATTACCACCCTGAACTGCCGGCCCCGCTCCTGCAAAATCCGCGCCGCATAAAGCAGATGGTCGGTTGACTTGTACTTCTTTAACCTGCCGACATGAAGCACCACCGGTTCCCGCTGTACCGCGGGGTCGGGCTTAAACTTCTCAAAATCGGTGCCCGGCGGCACCACGGTAACCATTTCCGGGTTAATGCCCAGTCGCACCACATCCCGCTTTGAGCTCTCTGACAACACCGCAAAACGGCACCCCTTGTACGCCAGCGGAATCATACTCTCGGTCAGGTAAACATAACCGGCAAGCGGTGCGAAAACCTCCTTAAAAATACTCCCCCGGAAAAGGTGCATCAAAAGCACCGCCACCGGCTTCTTCACAAACCAGGGCGAATAAAACGGAATCTTATTCAAATCGTCCACCACAACATCGTAATCGCCCTCAGCCACGATTCGGCTCAACTGCCGGTAAACGGTGAAATTAAAAGTCCACTTTCCACCCCGGCGCAAAATCCTTATCCCATCAATCTCCTCTTCTGCCGCTGCACCTTTGAACCGTTCACACAACAGGGTCACGCTGTGCCCGCGCGCCACCAGCCGCCGAAAAACCTCCTGAAAATAGACCTCGGCGCCACCCGCCTCCGGATTCCGAATACACCGCCAGTTGACAACAAGTATCCGCATCGGCTCTTATCTTAAACCGATTACCTGTTTCGGTCAAGCCAATACCTTGCCCGAACTAATACCAAGCATTATAATACCTGAATGCGACTCAACCGGACCAAAAACCACTTCCTGAACTGGCTGCTTATCAGCATCGGTTATCTCCTTTCGCCTTTGTCCTGGTGGAACGACCTGTTTATCAACCTTCCCCTTGCCTATCTTTTTGCCTGCCTTTTCTCTCTTTTCTCGCCCCGGCTTTTCACGCCGGGTATCATCGCCGGTTACTGGCTCACTAACATCACCGGGTTACTCCTCATCCATCTTGCCTCGCTGCGTCTTGCTGGTGTCAAACGCTTGACCCGGCGCCAGTGGCTCATCAACGGTCTTATCAGCGCCGGATACAGCCTCCTCATTCTGATATTAGTCCTGCGCCGAATCCTCAAACCGTTCTGGCTCTACCAGCATTGACTTACCAATCACCCCGGAGAAAATAACTTTCAATGGTCTGGCTGCTGATTCTGGCGATTCTCCCCGGTATCGCCCTGATGCTATTTTTCTATTTCCGGGACAAATACAAAAAAGAGCCCTTTGGCCCCATCTTTATCGCCTTCCTGCTCGGCGCAATTGTAACCCTGCCGGCATCCGCCACATCTTCCCTTATTCAGCGTCTCACCGGTTGGTTTACTCCGCCTTTAACCATTACCAAAATCTTTCTCGGCGCCTTTCTCATTGCCGGGCTGGTAGAGGAGTTCTGGAAGTTCTTTGTTGTCCGTTTCTACTGCTATCACCGGCCCGAGTTTGACGAACCCTATGATGGTATCCTCTATTCCACGGCGGTGGCGCTCGGTTTTGCCACCCTTGAAAACATCCTTTACATATTCGGCACCACCGCTACCGGGCCCATTCGCACCGGCGTAATGCGCGCCCTACTGGCGGTTCCCAGCCACGCCTTCTACGGCGTCTTAATGGGTTACTTCCTTGGTGAGGCAAAGTTTGCCCCAACCGAGACTAGAGCGAATCTCCTTGGTCTCTTCGGGCTCTTTTTGGCAATCTGTGCCCACGGCATCTACGACTTTGTTGTTGTCACCCTTGCCCAGCGCCCGCTCCTTATCGGCAGCCTCATTGTATTCTCGGTCCTTGTCTGGGTAGTATTCTTTGAACTCACCCGGCGCCAGGCAGAACAGTCCGCCCATCAGTCAGCAAAACTCGCCGCCCTGAAAAAGGGCCCGCCACCCGAAGACCCTTCTCGCTAATTATTTAAAACGGCAATTTGACACCACCGTTTGCGTGGTTAGTATCAACTGGTGAACAAAAAACTTTGGACACTACTTCTGGCTGTAGTCAATTCCGGACTGCTCACAATAAACTTTTGCAAAAAACCCTTATTACTTAAAGACCGAGCAGAAACAATCCCGCCGGGCGCAGTAAAGATGCGGCCGGAGCTGGATTCGTTTCCTCCAATACTATTCTCTAACGAATGGGAACCACCGGTGCCAATGCCCGGACCGGTGAACACCGCCGGCGCTGAGGACTCACCTTTTATCACCCCGGACGGCTCTGAGTTCTACTTCTTTTTCACGCCCGATGTCTCGGTCCCGGCGGAAAAACAAATCGTGGACGGCGTTACCGGTATGTGGTACTGCCGGCTGGAAAATGGTCTTTGGACCGAGCCGGAGCGCGTGGTTTTGAACAACGACATTTCGCTTGATGGCGCGCAGTTTGTAATGGGCGATACGATGTGGTTTGCCTCAGTCCGGGCCGGCAATTATGGTGAAATTGACTGGTATCTCGCGACACGCCGCAATGGCAAATGGGGCAACTGGCGCAACGCCGGCCGACAGATTAATGAAGAACTCAAGCCCGGTGAACTCCACATCAGCGCCGACCATCGCACAATGTACTATGGCAAAACTGAGGTTCACGGTGGTCTTGACATCTGCCGTTCCGAACGCACCTCTTCGGGCTGGACCGAACCAGTTAACCTGGGACCGCTGGTCAACAGCGCTCGGGATGAAAGCCAGCCCTTTCTGTCATCCGATGGCAGCGAGTTGTGGTTCACCGGCTGGAATGACAGTTTGGTCGGACCGTGCGTCTATCGCTGCCGAAAAGACACCGCCGGACAATGGCAGCGGGCTGAGATAATTGTGGGCCAATTTGCCGGTGAACCTACCCTTGACGACGAGGGTAATCTCTACTTTGTCCACCATTTTTACTCGGGCGGCGAATCCTCGCATATGATTGAAGCCGACATCTACCTCTGCCGGCGGAAAAGCACTCTTGCCAAAATTATTAAGTAATCATCCGCTCGCCCGGCATCTCACAGGTTTCTGAGGTGTGCGCCTCCAGCCAGTCCAGTAACTCTTTGAGACTCGCCGTGGCAAGACAGATTGAGGTGTCCGCGGCGCCATAGTAAACCCGCAGGGTATCACCATCCGGCTCCAGTACCGCGCCACAGGGAAAGACAACACTTGACACATCGCCCATCCGTTCGTAAGGCTTCACCGGACCGAATATCCATTCACTGCCCCGCCGCACACAGCGCCAGGGTTGCTCTAAGTCCAGTAGCGCCAGACCAACCCGGTAAATTGAACCGCTCGGTGTATCTTTGACCCCGTGGTAAAAAATCAGCCAGCCCTGCGGTGTTTCCATCGGTGGTGTTGCCAGCCCAACTCGACTGGCATCCCACCAGGCACCCTGCCGCGCCGGAATCACCAGATGATGTCGGCCCCAGTGAATCAAATCGGGCGACTGGGAGATGTAAATGTGGGCACCGAGCGATGTTGTTGGTCGGTGCACCATCAACCAGTAGCCATTGAACCGCCGGGGCAATAGTGCCGCATCTTTGTCCGCTGGTGGCATCACCACACCCAGCCGCTCGTACTCCTTGAAGTCCCGGGTCAGCGCCAGCGCCACCGCTGGACCGGCTCGCGAGTAGGCGGTATAGGTAATGGCATACTTTCCCAGTTCCTCGACATAGGTGATGCGCGGGTCTTCAACTCCCCACAACTCCTCTGGAAATCGGCTCGGGTCGGGCGCAAAACTGGGCTCCGGTTCAATCTCCCAGTTGTCAATACCGTTGGCGGAACGGGCAACACATAAGTGCGAAATCCCGCGCCGGTCCTCAACCCGGCACAGAAGCAGGGTTGTGCCATCGGGCAGCAGCACTGCGCCCGGATTGAACACGGTGTTCACCGTATAGGGCCAGTCCGCGGCGGTCAGTATTGGATTCTTCTCCCAGCGCCGGAGTAACAACTGCCGGTCCTGCTCAATGTGCCTCAACTCTCCTCCGTCGCCTGTGCCTGCCGCATTGTCAACAGGGCACCGATAAACGACAGCGTCGCCTCGGCACCTTCATTACCATTGACCCCATCAGGATGCAGCCCATCGTGGCAGCCGCCGGTCGTGTAATCGTAAACCGGTAAGCCGAGGTCGTTACGCCCCAGATACCACTCAAACGCCCGACGCATCTCCTCCCGCCACTTTGCATCCCGGGTGCTTAAAAACGCCTGATAGCACGCCTCCACCGTGCACTCCGCCTCAATCGGCTGCTGGTCAAACCGCAGCCGCGCTGTTCCCCGATGCCAGCCGGTATGGGCAACCGGGACAAAGTGCCCCTGCTCTGCAGTCTGTACCGCCATCAACCAGCGCAAAGAGTCCAGCCCGGCATCAACCATCTCCTTTTTCCCCAGTTCCCGGCCCGCCACAATCAGCGCTTCGCTCAACCGGGCGTTCGCATAGGCAAGGCCCGACTCAAACCAGCGCCAATCCTCGGTCGCATTTCTCTTGTATAAGTCGAGCAGCCGTTCGGCAAGAAACTCCCGAAACCGCCGCGCATTACTGTCCCCGGGGAAACGCCGGCTATAGGCACACAGCCCGAGCAGGGTGTAAGCCCAGGCACGGGGGCTGGTAAAAAGCTCAACCGCGGGTAAGCCTGAGGCGAACAGATTCATCGCCAGTGCCACAACACCATCCTCAGTTGCCGAACTTACCGCATAACCCAGTGCCCAGAGCGCCCGGCCCTGACTGTCTTCTGAACCCGCCTCTTCTGCCCAGCGCCGCTCATAGGTCAGAAAATTCCGAAACCTCCCATTGTCCCGGTTAAATGCAAAATCGATAAACGCCAGATAGCGCCGGACCAGTCGATTGAGAAAGGGCTTGTCCGTATCGACCTCCTGCGCCCTTAGCACCATCAAAAGCGCCCGGGCGTTGTCGTCGGTTGTGTAACCTTCGGCAAGATTGGGCACGGTGCGCCGCGCGTGCTGCAGGATGCCGGTGTCGTCGGTCAGGGTTAACAGGTGATTCAGGTTTAACTCCGGCAGGTCGATGTCCAGCGGGTCAGCACTGCCCTGTACTGGTACCACTGCCAGCGGCGCCCGCATCCGTTCCTCTGCGGCTCGCTGAAATGAGTTCAGATAGCCACGGGCAACCTCCTTCCAGACCATCATCCGGCCAAAGGCGTAAGCCCGCTTGCGCATCATATGGCGCTCGGTCTCGTTCTCAAACAGCTCAACAATCGTGTCTGCCAGCGCCCTGGCATCCCGAAACGGCACCAGCCTGCCCCTGCCTTCGGCTAACATCTCCTCAGCATACCAGTAAGGGGTTGACACCACCGCCTTACCAACCCCCATTGAATAGGCAAGGGTGCCGGACACTATCTGCGCCGGATTGAGATAGGGCGTAACATAGATGTCGGCGGCACCGAGAAACTGGCACAGCTCATCCAGTGTCACAAACTGATTGTAAAAGATTAAATTTCGGTCAACCCCCTGCTCGCGCGCCCGGCGTTGCAACCGCAACCGGTACTCCTCACCCTGCTCCCGCTTCACATGGGGATGGGTAACACCAAGCACAATGTACACCACATCGGGAAACCGGGCGGCAATCGCCGGCAGGGCGTCAATCATATACTCAATCCCCTTGTTGGGTGACAGAAGCCCGAAGGTGAGAATCACGCGCCGGCCTTCAACCCCGAACAAATCCTTGTAGTAGTTCGGGTCAACAAACGGCATATCCGGAATCCCGTGATGGATAAAATCAATCTTTTTCTCCGGCACCTGGTAAATCTCTTTCAAAAACCGCACCGCCCGCTCACTCATCACCACCACCCGTTCCGAAACCCGGCAAATCTCCTCCAGAACCTGGCGCTGCTGCTCACTGGGCTCGGCAAGCACCGTGTGCAGGGTGGTGACAATCGGCATCCGCAAACGGCGCAGTGTGACCAAAATATGCCCACCCGCGGGTCCGCCAAATATCCCGTACTCATGCTGCAGACAGGTCAAATCAACCCGGGTCATATTTAGAAATTCCGCCA
Source organism: candidate division WOR-3 bacterium (assembly GCA_013177935.1). Lineage (NCBI taxonomy): Bacteria > Pseudomonadati > Caldifarciminota > Caldifarciminota bacterium. The sequence goes on along the minus strand of JABLXZ010000002.1, from coordinate 260,251 downwards.
ATTGCCGGTAATAGTCCTGATTGTTCTGGGCAACCTCGAACTTCACCTCTTCAGGATAAGGGTAGCCCTCCGGCGTATCATTCAGCGCCACGACCAGCCCATTCAACTCTGGCGCCTCCTGAATTATTGAATGGTAAAGGTCCGAAGTAAACGTCGCAATACCGCACTTTCGCGGCAGATAGGTGCCGATAAACGCTATCTTCTTAAACAGATATGGACCGCGCATCGCCGTTAACCTCAAACCCTTTTCCTGCTCTCATTGAATATACATTCTATTTACTCTGTTGCGGAATGTCAACATCTTTACCACCAACCCTCTACGCCTGCCCGCGTTACAATAAACCCGGCACCCAATTTTTGCATCGGACCACCGCTATCACCTATTAGACCCCGGTATGAGAAAAAATTAACGCCCTTTCTTCTAACTCTTTATCAGTCCACAGGTTAACCGTATAGGAGACGGCCCCCTGACCCCTTCCCGGGACTGTTTCTGACACCCTGACCTCTAACTGTACCGGTGTTCTTCGATACCCACCTGTATTTATTTTCTTAATAATCCATACTTTGCCGCCCTGCCGGTTGACATCTCCCAATCTTCAATACCGCCTTCCCCTTCTTTAATGGAAACTCCTCCCACTTCTTTAACGGAACATCCTACCACTACCTTAACGGGAACTACTACCACTTCTTTGATAGGAACTGTTATCAATCCCTTAATGGGAGCTCCTACCGTTTCCCCTCCATTTACGGGAGGGGAAAAAGGGGAGGGTAAAACTCCTGCCGTATCCTCGCCCGGTGATTGGTTATCTGCTATCCACTGCCTTTTGAAACTCTGCTATCGCCTCATCAGATAGGGGATGATTGCCCAGCGCCAGCAGTACCTCTAAGGGCAGGGTCAGATGGTGTGCACCCGCGATAAAAGCCCGCACCGCCTCTTCTGGTGACTTGACACTGGCAGCAACCAGCTCTACCGGTTTTCCGGTCGCCTGAATCACCGCTGCCAGCTCCGCAACCAGTTTTATCCCATCGCCCAAAAGCCTTGTTGCCCGATTGACATAGGGGATGATATAACTGCAACCGGCTTCAATCGCCAGAAGCGTCTGATAACCGCTGAACACCGCGGTCGCGGCACAGGGGATTTCCGGTGTGAGCCGCGTGACCAGCGCCAGATTTTCGGTTGTCGCCGGAATCTTCAACACAATTTTGTCCGGTGCAATCTGGTAAAATTTCCTTGCCTCCTGCTCCTTTTCCGCCTCGGTTCTGCCGGTCAACTGATAAAACACCGGACCGGGCACAATCTGGCACAGCCTCTCAATCACCGCTTCAGGCGCATCTGGCACCTTTGACAGCAGAATTGGATTGGTCGTACACCCCCGCACAAATCCCAGTTTTAGTGCCCGTTCTACCTCACTGATATTTGCGCTGTCAATCAAGAGCATAACCACCCTCCTGTTCCTTGAGCAAAAGTTCCACCTGTTCCCTTCTTGGCATCGAAGGCTCGGCACCAAGAACCGTGCAGGCAATCGCGCCGCAGGCATTGGCAAACCGCACCGCCTCATCCAGACTCCGGCCTTCGGCAAGGCTCACCACCAGCCCGGCACGAAACGCATCACCCGCGCCGGTCGAATCCACCACATCAACCTTAAACGGCGCAAACCGCCGCTTGCCCTTTTCATCGTAAACCAGCGCGCCATCCGCACCAACCGAAATAATTACCGCGCGGCGTCCGGACTTCAGTTCAAGCGCCGCCCAATCATCAATCGCCATTCCGCCCGCCAGTTCTGCCGCTTCAATCTCGTTGGGCACGATGTAATCCACCGGTTCCCGGATTGGCAGCTCAATCTTGTGAAACGGCGCCGGGTCAAGAAATACCAACCCCCCGGAATTACGGGCGAATGTTGCCGCCTGAAACGAAACCCGATAGGGAATCTCAAACTGCAGCATCAGCGCATCTGCCCTCTCAATTTCCTCTTTTGCCATCGCCACCTGTTCCTCTTCCAGCCGGAGGTTGGCACCGGCAACGCCGATAATCGCATTCTGCCCCGCGCTGTCAACCATCGGGCAGGCAACGCCGGTATGCGCCTCCGGGTCCACCGCCACAAAATCGGTTCTCATCCCCTCCTCCTTCATCTTTTTCAGAAACAACTCGCCAAAGTAGTCCTTACCCACCTTGCCCACCATCACCACCTCGGCACCGAGCCGGTGTGCCGCAAGCGCCTGATTGAACCCTTTGCCGCCAAGGAAAAGTCCGAACCCATCGCCTGCCATCGACTCCCCGGTCTTGGGCAACCGCTTGACCCGAAAAACCAAATCGGTCATAAACGAGCCGACGACGCAAATCTTTGCCCGCTCATTTTTCATAATGTTAAGTTTATCCACCAATTACGCCCTCTGTCAAACCGGACGAAAAAGTTGACCGACCGCAAATCGTCTTTATCGTTAAAATATGCTATTCAACTTTCACGGCAAACAGCCGCAAATTGCCCCGGATGTGTTTGTGGCGCCCAATGCGGTCATCATCGGCGACTGCGAAATCCAGACCGGTGCGACTATTTGGTTCGGCGTTTTGATTCGGGCTGATGTCAACCGCGTTGTGATCGGCGCAATGACCAACATCCAGGACTTAACCGTCATCCACTGCGATGAAGCCGAACCGCCGGTTGTGCTTGGCACCCGGGTAACTGTGGGCCATCGAGCAATTGTTCACGGCTGCACAGTTGAGGACGAGGCGATGATTGGAATGGGTGCGGTCATCCTCAACCGTGCAAAAATCGGCAAAAACTCAATCGTTGCCGCGGGTAGTCTGGTCAAAGAAGATTTTGTTGTACCACCGGGCACCCTTGTTGCCGGAGTTCCGGCTCAGGTCAAACGGGAACTCAAACCGGCAGAAATCGACTGGCTCAAAAAGGTCGCCGAAGGTTACTACCAGCTGGGCAAAAAATATCAGCGGTTAACACCAACACCCTAAGCAAAGACCTTTTCCCACCACTCTGCTACTTCTTTCTCCTTTTCTGCCCACCCTTTGATGGCGGGAAAAAAAGGGGGGTACCGCTTCTACTTCATCCCTGACGCCCGCCCAACTACTCAAAAACCTGTTCAACCGCCTTATCTTCAACCCAGCCGCCCACACCGCCCGGAATCTGGATTAGCACAAACCCGGGCCGGCGCTCAACAATCTTGACCTCCAGCCCGTCGTGTACTGCAGCAATCTCCTTGTACTCTTCACCCGGTCCAGAGCGCAAAACCGCCTCCGGTACCACAATAACCGCCTTTGCCGGGCTCACAATCCCATTCCAGACGAGCGTTGCCGCCCCAAAGTAAAGAAAACCAATTGCCAGAACGACCGCCCCGTACCCGAAAAACCTTTTGCCCGTACCCAGATAAAGCCCGAGACCGAGCGCCAGCAGGAAAAACGAAACCCCGGCAAAAAAACGGGTTGTCAATAGGTCCAACGGCGTCAGAATGTTACGCGCCAGCGTTACCAGCGGGCTTTCAGAACCGGGATTCTTGTCGGGCCGGAAGTTGCGGACAAAACCGATGTTATTGGTGATGTCCGGGTCGTGTGGTTTGAGCGCCCAGGCACGGAGATAGTCGGCAAGCGCCCTGCCCAATTTGCCTAACTTGAACTGAGCGTTGCCCCGGTTGTAATAAACCTCTGGTGCTGTGATGAACATCGCCGCTGAGTCGTAAACCACCACCGCCTCTTCAAACCTGCCCGCCTCGTAAAGGCTGTTTGCCCGGTTAAACAACTCAACCGGAGTTGTGGTCACCAGAAGAAGAACAAGTGTCAGACTCATATCTGCTTCAAAATCGCCCGCGCCTTTTGCAAAACCTCTCTCGGGTTGCACTCACCCATCCCGGGTGAAAAACGGGCAAGCGAGCACACCTGGACCGTGTCAAGGAACTCCTTTACAACCGCTGTGTCAACACCCTGACGCATCAACCCTTCTTGTAACTCCGTTGCGGTCAAACCGCCCACCTCCATATTGAACCGGTCGCCCACATAGGAAAGAAGCGTCTGATAGACCAGCCCGTAAAATTCGGCAATGCGATTTGCCGCCAGCAACCTCTCCGCCTGTTTCAGCCGCCGATGTGCCACACTCCGGGCACCACTGCGCCGGGCATAACCCGGGTCAAGCAGCATCCTGCGCCGCCGCATTCCCAGAACGGCTCCCAGCGCAACCGCGACCAGACCAAGAATGTAAAACACCCCGGACCAGGATGCAAAAGCCGTCCACGAATTGCCGCCTATCCGGAACTCAGTCTTAATGTGCCTGATATCTGTGCCTAAAACCCTCATTCCCACCGCTCCCGCAGCAACCTCACCACCACCTGTTGGTACACCGGTAGCAACAAACTCCAGAGCCGGTGTCTTTCTTGTGTAGTAACTGCCCGTTTTCGGGTCAAAAAACCCAATCTCAATCTCCGGAATCCGGAACCTGCCATCGGCAAGCGGCAAAACCGGAAAATCAAACCTCCTTGTGCCGTTGAGCATGCCCCCGGTGTAGTTGAACTCGTCCTTTGTCTCCGGATTCAATACTTTCAAACCGGTCAGTTGCGGTAGTGCCGGAGCGCCAATCAAACCAAGGTTGCCGGTACCGGTAATCACAACCGAAACAGTTACCGGTTCGCCACCGCGCGCCGTTTCCGGTACTACCCGGGCACTCACCTGAAACAAACCCACCCCGCCGGTAAAACTTGCCGGTTTTCCCGCCTCTGGCAGCGGCTTTACCTGAATTGTGATTGGTTCAGAAACCGCCTCAAAAGGCTGTGTGGTTGAGAAGATAAATCCTGGTGCCACCATCTCACCGGCAAGGCTCATCGCGCCAATCTTCAACTCACCCGACTGCGTTGGGAAGAGTGCGGTCTTTCGTACCACCGCCCCGTACATCGGCTTGCCCCGATAACTTCTCCTCTCATAATTCAGTTTTTGCGGTTGATACACCTCCTGAGCCCAGAAACCGGTCAGGCTCGGTGGTTCCTTGATGCTCAAACTTGCCACCTGACCCGATGTGTAAAATGTCCAGGTTGCGGTTACCTGCTCCCCCTGATAAACAGTTTTCCGGTCCACACCTGCCTCAAGAAAGGCTTCACCCCCAGCAGGTGCCGGCTCCTCAAAGATGTCAAAAGGGCTGCGCTGGGGCTGTGTCCGCTTTGTGCCGGTGCCGGTTTTTGTCACCTTAACCGTTATCGGCTCGGTCTTGTACTCCACTCCGTTGTACTCCAGCCGGCAGGGTCCAATTACCAGTTCGCCGGTCTTCTTCGGAATCAGGGTGTAAATGAAACTGATTGTCTGCTCCTGGGTCACCCTGCCCTGAACAATGGAAATGCTTGTTGACTGTGACTGACTGCTGCCGATGTTGTCAAATCCATCCAGCGCTGGCAACTGCGGTCGTGGCACCCGGCTGATGTTTGTCCCCCTTACCTGAACGGTCAACTGCAGCGGTTCGCCCAGACCAACCGTAGTTCGGTCCACCTCCGCGGTAAACTCTAACTCCCCGGCGTACGCCGCGATTAAAATCAACCCAACCGCAACAACCCAGTACCGCATCCTACCAGTCCTTTTCCACCTGACGCCTTGCCCTGGGCCTGCGCACCTCTTTCTGGGTCTGGCGCTCCCTGTTCTCAATCGCCTGCAAAACCCGCTCCGCCTCTTCCTTACCCATGCCCGATTTGGGCTGCGGTTGCGGCGCACTCATCTGGTTCTCTCGCTCCTTATTCTCCTCATTTGCCCCGCCCGGCTTCTGCTGTTCGCCACTTCCACGCTTCTGCTCTTCAGCACCTCTATTCTTCTCTTCCATCTCCGCCTTCTTCTTCAAGCAGAACTCTAAATTCTCTTTTGCCTGTCGGTCCTGCGGGTTGGCAAGCAACGCCATTTTATACGAGTTGATTGCCTCGTCCAGTTTACCCAACCGGTAAAAACTGTTACCCAGATTGTAAAAGGCATCGCTGCGCCGGCGCGGGTTTTTCTCCACCGTCGCCAGAGAAAGCTCCTTCACCGCATCTTCAAACTTACCAAGGCGGTAATAAGTGTTGCCGATGTTGTAGTGAATCGAGAGCGCATCCGGCTCCAGCACCTCAGCCCGCTGATAAAAACTCAACGCCTCCTGATATTTACCCCGGCGGAAGTAACCGTTGCCTGCCCGCATCAAAGCCGGCACATCTGCCTTTGCCTCCTGAACAAACCCCGCTACGCAAAACATCAATAGGAGTAACTGCCCAGACCAGACCTTTTTGCGCCATGGCGCTCCAAAGCCGCTCCGGACCGAAGGCAGGGCAAGGCTTAAAAACAAGAGAACAATCCCCGCCAGCAGAAAGGGTTGATACCGCTCCACATAGTTGGAAAAAGTACCGCCACTCAACTCCTCCTTTTCCAGCCGGTCCAGTTCTCCTGCCAGCCTTGCACCCGAAAACCCCTCTACCCGATAAAACCGGCCTCCGGTTGCCTGGGCAATGAGAATCAACTCCCGCTCATCCATCCTTGAAATTACCACCTGACCGGAACGGTCCTTCTTGTAAACCAAACCCCCTTCACCCTTTTCCGGTATCGGTGCGCCCTCGGCACTGGCAAACGCCACCGGATAAATCCGCACCCCCAGTTCCTTTGCCGCCTGCACCGCCTGTTCGGTCTGAGTGCCGTGGTCTTCGCCGTCGGTAATCAAAATCAGCGCCCGACTGCCCGGTGCAGTTTGGGTAAAAAGTTCACTCGCCTTCAAAATCGCCTTGCCAAAATCGGTACCCGGCACCGGCATCAACTCCGGGCTGATGATATCAAGAAACAGCTTTGCCGCCTCAACATCGGTTGTCAGCGGGCAAAGGATATAGGCATCACCGGCAAAGGCAACAATCCCCACCGCATTACCGGCAAGTTCATCAAGCAAAGCAGCAACCTCGGTCTTAGCACGCTCGAGCCGGTTCGGCTTGACATCTTCGGCGAGCATCGACTTCGACGCGTCAAGCGCAATAACCACCGCAACACCCCGGCCCTTAAACATCTGCAACCTTTCTCCCCAGCGCGGCCGCGCCAGGGCAACAACCATCAGCCCCAGACCTAAAATTAGAATGATCAGTTTTGCCGTTTCCCTGCCTGCAGAGCGGTCCGGCTCGATTTGGGCAAGCAACTGCGGCTCAATCAAACGCCTGACCCGGCGCCGGTCAATAGCCCGAACCAAAATAAACACCATGACAACCACGGGCAGGACAAACAAAAGGTAAAGCATCTGCGGCGCACCCCAGTTTATCATCCAAACCTCCTCATAATCACTCCTGTTATGAAAAGCGGTGACACCGTCCGGTTCTTCCTGCCCTCGCCGTTTAAGGGAAGCGGTGAACCAGTCATATTCCTCTTGCTCTCACCATTTATGGGAGGCAATGACACCCTCAAGTTCCTCTTGCTCTTGCCCTCTCCCTTTATGGGAGAGGGTTGGGGTGAGGGCATCGCGTCCCACTTTATCATGCCAGCCTCCGGTTAATTGCCATCCCGGCGAAAAACCCGGCAAGGGCAAATAGTATACCCAAAAGTAACGGTGTCTGCATCCGCTCCTGATACAGGGTGTAGCGCCGCGCCTTAAAGGTTGACGGCTCGAGCCGGTCAATCTCCTCATAAACCCGTTTCAGCGCCTCCGGGTCCGTAGCAAGGAAAAACTTACCACCGGTAATATCAGCAATCTTCTGCAAGGTCTCGGTATCAAGGTCAACCTCCATCTGGACATAGCGCCGGCCAAAGAGCGGGTCGTCAACCGGAAACGGCACCGGTCCCTTACTACCCACACCAATCGTGTAAATCTTGATGCCGAGTGCTGCTGCCGCCTGCGCTGCGGTCAATGGGTCGATGTCACCGGTATTGTTGCGGCCGTCGGTCAGCAGGATAATTACCTTTTCCCTTGCCTTTGAGCCTTTGAGCCGTGCCCCCGCACTGGCGATGCCCATCCCGATTGCAGTCCCATCCTCTAAAATGCCAAAGTCCACCCGGTCCAGGATGTCGTTGAGAATCTTGTGGTCCAGGGTCAATGGACACTGGGTCAAACTGGTTGCAGCAAATATCACCAGACCGATGCGGTCACCGGTGCGGCGGTTAATAAACTCCTTTGCCCGCTCCTTGGCAACGGTGAGCCGGTCTTTGGGCAGAAAGTCCGCCGCCTGCATCGTGCCGGAAATGTCCAGACAGAGCATAATGTCAATCCCTCTGGTCTCCAGTTCTTCAAACATCCGCCCCTTTTGCGGCCGTGCCAGCGCCAGCGTAGAAAAAACGAGCGCTAAGGAAAAAAGGGAAAGTGGCAGGTGTTTGACTACCCGCTCCAATGCTGTAGGTGCAGGCAGCAGTGTTGTATCACTAAAACGCAAACCGCTGCGCCCGCGCCATCTTTCCCACCACCATAAAAGCGGCACCAGTCCGAGTAGCGCCAGATAGCCGGGATGCGCAAAGTGCCACATCGTTAACCTCCGCTCCTTACCGCCGCATTGCCCACTGCTCCTTCACCACTGCTTCCAGCCGGTTCCGGTGCTGGTATCGTCAGTTCCACCAGTTGCCGTGCCTGAACCACCAGCTCTTCCGGCTTATCTGGAATGTGTTTCGCATACTTCACCTGGTCCGCTTCCCAGAAGAAGCTCCGGAACCGCTCCAATTCGCTAAACCGGCGCTGGCGCAACTCCCGCAGTATCTCGCTCGTTGTCTGGTCAATTGCCGGAAACTCAAACCGCCGGGTCAAATACCGCTTGACAATCTCGGAAACGGTGTAGTAATACCTTTTCACCTGACCACTGCTCAGCCACTCTTCAACCGGCACCTGTTCCAGCGCCCTGAACGCCTCGTCCCAGGGTGAAAGTAAAGGTGCCGGTTCTGCCCGTTTTCGCCGGTAACGCCTTAACCACCGATAGCCAAAGTAACCGGCTCCACCCAGCGCCAGCACCGCGAGTAACACCCAGACCGGCATCAGGTTGGGAAACTCGCGCTGGCGCTTGATGTCGTTGATGTCCTGCATCCGCTCGTCGATTAAACTCACCACCTTCACCGGCAGCGAATCGCTTGCCGCAGCAACCAAACCGCTCGCATCCTGATAGGTCACCAGAAAAGGCGGCAGTTTCTTTTCTCCGGTCGTCCACAATGCCAGCGTCAGATTGTAAATGTCAAGCACCGTATCACCCCGATAGCGAATCTGGTGTTTCTGTTCCGTTACCGTAAACTCATCCGCCTTTTCCACAAATGGTGGTGATACGGTCAAGTTCCTTGGGTGAGAAACGACAAGTTCCACTTTTAACCGGTCGCCAATTGTCAACGGCTTACCCCTTTTCTCCTGCACCTTCACCACCACCCGTACCGGTCCGCCTTCTACTATGCGATAGGGTCGGGCAACCGTATCACCCGCCAAACTGTCCACCTGCGCCCATTCGCTTTCTTTTCCCCGCCCTTGATGGGAGGGGAAAAAGGGGAGGGTATCCGCTCCTGCATTTCTGGACATCGCCAGCCCTAAAAGCAACCCAATCACCAGAATTATCCCTGCCGCTCTTCTGCACCTCTCTACTTCGCTACCTCTCCATTGATTGCAACTATTTCCTACTCTACCCCTCCCTTGCCAGAAACTCCTACTCCTTTCCATCTCTTGAAGGAAATACCTACTCCTTCCCCGCCCTTGACGGAAGGGGAAAAAGGGGAGGGTGCCCGCTTCTACTTTTCTCCGCATTCCCATCACCGATAACGCCGTGCCCGCTCCTGAAAGAACCGATGCAGTTTTGGGGTAAACGGCTCGTCGGTTAAAAGCGGAATGTGGTCCACACCAAGCCGTTGAAACAACCGGCTGAGCATCTCCTGCCGCTTCTCTCTTCTTTGCCGAAAAACCTCCTGCACCCACCGCGCACTCGTGTTCACCAGAACCCGTTTGCCCGTTTCTGCATCAACAAACTCCTGCAACCCCAGTGCGGGCAGACTCTGTTCTGCCCGGTCGTTGATGCTCAACACCACCAAATCGTGCTGCCGGCTCATAATCGAGAGCGGCTTCTCAAACTCAGCACCGACAAAACCCGGTCCGAGCAAATCCGAAACCAGAAACACAATCGCCCGGCGCTTGAGGATGTGCAAAACAAACTCCAGTGCTGCACCTGGCGCGGTTCCCACCCCTTGCGGCTGAAAAAACAAAATGTCCCGCACCAGGCGTAACACATGGGTACGCCCCTTTGCCGGTGGCACAAAGTGCTCAATACGGTCGGTAAAGAACACCAGCCCCACCTTGTCGTTGTTCTTAATTGCGGAAAACGCCAGGGTCGCACTTACCAGCGCTGCCTGCTCAATCTTCAGCGCCCCTTTCGTGCCAAACCGATTGGAACCTGAAGCGTCCACCACCAGCATCACCAGCAGTTCCCGCTCCTCGGCAAACTGCTTGACAAACGGCTTGCCGAACCTTGCGGTCAAACGCCAGTCAATCGTCCGCACATCGTCGCCCACTTGATACTCCCGCACATCGGCAAACTCCACGCCCCGGCCCTTAAAACTCGACCGGTACTCTCCGGCAAACACGGTGTTGACCAGGCGCCGGGTGCGAATCTCAATCTGCCGAATTTTGGCGAGGTCCAGTCGCGTTGTTACCGCCCGCATCCTTCTTACGGCACCTCCACCCCTTCCAGCACACGCCGGATGATGTCATCGGTTGTTAACTCTTCCGCTTCGGCTTCGTAGGTCAAAATCAGCCGGTGCCGCAGCACATCATAGGCGAGTTCTTTGATGTCTTCCGGGATCACAAAACCACGCCGCCTTAAGAACGCCATCGCCCGGCTCGCAGTCAGAAGATAGATTGATGCCCGGGGCGAAGCGCCATAGCGAATCAGCGGCACCAGGTCCGCTAAGTTGTGCTCCTTGGGAAATCGGGTGGCAAAAACCAGATTTAAAATGTACTCCTTCAACTTCTCGTCAACATAGATGCGGGTGCACAACTCCCGGCCGCGCAAAATCGTTGCTGTGTCCACAACCGGTGCCACCTTCGGTTCCACACCTTTTGTCATCCGCTCAACAATCTGCTTTTCCTCCTCCTTTGAAGGATAACTCACCCGCAGTTTCAGCAAAAACCGGTCGGTCTGTGCTTCAGGTAGGGGATAGGTACCCTCCTGTTCAATCGGGTTCTGTGTCGCCAGCACTAAAAACGGCTCCTCGAGGCGGAAGGTCTCATCCCCAATCGTCACCTGCCGTTCCTGCATCGCCTCGAGCAGTGCACTCTGCACCTTGGGTGGTGCCCGGTTAATTTCGTCGGCCAGCACAAAATTGGCAAAAATCGGACCCTTGCGCGCGGTGAATTCACCGGTCCGCTGATTGTAAATCTGCGTGCCGATGATGTCGGCGGGCAAAAGGTCGGGCGTAAACTGAATCCGCTGGAACCGGGCGCTGATTGCACCGGCAAGCGCCTTCACTGCATAGGTCTTTGCCAGTCCGGGCACACCTTCAATTAAGATGTGCCCGTTTGCCAGAAGCCCGACCAGCAGCCTTTCAATCAAATACTTTTGCCCGACAATCACCTTGCCGACCTCAGCGGTCAGCGCCTGAACAAACACACTCTCTCTTTCTATCTCCTCATGAATCCGTCTGATATCGTCCTGCTGCAACTCTGTCATCGCCTACTCCTTTTTATAAATGCCGTTCCACCCCCATTTCCCACCTTATATATAAATAGACTAAACCCATCGCCTCCTGGTTGCAAGAAAAACAGTACGCCTGACTTGATTTATCAAGACCCGCGCGGTATTCTATCGTTGATGTTCTACTCACTCCTTCAGCTCGTCATCCTCTTCTTTGTCATCTTTGACCCGCTCTTGAGTTTTGTTGTCTTCTTCGGTGCCACCGCGGATATGAGCCCAGAGGAGAAAAAGAAGACCGCCTTTCTTGCTGTCACCGTTGCCCTTTCCATCTCCATTCTCTGCCTCATCTTCGGAGCCAGCCTCCTGCGCCTCTTCAACACCAACATCCAGGACTTCAAAATCGCCGGTGGTGTTATCCTCGGCATCCTCGGCATCAAGATGTCGCTTGGTCAGTCCGACTCAGAAAAGGTGATGGGCACCAAACGCTCGGCAAAGGCAATCGCCTCCATCATCGCCACCCCGCTCTTGACCGGTCCGGCATCAATCACCGCCATCATCATCAGCGTCCACGACTATGGCAGACTCCTGACCGCCATTGCCGTTCTCCTTGTCCTCCTTATCACCCTGATTCTATTCCTCCAGGCGCCGCGCATCACCCGCTTCACCGGCGAAACCGCAATGCAGGTTGTCTCAACCCTGATGGGCTTAATCACCCTATCCTGGGGCATAATGTTCATCAAACAGGGCTTGGGCATCTGAACCATCTAAATCCTGTTTTCCCGCTTCTCTGACCGCAAAACAAAAAACAGGGCAAAAAAGAGCAACCCGATAAGCAGAAAGTGAAACCAGAGCCACAACGGCAGTCCAAGAACAACCGGTCTTTGCCGGTGCCAGTTGTAAAAGTCAAGGCTCAAAACAAAGATTAAGAAAAATGGCACCACCCGCCACCAGTTTATCCGTTTCAGTGTCACCCAGGAGTCAAGCCCGTGCGCCGGAAACAGAATCGTCCCCAAAATCACAATCAAACTGACAACAATTACCACCGGGATTACTGGCAGAAAACCAAAGTCCGGCAAAAGTTTGAAGTGGTAAAGAACCACCAGCGCCTCACCAACAACAATTGAGGCAAAACCCGCCCAGGGGTTTGTCTTTTTCCAGTAAGCCGCGGCAAGGGTCACCGGAAAAAGCACCGCCAGTCCGGTAAAAGTCTCGGTCGCAATCTGTAAAATTGTGCCCCACGGCTTTAATGCCAGAAAAAGCCCCACAAGGGCAAGAACAACCATCACCGGAAAGTGCAGCGGCTTTGCCCCTTCTGCCGGTTTCCCGAGTAAAATCCTGATGTCCCGGACAAGCATCGAAGACAGGGTCAGAAGTTGCGAATCCATCGTGGACATCAAAGCGGCAAGACCACACACGGTCAGAACCCCGCTGAAGAACTGGGGCAGGCTCTTATTCACCAGCAAGGGCAAAATCTGGTCGGACTTTGCGCCCTCAATTCCGGGCAAAACCTTATGCGCCATCACACCCAGCGCCACCGGAAAGAAAAACAGAACCCCGGTCACAACCGGATAAAAAAGCGCCGCCTTTTTCAGTGAACCCTCATCCTTCGCGGTAAGAAATCGTTGAAACAACTGGGGAAACATCGGGTCGCAAACAAACCAGAGAAAAAGATAAGAAAACCAGACCGCAAGCGTAAAAAACCCACCTCCTCCGGGCCTGGAAAAAAGTTCACCCTGCCGTGCCATCAAATCGTTACTGACCTCGACAAAACCACCCAGTTGCTTCACCACCGCCCCAAAAATCAGCGCCAAACCGCAAAGCATCACCACTCCTTGCAACAAATCGGTCCAGGCATCACCACGCACCCCGGCAAGCAGTACATAACCTAAACCAACAAAAACCACCAGACCGGCACCCATCGCATAGGGGAGACCAAAAAGCGCATTCAGCATATAACCGGCACCCATCGGCTGCAGCGCCAGATAGGGCAGAGTGAAAACTACCATCACCAGCAGATAGGCAAGATGAAGCGCCCGATTTTTAAAACGGAACCGAATCAACTCCGGAGGCGTAATCGCACCCTGCGCCTTTGCCGCCTGATAAGCCGGAATTCCGAGCAGAATAAAGGTCAAAGCCATAAACCCGGTGCCAAACGCCATTATCGGATAATACGAATAGCCAAAACGATAACCGGCACCGGCAAACCCGAACACCGTAAACGACGAAAAGTTTGTTGCTGCCAGCGTCACGAGCAAAACCAGCGGACCAAACCGGCGCCGGGCAAGAAAAAAGTCCTCGTGCCCTGGTCTTGACCGCAACCGGGCAAAAATCCCGAGAATTAAAAGCAGCACAAAATAGCCCGCAAACAAAGCAACCGTCATCTTAAACTCCTTTTGAAGTGCCTATAAACAAAACAAGCCATCCCTGGTTGGGATGGCTTGCGCCTGACATAACCAGCAAGACAATTGTAAAACCCGATTTGCCACCTGTCAAGTCCAATATATAAATACGACCACCATAAAAAGCAGAGGTAATTTAAGCCGGTACTTACTCTATATCGCCCCTTTTTCTCAATTTAATTTTTTGCTTGACAAAGGACATTTTATTTGCTATATTTTTGATAGAGGGGCGTCCATCTGGACGCCCTTATTTTTTAAGGCTAAAAGGCTAAACAAAGGAGGTGCTGTTATGGCAATCATAATCATAAACACAAAAAAAGATACCGCATCGGAACCGATCATAAAGTCCGAGATAGAACCAGAGGAAAAATTGAGGGAGGTGATTATGAAATACCCCGAAATTCTGTCTCTCTGCGATATAAAAAAGGGCGTGAAACTTTGTATAGTAGCAGAGGAGTTCTGGGGCATCGGTTTAATTGGTATTGATAGAGACGGCGAAATTTACATCATCGATACGAGGTCATACAAAAAACGGGGAAAGGAAGTTGTAGCCAATTTACTTGAGTGTGGGGCCTCATTGTACAATTCTGAATTCAATGAATTTATAGCTGAGTTGGATAAAAACTGTAAAAATGTCATAAAGCAAAACGTGGAAAAAAGGCTGGCGGATTTTTATAAGTTAGATGGGCGTGCAGTAAAGAAAATCTTACAAAATCTATATCGCAACTTTGACGGAGGAAAGTTCAAATTCGTTGTCCCTGTGGATAAACTGGATGAGAATTTGAACAGCCTGATTGATTTCATCAATAAAAACAGCAACTTTACCATCTATGCTGTGGAACTGGAGTTGTACAAGCACAACATCGAAGAAATCTTTAACTCAAAACTTTACAAGGCGGAAGATAGATTAATCAGTACAAAAGAAACACAAAACCAGATTAAGGAAGAGGCAATCAATAAAGGCGTTGGGGAGTTGTATGAACAACTCGTGCAGGGAATAAGGCCGCTTTTCTTGCGAATGACTCCTTCGCGGGCACAAGAAGAGGAAGAAAAGCGACGACTTCTCTTTGTGTGCCGATTGCAAAGGGAAGATGCTTGGCCATTTATCGTTTATACTAAATATAGTGACAAAAAGAAAGGATTGTATTGCTGGCTACAGGCGAACGATATGGCAAAATACTTTAAAACCTCGACCACAAATATTTTAAACCTTCTCCCTACAGAAAAAGGGTATGAACCTCCTTATAATGAACAGAACCAGTGGTACTGCTATTTCAAAACCAAAAGTGAGGTTGATAGGTTCATCAACGGCTTGAAGCGACTTAAGGCGCAGGCGGAGGCTAAGGAGAAGAAATAAAGAAGGGCGGCGATGAAAAAGAAGGCGATTAATTGGCTAATCGCAAAACTTGACAAGCAGCCGATTTTTTGTATAATAAAGCCGTAGTGTAGTAGTAGAGTAGGCGAAAACGGCCCGGATTTCCGGGCCGTTTTTGTTTTTAGGCAGAAAAACAAAAAGAAAGGAGGCACCAATGGAGAAAAATGAACTGAACAACCGTTACCTCAACACCCAGAGCCTGATTCTGCAGGCAAGGCTCCGGGACTGTGAGGACCGGGATGTAGCACGGCTACTGCGCGAAATCTGCCCTGCGGGCAGGGAAAATAAACCCAGCCGGCGGCGCAAGAGCCGCGGTTGCGAGAATCAACTGCTCTTTGCGGAGAAAAGTCCGATAGAGCAGTACGGAGAGCAACTGGAGCGGATTCTCGCCGAGGCAAAGGAGAGAAATGTCGCCATCCCGCTGGAAAAACTCGTTGCCGAGCACAACCTGAACGAAGACGAAAAGACCGTGCTCATCGTGCTTTTCTTTGCGCGCCTGAACTGCACCCGGGTACCTGGTGCCACCATCGTAAAACTGCTCGCCACGAACATTGAAGAGCAACTGGCGAAAATTCCGATAATCCATCCCGGCGGAAAACTGCTCGCGCACCGGCTTATCGTGCCCGCCTCAGAATTTGAGCGCGACGAATGCCCGCTTGAAGCCCACTTCAAACTGCCGGACCGGGTCTTCTGGGCGATTGCCGGTGTACCCGGCGAAAAGTCGGCCGATGCCGAACCGTGCCCTGCGGAAAATGAGGAGGAACAAATACGGTTGTTATATGTTCGAGAGCCTTCGGTCTCATTTGATATGCTCGTGTTGCCGGAGCAAACAATCGCCCGCATCAACCGAGCGCTCTGGCAGGTAAAGGAAGGTGAGCGTGCCTATCAGGAGTACGGCATTGCGGACAAAATCCCCTATGGCAAAGCGGTCACAATGCTCTTTTACGGACCACCCGGCACCGGCAAAACCGCCACCGCCGAAGCCATCGCCCATAAACTGGGCAAAAAGGTTGGCTATGTGTCCTATCCCCAGATTTACAACAGGTGGTTTGGCGATTCGGAGAAAAACATCCACCAAGTGTTTGAAGATGCGACAACTGCCGGCTGCGTGCTGTTGTTTGACGAAGCGGACGCCTGCTTTGGCACCCGATTTGAAATCGAGAGTTACGCTGGCGACCGCTGTTACAACACCATCACCAACATCCTGATGCAGGAAGTGGAGCGGTTTAACGGACTGTTGATTCTCACCACCAACCGCGCACCCGCACTGGACCCGGCATTTGAGCGCCGCATTCTCCTGAGCCTCAAGTTCGACCTGCCCGGTGCGGAAGAGCGGACTAAAATCTGGCGCTTCTTCCTGAAAGACTGCCCGAAACTGGCGCCCGATGTTGACTTTGAACAACTGGGTAATCGCTATCAACTGTCGGGCGCTGAGATAAAAAATGCCGTGCTCAAAGCGATAACAACCTGTGCCCAGGAAAACCGGCTGGTTACAATGGCGGACCTAAAAAATGCCGCGGAAGAAGAGGCGGGAATCGAAAACAGACAACCTATCGGCTTCTGAAGTTGTTGCCCGAAACCATAAGGCGGGGCGAGTCCAAACCGCGGCTCGCCCCGCCTTTTTATTAGAAACCGTTTGACGGGCGAAATTAGCGGACTACGAAACCCTGAACCTTAAAACAGCAGCAACCAGCCCCAGTAAATCAGGCAGTTCACCGTGGTCAAAATCACCCCGATGCGGGCAAACTCCCAGAATGTCAAACTCTCACCCGCCTTTTTCTCCGCATTCTGAATGATAATAACATTACTTGCCGCACCGAGAATAAATAGATTTCCCGCCACCGTGCTACCCGCGGCAAGCGCCATCAGCGTCCGTGCCGAAGGGCTGTGGGCATTGAGCAGGGGCAGAAGCAAGGCAACCAGTGGCACATTGGAGATTAACTGGCTAAACAGAACACTGACCCCGAGAACCACTGGCACCGAAAGGATATCCGCCCGCATCTGGCGCAGCAAAAAGTGAAAGCAACCGGTATCCCATACCGCCTGCATCAGCACAAACATCGCGGCAAAGAAGAGCAGCGTGTGCCAGTCAACAAGCCGGATAATGCGCCACCGTTTCGGGCTGAACAGCAAAACCGGCAGTGCCGCTCCCAGCGCAATGTAGGTCAGGCGAAAATCAAACCCGAGCCGAAACGAGGCACAAATCACCTTCAACCCGACCATCAAAAGCAACAGCAGCAAAGACCACCGGCAAAGCCGGGCAAGAGAACGGTCCGCAATCAGCGCCGGCTCATTGTTCAAGGGCTGGTCGTTAAAATGCTCATGATAAAACAACTTCAGCAACCCAAACGCCACCAGGATATTAATCGCCGACGGCACCGCCAGATAAACAAAGAAAACGACAAACGGATTTTTAACACCGGCACCGGTGGCAATCAACAAATTCTGGGGATTGCCAATCGGGCTCGGCACACTGCCAATCGTAATCGCAAAAGCCAGTGCCAGGAGTAGCGCCTTCGGACTGATGTTGTGCTTGCGGGCAAGGAGCAATACAATTGGCGTGCCAATAATCGCCACCGTGTCGTTCATCAACAGCGCCGATGCCAGCCCCATCCCGAACAGAATCATCAGCAGAAGTTCGTTTGTGGTCCGCGCCCTGCGGAACAGCCGATAAGATAGATAGGAAAGGTAACCGCTCTCTTCCAGTGCACCCCCTAAAACAAACATCCCGGCAAGGAAAAGCATCACATCAAGATTTATCGACCGCAACGCTGCGCCAGGCGTAATACTGCCAGCCAAAAGCACCATTAAGGCGCCGGCCAGCATTATCAGCCATATCGGCAGCCTGACATTACCAACCTGCCGGACCGCAATCAGCAGAAAAACCAAGCCGAGGACAACAATCGGTAGCCACATAACATTCTCAAAACTGTTTTACTGTTAACCGGAAACCAAAAACCTTGCCCATTATAAAAACCGCCTACCCAATGTCAACCTTCTTGATACCAAAACCACGGTTTTTTAGCATCCTTCTACTTGTCGCACCAAAAATTAACCATCGAGCCCGCTCAAAGATTCGCATCCTGCCCCTGCCGGCTCTGCTGCGTTAGAAAAAATTATTAAATGTCAATAAATTAGAAAAATATACCGCCGATTTTTAACCGTCTTTGATTTTATAACATTCTATTTGTCAATGTGTTAAAGAAATTAATTGACTCGGTATTATTCTGAACCCTTTTACAATCTCTGAAAGTCTATATCAACAGGACATTAAAGATATTTTTTTTATTATTTGGGAGGTCTGAAGTTTTAAAAAGGAGGTAAATTGAAGAAAAACAGTCTTAACGCCCGCTACCTGAAAACCCAGTGCCTTTTATTACGGGCACGGCTTGAGAGTTCGGCAAAACTTGATAAAGAGACCAGACAACTCCTCAAGAAGCTCTGTTCCATAAGACCATTACCCAAAACTGCCCGTGACATTAAGCCCGCCGACGACGAAATTATCCTGATTAGCCAGGACCCGGTACGGTTTTATGAAGAGCAACTTGCCGAAATCCTCGCTCAGGCAAAAAGAGAAAGAGTCCCCATTCCGCTGGAAAAAATCTGCGCCCGCCACCGCTTAAACGAAGCCGAAAAAAACATCCTCCTATTACTCTTCTTTGCCGAACTGAACTCCGTCGCTTTATCGGGTTCCACAATTTTAAAACTTATCGCCCTCGACATTGAAGAGCGTCTGGTAACCAAACTTCATATAATACTACGCGGGTCAAAACTGCGCAGCGCCGGATTAATTAGGTCAAAGCACTATATTTGGTCCTTTTTTACTGAGTGGGACAAACTGTCAGACGAATACAAAATCACCGATGAACTTTTCTGGGAAATCGCCGGCATTCCCCGCAAAAAACATAAAGAAAAACCCCGGCAACCGGAAATCACCGATGATGATGACCCTCCCGAAACTTCTGACAAAAATCCAGAAATAGAATCAGCGCCGCCAAAATCTGACAAAGAGTCCAGTAAAAAGGAGCGGCAGGAAAGTCGCCTTCTCCAGATAAGTGACCCAACGGTCACATTTGATATGCTCGTCTTGCCGGAAAACACCATCAGCCAGATAGAACAGGCGCTCTGGCAGTTTCTAAATGGCGAACGCGTCTATCAGGAGTACGGCATTGCGGATAAAATCCCCTATGGCAAAGCGGTCGCAATGCTCCTCTCCGGACCACCCGGCACCGGCAAAACCGCCACCGCCGAAGCCATCGCCCATAAACTGGGCAAAAAGATTGGCTATGTGTCCTATCCCCAGATTTACAGCAAATGGTTTGGCGAATCAGAAAAATTCATCCACCAGGTATTTGAAGATGCGACAACTGCCGGCTGTGTACTCCTGTTTGACGAAGCGGATGCCTGCTTTGGCACCCGATTTGAAACCGAGAGTCACTCTGTTGACCGCACTCACAACATCATAACCAATGTCCTGATGCAGGAAGTGGAGCGGTTTACCGGACTGTTGATTCTCACCACCAACCGCGCACCCGCACTGGACCCGGCATTTGAGCGCCGCATCCTCCTGCACTTGCAGTTTGACCTACCCGGTCCTGAAGAGCGGACCAAAATCTGGCGCTTATTGCTCAAAGACTGCAAGAAACTGGCGCCCGATGTGGACTTTGAACAACTGGGAACTCGCTATCAACTGACCGGTGCCCAGATAAAAAATGCGGTAATGAAAGCGGTAACCGCCTGCGCCCGGCAATCCCGACCGATAACAATGGCGGACCTTGAAAAGGCGATAAACGACCAGGATAAAAAAGACAAAAAAATGCTCATCGGCTTCCGGCACTACCATATACCCCACTTCATTCGAAAGGCATACTACGGTAAAATTGCGGCGGTGTGATTAACCGATGATAAAAACCCGGGTCAACAGCATCAACCTCCTGCACTTCCCCGGACTCGCCCGCTACAAAACGATTTCCCACTTTATCACCACCCGTGAAGGCGGAACAAGCCCGAAACCGTTTGACACCCTCAACCTCGCCTTCCACACCCAAGACCAGTTCAACAATGTCCTGCGCAACCGCCTGACCCTTGCCCGCGCCCTGAACATCGCGCCTGATGCCCTCGTCAACGGCGAACAGGTCCACGGTGCCAACATCGCCATCGTCCGGGAAAAAGGGCTCACCCTGCCCAACACCGACGGCATTATCACCGACAAACCCGGCATCTGCCTATTGGTCCTTGTTGCTGACTGCGTCCCGCTCCTCTTCTTCCACCCTGAAAAAAGGGTCATCGGTGTTGCCCATGCCGGCTGGAAAGGCACCGTCGCCCGCATCGCGCAAAAGGCAGTCCAGACATTGAAACAGCGGTTCAACTGCGAACCGGAAAACCTCCGCGTCGGCATTGG
Source organism: candidate division WOR-3 bacterium (assembly GCA_013177935.1). Lineage (NCBI taxonomy): Bacteria > Pseudomonadati > Caldifarciminota > Caldifarciminota bacterium. The sequence continues at coordinate 239,517 of JABLXZ010000002.1, read as the reverse complement.
TCCGGCAATCGGTCCCTGCTGCTACGAAGTGCGGGCAGATGTTGTCCAGCTCGTACGCCAGACCCAGCCCGAAAGCGACAAACTCCTTATCCAGCGCGACGGCGCCTGGTACCTTGACCTTATCAAGGCAAACGAAACCCAGTTACTCAACGCCGGCGTGCAAAAACAAAACATCGAAACCGCAAACCTCTGCACCCATTGCCACAGCAACACCTTCTTCTCTGCCCGCGCCGCTCGCGGTCCAACTGGCAGATTCGGCGCCGGAATAATGCTCAACCCCTGAACCTATTCGGTCTAATGATTAGACCCCAAATCCGGCAACAGATTAACGAACTGGTTAAACCATTGATAATCGGTTGATTACCAGCCGAAACCGTCTGGGAAACGACCCCCTCCCCCCTTCCGGGGGTAGTTTCCACCGCCCTAATCGCCCTAACTCCACATTACACCTGACAACCACCCGTGAACACCACAAACTCCAGAGTACCAGCCCCCGCACTCGCTTCACCGCCCCAAATCCATTTTTCCTTGACACCACCCACGCCATCAGTTTAATATAATGCATAACACAAGATAGACCGATGAGTAATAGACCGTCTACCTCGTATTCTCTTTCGAACCCAAGACATCACCAAATCCGAAGATTAGTTGGAAACCGCTCAAACCAATGCAGGTTCAAAGAATACGAACGCTCAGTTGATTGGCTGGTATATATAATTTGACCGAGGATGAATTAAAATTGTCTATGAAGAAAAAATATAATGAGTACGAAAGTCTTATTAGATACTAATATAATCATTCATCGTGAGACCAATAGAGCTGACGTTATTCATAGTGATATTGGAAAACTTTTTTATTGGCTAGACAAATTGAGGATAGAAAAAATCATTCATCCAATTACTATAAAAGAGATAAACAAGATTAATGATGAAGACATTAAAAAATCTTTCAACATAAAACTCCAGAGTTATAACGTATTAAAGACTAATTATACATTAGAAGGTGAAGTTTTACAAAAAACAAAAAATGTCGATACAACAGAAAATGATAAAAATGATACCTTACTATTAAATGAAGTATTTAAGGGAACAGTTGATATTTTAATAACAGAGGACAAAAAATTACACGAAAAGGCTAAATTATTAGGCATTGAGGACCGTGTTTATTCCATAGAAGAGTATCTTGAAAAAGTAATTACCGAAAATCCAGATTTAATCGACTATAAAGTTTTAAGTGTACGTAAAAGTTACTTTGGAGAAGTCAATTTAAAAGATGCTTTTTTTGATTCATTCAGAGAAGATTACCCAAAGTTTGACAATTGGTTTAAGAGAAAATCAAGCGAACCTGTTTATGTATCATATACTGGTGAGAGATTAAATGCTTTCTTATATTTAAAAGTAGAAGGCAAGGATGAGAATTATTCTGATATGGAGCCAATTTTTGAGCCTAAAAAGAGACTTAAAATTGGTAGCTTTAAAGTGGAATTGAATGGTTATCGCCTCGGCGAAAGGTTTTTAAAAATTATATTCGATAATGCGTTGGCACAAAAAGTGGATGAAATTTACGTTACAATTTTTAGTAAGCGAGACGAACAAAGAAGACTTATCGATTTATTGAAAAAATGGGGGTTTAATGAGTACGGAACCAAAAAATCAACAAAAGAAATGGTGTTGGTAAGAGACTTTCGTAAAAATTATAATTACGATGACCCCAAAAAAACTTATCCATATATTACGACAAGGAACACAAGAATATTTATTGTACCCATTTATCCCAAATTCCATACTGAATTGTTCCCTGATTCAATTTTAAGAACTGAATCCCCCGATAATTTTAGAGAAAACAAACCGCATCGTAATGCCATATCGAAAGTTTACATATCGAGATCTCTGGAAAGAAACGTCTCCCAAAATGACATTTTATTGTTTTACAGAACAGGAGAATTAGGTAAATCTGCATACTATACTGCGGTAATAAGTGCGATAGGGGTCGTTGAGGATAAAATAGATAAAATTATTGACGAACACGATTTTATACTAAAATGCAGAAAACGTAGCGTCTTTGATGATAATGAACTAATAAAATTTTGGGATTATAGACCAACAGGGTTGGTGAATTATAAAATAGAATTAAAACCATTTATCATACAATTTTTACACGTTTATTCTTTCCGGGAAGGTGAAAGATTAAACAGAAAAAAGTTGCTTGAATTAGGTGTGCTAAGTGGTAACGAAGGAGAACTTCGAGGGTTAAAGCCGATAGACCCAGAAGCCTTCAAAAGGATTATAACGGAGGCAAAAATCGATGAAAGTTTTATTATCTATTAAGCCCGAATTTGTTGTGAAAATTTTATCGGGGCAAAAAAAATATGAATTTAGAAAAAAAATATTTAAAAAAGAGGTCGAAAGCGTTGTAATATATGCTACCTCCCCATGGAAAGCAGTTGTTGGTGAATTTCTTATCGAAGACATATACGAATTACCGTTGTTAGAATTGTGGTTAATGACAAAAGAATACGCTGGAATCGACGAAAGTTTTTTTTGGAAATATTACGAAGGCAAGAACATAGGATATGCAATAAAGATAAAAAAAATAAAAAAATATAAAAAAGAATTAGATATTTATAAAACATTTAAAATACCACCCCCACAATCCTATGTTTATATTTTTTATTAATTTTAATCACTTCAAATCTCTAAAATTTCCGTGGCAAGAAGGCACATATTTTAACTTTAAACACTACTCGCGGTAACGGGTAATAATAATAGATGAATTGGTTTATAGTTTCCTTTCAAAATAGACGACCCAAAATTGCGGATGTAGACCATAAGGAGGTCAACAATGAACAAAAACGAAGTAAACACGGCTTTTGAAATCCTCATTGAGGAAATTGAGGAGGTTTCTAATCTCCTTGACCAAGAGGCCGAAAAAATGGTGAAGGGCAGGGATTACGAAAAGGTGAAAAACCTTGCTGAATATGGAGAGCGACTAAAGAATTTCCGTGAGAAAGTCAAAGCGCTCCAGGACGAATGGCAAAACATCTTTTCGACAGTAGTCCCAAAATCAAAGAGAAGGCGAAGACAGCGTGGTAAATTAGGACGCGGTTTAAGAACACCGGAAAGCGAATTCTTTAAGCCAATACTTCAATCGCTTGTTGAATTAGGCGGAAAAGCTGAAATGCAGGTAGTACTAAAAAAGGTTTATGAAAAAATGAAGCACATTTTGACCCCCTACGATTTTCAGCCCCTTAAATCTACGCCAACAACAAAGAGATGGGAAAATACCGCGCAATGGGCACGATATACAATGGTCAATGAGGGATTGCTTAAACCAGACTCACCACGAGGGGTTTGGGAGATTACCGAAAAAGGGCGAAAATATTTACAAAATAGTTAATTTCGACCTGAAATAGGCACAACGAAAGGTGCCCTGTCCTGTAGCGGAACCCGTAAAACAAAGGTTGGATAAAGCAAAGAGTGTCTGAAATAGAAAATCCCGAACGAAAATACCACCGGCGGTCAGTTAGATTAAAGGATTACGATTATTCACAATCCGGGGCGTATTTTATCACGATTTGCACAAAAAACCGCAAATGTTTGTTCGGTGCAATTGTTGATGGTGCAATGCGATTGAATGAGTGCGGTGAAGTTGTGCAAAAATGTTGGCGCGAAATTCCCTGCCATTTTCCCGGTGCCCAGTTGGATGAATTCGTTATTATGCCGAACCATATTCACGGTATTGTTTTTATAATCGATTGTTCAGAACCGCATCCCGTAGGGGCAATTCATGAATTGCCCGTACCAAATGAATTACGCCAACCCAACCAATTGCCCGAATGGATTCAACGACGCAAAATGTTGTTGCCAAAAATTGTTGGCCGGTTCAAAATGAACGCCGCAAAACAAATCAATCAACTGCACCAGACAGCAGGCGTGCCGGTCTGGCAACGCAACTATTACGAACACATCATCCGTAATGACGAGGACCTGAATAAAATCCGAGAATACATTATCAACAACCCCTTAAACTGGGAACTGGATGAAAATTATGTGTGAAGCGGTGGGATTTTGCCCCCGGAATTGCTGCGCGCTGTCCGGTTAAACCGCCCTGCCTAAAAAGGTTTTGATGAACTCGTCGCCTTTCAGGACCCCTAACGCACCGTTCAATACCGACTGTTCGTCAAAGCGCTGGACCGCATCCGCAGGCAGATGCGGGTTGTAGATTGCAACCGGCACCGGTCCGTGCGTATGGTTGCCACGTGCCACCGGTGTTTTGTGGTCGGGCAGAACCGCCACGGTCGCGCAAATCTTTTTTTCTTCTAAACCCGCCATCACCCGGGAAACAAGCCGCCTATCAAACAGTTCAATCGCCAGAACCTTCTGCTTAACATCGCGGCTGTGGCCCGCCTCATCGGGCGCTTCCAGATGAAGGTAAACAAAGTCGTGGTCTTCGAGCGCGCGCAAGCAGGCGTCCGCCTTGCCTTCGTAGTTGGTGTCAATCAAACCGGTAGCGCCCGGCACCTCAATCACATCAAATCCGGCATAAACGCCCAAGCCTTTGATCAAGTCAACCGCGGAGATGACCGCACCTTTTAAGCCGAACAGTTCCTGATAGGTGGGCATCGTCGGTTTTTTGCCCGGTGACCAGAACCAGATGGAGTTTGCCGGGTCTTTGCCCTGCAGGGTGCGGTTGAGGTTGACCGCCTGTCCTGGCAGAATGTCCCAGGAGGAAAGGATTAAGTGACGCAAAAGTTGCGCGGTGGGCTCGGCTTCGGGCGTTTTTGCCCGGGGCAAAAGTTCCAGCGCCTTTTCACCCACATAGTCGTGCGGTGGAAAGCACTCAATCTCCGGTGAACCCTGTTTCAGGACACACAGGTGCCGGTAGGTGAAGCCCGGATAGAAGTGAACCGTCTCGTTTGCCAGTTGCCGGTTGACCTCTTCAATCAAAAGCGTTGCCTCTTCGGTTGAGATGTGGCCCGCGGAGTGGTTTTTGATTTTGCCGTCCTGGATGCAGATGAGGTTACAGCGCAGGGCAACATCATCGGGCTCCAGTTTTACGCCCATACTTGCCGCCTCAATCACACCCCTGCCCTGATAGTAGCGGTGCGGGTCGTAGCCGAGAATCGTCAGGTTGGCAACCTCAGAACCGGGCGGCATATCTTCGGTCACGGTGATAAAACTGCCGCACCTGCCGAGCCGGGCGATGCGGTCAATTGTCGGTTTCTGCGCCACCTGTAATGGGGTGCGGTTGCCCAGTTCTGGCACCGCGTCGTCTGCCATTCCATCACCCAAAAATACGATGTACTTCATCACCCGGTTTTAACGCGCCAGATTTTTCTTTAAGTAATCCTTGAACCAGTTGTAGTCCGCTGGTGCGGTTTCGTACTGTTCCGGTTTGGTGTCCAGACCCAAAAGCGCCTCAGGCGGTTCCGGCTCAATCCCGAGCAGGCTCTTGATTTCCTCGGGAAACTTTGCCGGGTGCGCGGTCTCAATCGCAATTGATAGGGTCGGCTCTTTCTGAACGCAGTACCGCTCGAGCGCTGCCCAGCCCACCGCGCCGTGCGGCTCAAGCAGGGTGTGGAACTTTTTGTAGGTGTTGACAATTGTCTCGCGGGTCTCGCTATCGGTGATGCTCAAGGAGAACATATCGCGCTGCATCGCCTTGAGGTCAGGCGGTTGTGTAATGTTGCCCTGCTCGTCCATCACGCCGGAGTAGAGCGCAACAAGCCGGGGCAGGTTTGAAGGATGTCCCACATTCATCGCATTGGAGATGCATTTGCGCGAGGGCACAATCTTTTCGTACTTGCCGGTTTGCAGAAACTTCGGGAACTCGTCGTTCTCATTGGTGGCGATGATAAACCGTTCAACTGGTAAGCCCATTCTCCAGGCAAGCATACCAGCGCACATATTGCCAAAGTTGCCCGAGGGTACACAGAACACCGCCCGGGTACCCTTTTCTGCAAGCTGGGCATAGGCGTAGAAGTAGTAAACCGACTGGGGCAGAAGCCGGCCGATGTTGATGGAGTTTGCCGAGGAGAACGGGATGTGCTTTAAATCCGGGTCGGCAAACGCCCGCTTGACCAGCGCCTGACAGTCGTCAAACTTGCCGTCAATCCCGATTGTCGTGACATTGCCACCAAGGGTGGTCATCTGTTTGCGCTGCCGGTCCGAAACCTCGGCAATCGGAAACAAGACCACCATCCTGATGCGGTCAACATTGTGAAAGGCGTGGGCAACCGCACTGCCCGTGTCACCTGAGGTCGCGGTCAAAATTACCAGTTCGCCGCCCGACTGTTTTAAGATGTGGCGCAAAAGCCGCGCCATCATCCGGGCGGCAAAGTCTTTGAATGAGGCGGTTGGACCGCGGTCCAGCCGCATCAAAAACCGGTTGCCGACCACATTTTCTAAGGGCACCGGATAGTTGTAGCACTCATAGCAGATTTTCAAAAGTTCGTCGTCGGGCAGAAGTCCGGAAGCCCAGCGCCGCATCACCGCAAACGCCACCTCAGGATAAGGCTGGTCTGCCAGTTCATAAATCTCCTCTTCGGGAAGCACCGGAATCTGTTCCGGCATATAAAGCCCTTTGTCCGGTGCCTGACCAACAAGGAGTGCAGTGGCTAAATCAACCGAGGGCGCCTTCAAATTGGTGGAATAGAAACGCATCGGTTAAGCCCCTTCCAGCGCCTGCTTTAAGTCGGCGATGATGTCTTCCGGGTCTTCACCACCGACCGAGAGCCGAATCAAATCCGAAGGGATGCATGCCATCTCCCGGCACTCTTCGCCCTGCAAAAGATGGGTTGAGATGGACGGGATGGTTGCGACCGTTTTGATTCTGCCTAAATCGGTGGCGCGCCAGATTAACTGGAACCGGTCAAAAACCTTACGCGTTACCTGATGGCCCCCTTTGGGCCGAAACGCCATCAGATGGGTGTAGCGGTTTACCGGCTTTAAGTAGCGCGGGTCGTTCTCGGCGTCAACCAAAAACAGGTATTGGGACGCAACTTTGTGGAGCGGATGGCTCTCCAGGCCAAGGTAACTCACCTCCAGCACCGCGGGATGAGATGCCAGGAACTGGGCAACGCGCAGCGCACTCTGGCTGAACAGGTCAACCCGATGACGCAAATCCCGCAGGTCGTTTAAGGTCATCAGCGCCTGAAACGGATGTAAACAGCCACCCTGGTCACGCTGGGGATAGCGCTTGAGATACAGGGCAAAGTCCTGCTTCATCTCGTCGTTAGGGATGTTTGAAATTATCGGCTTGCGCGCGATGACCGCGCCTGCCATTCCCATTCCTGAGGTGCTCATCACCTTGGTCACCGAATGAATCACAATGTCTGCGCCCAGAGTCAGTGGCCTGAGCAGCGCCGGTGAGGCAATCGTTGAGTCCACAACCATCGGAATCCCGTGCTCGTGCGCCAGTTCAATCACCGGCTTTAAGTCAAAGAACTGGAGCCCGGGGTTGGATGGCACCTCGGCGTACAAGAATCGGGTGTTGCGGTCAATCTTTTTGCGCCACTCGTTCGGGTCTTCCGGATGCAGAACCCAGCGCACCTCAATGCCCCGTTCTGCCATCTTCCGGACATTGAACTGCTGGAATGTGCCACCGTAAATCTGGCACTGGGAAACAAAGTTGGGCTTTTCATCGCCCTGTCGCACTAAGAGGGTGTCGGTAACATTTTCAATCGCCGCCATTCCGGACGAGTAAACACAGCAGCCCGCCTCAAGGTCCGAACCGTAGGTCTCAAGCAGGGCAAGGGTGTTTTCGAGATAGCCTAAGGTTGGGTTGTGAATCCGGGTGTAGCACCAGGTTGGAATCTGGTAGGAGAGCGCCGCCTCCAGTTCGTCTGAGTCCCGGTATGCCTGTGCCGAGGAGAGAAACAGCGGCTCAATAATCGCGCCCTGATTTTTCTCAATCGCCTCCTCAACGGTGTACATACCCCGCACCGCAATTGTGTCAAACCGCATCCTCTTTGCCCGCTCCCAGCGTCGCTTCTCTGCCGCCAGTTGCTCTTTTGCCGCGGCGATGTAGCGCTCGACCCCGGTCGCGGGCTTGGGTTTATTCATATCCATATGTTCCTCCCTTGGATTTCATCACTGTAAAAGCATAAAAACCTTACCTTTGTTGTCAAACAGGGCTCGAAAGTTTATGTTCACCCTCCCTTTTATCCCTCCCTTCCAGGGAGGGAAAGAAGTGAAAAAATCCTTCAAGGGAGGGAAAGAAATGGGAATATCCCGTTCAAGAAGTGGGAAGAAAATAGAAAACCATTAAAGGGAGGAGAAAGACGGGAAAATCCTCCCACGAAGGGGAAGAAAATAGAAAAACCCCTGCCGCACTATCTGGCTACTGCGCTTTCCGGCTTTTTCGAAATTTGCCCGGGGTTGACCAGAACCGGATTTTCCGGTATTATAATTAAAATGCGGTCTCCATTGGGACTGAAAACGATTGGCGCCGGGCTTATCGCGCTGGTCGCCTTATCTGTCGCTGGGGTTAGAAGTTCCACCGACAGCCTGCCCGCACCGATTATCAATCGCCACTCTTTTGAACTTCTGCTCAACAGCCGCTACTCGGTGCATAGCGGTTTTGAGGACAGTCTGCCCGAACAGGTTCTGGCTAATGTCCTGTGGGCAATGGCACGTGTGCCCTGTTCTGGTTCTTATCGGGAGTTTTATGTTGCCACCCGGGAAAATGTGTACCGTTATGAGCCCACCACACGCTCTTTGACCGTGCACCTTGCCGGTGACCATCGCTACTATTCCGGCTCGGCATTTGAGATTGGCATCGCCACACCCCGGCATGAAGATGCTGGTATGGCGATTCAAGCCGGTTTGATTGCCGCCACCGCGTTCCGGGACGAAACTGGCGGTAATGTTGTCTGCTGCCCGATGAAATGGGCAGCGGATTACGCCAACAGCAACTGGCGACCAGACCATCCGATAATGCTGGTCAATGTGTTTGGCAATGCACCGGCAAGACCTCTGGACTCAACCCTTGTTGCCATCTCTTCTGACTCCAGTCTGCCCGCACCGATTACCAAAGGGAACGACACCTTTGAACTGGTGTTGATGGAGTTAACCCAGGATTCGGTCTTTTCGCCCGGCAACCTTTCCCTTGAAACCTTTTCCCAGTTACTCTGGGCTGGTTACGGCGTTGCCCCGCACACCACATCCAACAACCGCCAGGGTTTGACCGTGCCCAGCGCGGTTGCTGGCTACTTCCTCACCGGAAAAATTTACCTCATCCGGGAAGAAGGAGTTGACCGCTATCACAATCGCCTGCCACCGGGCACAAATCTCACCACCCGTGACCATCGGCTGGAACGGGTCCTGAGCGGTGACCGCCGCGCTGACCTGCGTCTTGCCGTAAGCCGGATTCCTTCTACCGCACCCGCCTACATCGTGGTCTGTGTGGATGACACCACCTCCTATCGGACAATGGAAGAGGTTGGGTTTGTCGCCTTTAATCTTTTGATGCAGGCACACATCCTTGGCCTTTCCGCTTTCCTGACGATGCCTTTGACCCCGAGCGAAAGAACCGCAATTCAGAATGCGTTGCTCTTGCCCTCAAACCATTATCCGGCACTTGTTTTCTCCGTGGGTGGCACCGCGGTCGGCATCAGAGAACGCCGCGCCCGCACCGGTACCGTTCAAATCGTCCGTGCCCAGCCCGCGGTGCGCCGCGGTTATCTGCGCATTGAGTATCTGCTTAACCAGTCCGGAACCGTACGTGCCGAGGTCTTTGACCTTGTTGGCAGACCGGTGCGCACCCTGCTTGAAGAGCGTCAATCCCCTGGTTACCATTCAATCGTGTGGGACGGCACCGATGAAAATGGCCGTGTCGTGCGTCGCGGCACCTATCTCATCGCCATCTCTGCAAACGGTTTTGTCGCACAACACAAGGTGAACTGGGCAAAGTAAGTCCCAAATTCGCTGTTGACAATTCGGCTGTCCCGTTTTACAATATGAAGGTGAAGTTTTGTTTAACACTGACCGCAGGAGGATATTATGTCTGGACATTCGAAGTGGGCAACAATTAAGCATAAAAAGAGTAAGGCGGACGCCGCCCGTGGTCGCGCATTTTCTAAATTAATTCGAGAAATCACCACTGCGGCACGAATCGGTGGTGGCGACATTGAGGCAAATCCCCGGTTGCGCAGCGCAGTTGAAGCGGCAAAGGCAATAAATATGCCCGCCGAGAACATTGAACGGGCGATTAAACGGGGCACTGGTGAACTCCCGGGCGTGACTTACGAAGAGGTCCTCTATGAAGGTTATGCACCGGGTGGTGTGGCGCTCCTGGTACGGGTTTTAACCGACAACAAAAACCGCACCACCGCTGAGGTCCGCCATGTGTTCGATAAGTACGGCGGTTCAATGGGCGCTGCAGGTTGCGTTGCCTGGCAGTTCAAGCCCAAAGGGCTAATTGTGATTGAGAAAGGCAAAGCGGATGAGGACACCGTTTTATCGGTTGCGCTCGAAGCCGGTGCCGACGATGTTCAAACCGACTCTGCCGGCTATACCGTGGTCACCTCAGTGGAAAACTTTGAAGAGGTAAAGCGGCAGTTAAAGGCAGCAGGTATCGAATGGATGAGCGCCGAACTTACCCAGGTGGCAACCAACACCGTACCCGTTTCGGAATCTGATGCGCCCAAAGTCCTGAAACTGATTGAGATGCTTGAAGAGCTGGAAGAAGTCCAGCAGGTTTATGCCAACTTCGACATCCCGGACGAGGTTCTCGAAAGAGTATCATCCGCCGGGAGTTAAATTTAACCGCATCATCGGCATTGACCCGGGGTTAAGTGCCACCGGGTTTGGCGTCCTGGAAAAAGGGAAGGTGCTCGGTTTTGGGGTGATACGAACCGACACCCGTGAATCGGTACCCCAAAGACTTGCCCGACTCGGAAGCGAACTGGAACAGGTGCTGGACCGGTTTAAACCGTCCTGCTGTGCCATTGAAACCCTTTTTTTTAAGAACGGCGGTGCCCGCAGCGTAATTCTTTCAGCCCAGTCGCGCGGGGTTCTTATGTTTATCTTAGCCCGTAAAAAAATCCCGGTTTTTGAACTTACCCCGGCAACGATAAAACTGGCGATAACCGGCTCAGGCCGGGCATCAAAGGCACAGTTGAACTTTATGGTGCGGAAGGTGTTAAAGATTAAGGGTGCGGTTCAGGAGCATGCCGCCGACGCGCTCGCAGTCGCCTTCTGCCTTGAAAATCGACAACCGCGGTGATTTCCCAGATTCAGGGTAAGTTAATCTCAAAAGAGCCAACCCGGGTTGTGGTCACTGCCGGAGGCATTGGGTTTGAACTCATCGTGCCCCTTTCCACATCACGACTGCTCCCGGGCTGTAATGAAGATGTAAGTCTCCTCGTCGTATTTACCCTCGACCGCGCTGGCGTTCAACTTTACGGGTTTGCCACCCAAAAGGAAAAGGAGGTGTTTGAACTCCTGACCAGCGTAAAGGGGGTGGGACCTAAAGCGGCTTTAAATCTTTTGTCCCGCTGGACACCAGAAGAAATAACCGCCGCCATAAATCAGGGTAAAACCGAACTGCTCAGGTCTGCACCCGGCATCGGACCGAAAAAGGTTGAGGCGATACTTAAACGGTTTCACGAAAATGTACCCACAGGCGCGGTATCGTCCGCTGAACAGTGTAAGCCCGGGGTTCTTGCCGATGCGCTAAACGCCCTGACCGCACTCGGTCTCACCCGAAAAGAGGCACAGGAAAGGCTTACCAAACTGAAAATCACACCGGAAATGAATCTTCAGGACATCTTGAAACAGGCGCTTGCCCAGAAGGGTTAAAAATATGCCCAAAGTTGAAAGGTTGTCTTCACCCCACCCGTTGCGGGGTGAAGATGCCCTTGAAGAAAGTTTGCGGCCCCGAACTCTGGACGAGTTTATTGGCCAGACCCGGTTGAAAGAGAACCTCCGGGTGTTCATCCAGGCTGCAAAAATGCGTCAGGAGCCCTTGGAACATGTCCTTTTGTCCGGACCACCTGGTTTGGGCAAAACCACCCTTGCCCACATCCTTGCCTATGAACTGGGCGGTACCATTCACTGTTCATCCGGACCGGTGCTGGAAAGACCGATTGACCTCGCCGGGATTTTAACCCGTCTTAATCGGGGTGATATCCTGTTTATTGATGAAATTCATCGGACAACCAAAGCGGTTGAGGAGTTTCTCTACCCGGCGCTCGAAGACTTTGCCATAGATATCTTGCTGGATAAGGGTCCTGGTGCCCGTTCTGAGCAGATTGCGCTTGAGGGGTTTACCCTTGTTGGTGCCACCACCCGGACCGGACTTTTAACCGCGCCCTTACGCTCCCGATTTGGAATTATCCTGCGCCTGGATTACTATCCTGCCGAAGAGCTGTGCACTATCGTCCATCGTAGTGCCCGGATTTTAAAGATTGAGATTGAGGATGAGGGTGCAAAAGAGATTGCCGCCCGGGCACGGGGTACGCCCCGAATTGCCAACCGGCTTTTGCGCCGGGTCCGGGACTTTGCCCAGGTCCAGGGGAAAAAAGAGATTGATAAAGAGATTGTTCAGTTTGCCCTGGACCAGCTGGAGGTGGACGCTCGCGGCTTGGATGAAATGGACAAAAAAATCCTTTTGACCGTTATCGATAAATTCAACGGCGGACCGGTCGGCATCAGTTCCATATCCGCCGCGGTCAGCGAAGACCCGGGTACAATTGAAGAGGTTTATGAGCCCTATTTACTTCAGCAAGGGTTTATTCAGCGCACCCCGAGAGGCAGAGTCGCAACACCTCTGGCATATCAACATTTCGGAAGAAAACCACCGGCTGGAACGCAAACAGCGCTGGAATTCGATTGATTTCTGTAATATAATTTACTATATATCAACAACTTACAAAATAGGCGGGAATTTCTTGACAGGCGACCTCCTGCCCGTAATCATTTTATCTTATGAACCGATGGGCGATTTTCGCCTTTTTTCTTGTCTCGGGCTGTTTTGGGCCCCGGGTCCAGACTGTCTATCTGGACCCGGTTCGGCAGCTGCCGCCCGCATGGCTGTTTTCCGGTGTTGGACCCGAGCAGGATGTTAAAACCGCCCGCTATCTGGGCAAGTTTAAGATCACCTATTACTGGGTTGTGGAGGAAAAAGATTACCCGAAAAGCCGTACCGTACCTTTATACACCCAGGACGGCGCGCTTTTGGGCAGATTTTCACCGGCGTTTGTAAAAGATTTTAAAACCGAATCTGCCGCCCGACTCCGGGATGGCACCTGTCTCAGTTACCTAAAAAAGCAAAACCGAGTGCAGGTGGTTAAAAGGTTTCTCGGTCATGGCGGATACACCCTGACCGAACTAAAGTCCATCGCAGTTGACCCAAAGGTAATTCCACTTGGCTCAACAATTTACATTCCCCAGGCGGAGAATGTTGTCGTGGACGGAAAACGCCTGAACGGTATCTTTTATGCCCATGATATCGGTAGCGCGGTCGATGGGAAGCATATCGATATCTTTATCGGAAAAAAGTCCAATATGGCAGCGTTTGCATCAGCGGGGTTGAAAAGTTCGGGTAGCGTCGATGTCTACATTCTTGAATAAAGAGTCGATGTAGAATAAATCTGCCCTGGGTTTATTTTCAGATATCAACTTTGCCACAACCTCCCGGCGCCAATCGTAATAAAGGTCGGCAATACGAACCGTTTTCACACCCTGCTCGTCCAGCCATGCTAAAAACTCGGCAAAGTCTTTTGCCGACCATTCGGTAAAAACCCGGGGTTGTTCCACAATCCGGTGCAAAAGAATAATTGAAACCCGGTGATTCCGAACATAATTCTTAACCGCAGCAAGTGAAATCTCGCTCCGCAGTTCAAACTCTGGTAACCGATATGGGTCAAGCCAGAAATTAACTTCTCCAGAACGCACCGCCCGAGCCGCACGGTAACCCGCGCGTTTTACCAAACGCTGCACCCTCTGGTCCATATCACCATAAGGATAAACAAAGGTTACAACCGGAACTTCAAAAAGTGACTCAAGGATTATCCGGGACCGGTAAATCTCCTGCCAAGCCCGCGCGCTGTCCAATCTCGTGAGCCAGGGGTGGGAAAGGGTGTGGCTGGCAATCTCAATGTTACAGGAGTCAATCAGCTCCTTAATCTCGCCCCGGGTGAGATAATAGGAACTGCCGCCCGTATGGTAATTCACACTCTGGCCGGTTAGTGTGTTAACGATAACCGCAAGCGTCGCAGTCATATCATACTTTTTAAGTAGCGGGTAAACATTTTGGTACACTGAACGGTGCCCATCATCAATCGAAAGCACCACCAGATGACCGGCAAGCGGCTTGGAAGTACTGCTGACCGCTACCGAATCACTTTGCGTCCCGGCTAACGGCGATGAAGGGGTTGATTGCTGGGGCACAGCACCTTCTAAGGTCGTAGTAGTAATCGTCAGTAAAATTGCCACCGCTATTAACATCACACCATTTTAGACTATCTGGGGTGGTTGACAAGTGCGGACCTTTTGGCAAACTATAGTCGCGGTATGAAAATCGCCTTAGCCCAGCTCAATCCCATTGTCGGTGACCTGAAGGGTAATCTTGAACTCCTGCGTCGGACACTGGAAAAGGTCGACCCGGAAAAACCGGACCTTGTGATATTCCCGGAGATGTTTTTAACCGGGTATCCGCCGCGCGATGTACTAACCCGAACCTGGTTTGTCGCTGCAACCGAAAGGGCACTGAACGAGGTCCAGGAAATTTCTAATCGCTGTTATGCTGGCATCCTTGTCGGCGCGGTTGCAACCTCCTCTCTCCATTCAGGCCGGGGCCTGCACAACACCGCCCACCTGTTTGCGCAAGGCAAGGAGCTTTTCCGGCAGGCAAAATCGCTCCTGCCGTTTTACGATGTGTTCGATGAAGAGCGATATTTTGACCCGGCACCCGAAATCCGGCTTGCCCGTTTCAAAGAAACGGCACTGGGCATCTCAATCTGTGAAGATGCCTGGAACCCATCTGAACTCACTGCCGCAAACCGCAAGCAACTCTGGGGTAGAAAAATCTACCACATCGACCCGATTGCACTCCAGGCTCAGGCAGGTGCTGACCTTTTTATCAATATCGCCGCATCTCCGTTCTGGCGTGGTAAACAACAACTCCGGGCAGAACTTGCCCGTGCCCACATTTCAAAACATCGGCGTCCTTTTGTCTTTGTAAATATGGTCGGTGCCAACGACGAACTGGTGTTTGACGGTGGCAGTTTTGTCTTTGACGAAAATGGCAAGCCAATAACGGTCCTCCCCTGGTTTCAGGAAAAGGTCGTGGT
The DNA here is from genome assembly GCA_013177935.1 of candidate division WOR-3 bacterium. Taxonomy (NCBI): domain Bacteria; kingdom Pseudomonadati; phylum Caldifarciminota; species Caldifarciminota bacterium. Next base: position 224,222 of record JABLXZ010000002.1, on the reverse strand, counting down.
CTTGAACCTGCAAACCGCCCCAGAACCGGCAATCACCTATCACCCACCTCAGGAAATTGAAGCACTTTATCAGGCGCTTATCCTTGGGGTCCGGGATTATGTTCAGAAGTGCGGATTCAAAAAGGTGGTTGTGGGTCTTTCCGGTGGAATTGACTCGGCGGTTGTCTGCTGTATTGCGGTCGCAGCACTGGGAAAAGACAATGTCTTAGGTGTCACAATGCCTTCACCGTTTTCTTCGCCGGGTAGCATCGCCGACTCCCAGCGCCTCGCCGAAAACCTGAATATCCAATTTACCACTATCCCAATCACCCTGATTTATCATGCTTACCTTGATACTTTAAAACCAGCTTTTGCCGGGCTGAACCCGGATGTGACCGAAGAGAACATCCAGGCACGCATCCGGGGCAACATCCTGATGGCGCTTTCCAACAAACTGGGCTATCTGGTCTTAACCACCGGGAACAAAAGTGAACTGGCGGTAGGTTACTGTACCCTTTATGGCGATATGAGCGGTGGCTTGGCGGTGCTGGGCGATGTACCCAAAACCACCGTTTATGAACTTGCCCGCCACATCAACCGGGAAAAAGAAATCATCCCCCAGGTGATAATTGAAAAAGCACCATCAGCGGAACTGCGACCAGGCCAAAAAGACCAGGACACACTTCCCCCTTACGAAATTCTGGATGGCATCATCGCCCTTTACATTGACGAGGAGATGTCGCCCGAAGAAATCGTGCAGCAGGGATTTAATCCCGAAACAGTAAAATGGGTGGTGGAACAGATTGACCGCAACGAGTACAAAAGACGCCAGGCACCACCCGTACTTAAAGTAACAACCCGAGCGTTTGGTATCGGTCGGCGTTTTCCTATTGCCGCCCGTTACCGTTATTGACCTTCTACCACAGCATAATTTTAACCCCTCCTTTAATGGGAGGGGATACAGGGGAGGGTGGTGAAGACAATCTTTCTTCAACTCTACGGTCTTTGTATCTCATCTACCTGCACCCGGCGATACATAACTTCTGCCCCGACACTGTCACCAATTAGATAGAGTGCCCTGCCAAGCCGACTCAGCTCTTCGGCAGAACTGGTGATTTGTGCCCGGCGTGTAACAATCTGCCGTACGCTGTCTTTCCAACCCGGTAAATTCTGCTGCAGCCGACTAAATTCACGCCCTGCAGCGACGCTTTCACCTGTAACCCATAATGCCAAGCCGGCACCCAGGTTTGCTCGGAACAGAGCCGAATCCAGAACCTGCGCCCGATGAAAAGCGACCAGCGCACTGTCAAACTGCCCACCGTAAAAAAATGCGAACCCCAAATTGGTCAGAATCTGGGGTGAATCGGGATTTAGTTCGTTTGCCAGCCGGAGATGATGAATCGCGCGACGATGGTCTCCTTTTTCACTGTAAAGAAGGGCAATGTTTATATGCGCCGGCACAAAACCCTGGTCCAGTAAAACCGCCCGCTTATACAGGGTAATTGCCGAATCGGGCATCTCATTTTGTAGTGCCCGGCCAAGTCCGACATAGGCGGCCGGTACCTGGGGCGCTTCTTTAATCATCGCCGAAAAAAGCGCTCTTTCATCGCGCCACACCGACAGTCGGGAAACCACATTCCAGGCAAACAGCCCGGCAAGCGCCACCAGACCAAACCCGACCACCTGTCTCACCGCATGCTGGGCAACCAGTAAGCGCGAAATAAGAGAAATCACCAGTACCACCATTCCAAACGAAGGCAGAAAAAGCAGCCGCTCTGCCGCCTGCGGTCCAATCGGATAGATGTTACTCACCGGCAACAAAAAAAGAATTCCCCAGAAGTAACCCAACAACGCAACCCGGAACCGCCGGCGCATCGCCGCCAGCGGTGTTACCAAAACGAACAGCATCGTGTAAAGCAAAAGGGGTGTAAGTTTCAAAAATGCCGGGTCCGGCGGAATTTTGACCCGGTGTTCAAACGGCAATAAAAACATCCGGATATACAAGCCAAAAGTGTTTGCTATATTCAGAAACCGCACATTGGCAATGTCGGTAGGTAAAGGTAGCGCCTGATTGAATATCTGATGGCGTAAACTTAAATAACCAAACACGATTAAAAACAGAATTCCCACCACCAGCCCGAACCTTCGGGGAAATCGGTTCTGGATTAAAAACGGCGTCCAGACAACCAGAAGCGGAAACAGGATTGCCGACTCTTTACTCAACAGGGCAAGGGCGTAACAAAATGGGATTACCAGCCACCAGCGCCAGTTCCGTTTTCGGAGAGAGCGCAACAGCGCAAAGGTAGCGAAACCAAGAAACAATGTGGTCAAAAGGTCAGACCTTGCCGAGACTAAAGCAACCGATTCCACATGCGCGGGATGCGTGGCAAAGAGCAGTCCGGCGATGCCCGCCCAAACTGCCGAGTGGAGCAGTTCCCACACAACCAGCACCACCAGCACCGCACAACCGGCACTGAGAATTACATTAATCAGATGAAAATACCAGGGTCTGGTTCCGGCAATCTTCTGGTCCAACCAGAATGATAGAGTACTTATTGGCCGATAATAGGGAACTGCGGCATCATTCTCCAGTTCGTCTGGAGCGCCTGCCCAGAAACCGCGGCAAAAAATATCCTTTACTTCTGAACGCGTCAGCAAAGCATTGTTCACAATCAGCAGGTTGTCTTCCCACACAAACTGGTATCTCAGGGTCGGCAGGTAAATGCCGATAGCAACAACCGCAACGATGAGCGAAATTAGCGCCACGCCCCTGCGGGTACGCAATCGGTCGGCAAAAGAGTCTGCCACTTGAAGAAAAGTTTGGAGGAATTGTTACCAGATGTCAATAAACTCAACCAATAGGAAGGTAGCAAGAAATGGCGGTACTCTGAGCGAGCTGGATACCCCGACTTCTGGACGGTATTGCCTCTCTTAAAACCCGGGCTATAATTTACGACAGATGGCGCAACGCGCTCTACAACTCCTCACGCTTTTACTTATGCCACTACTATGTCTGTGCGGCAGGGCAGGAAAAGTTGTACTTCAACCAATCGTACGCATCGACCCGCCCCCGATTGTCGATGGCGAAACCAATCTCTACGAAATAGTCGACCAGAACAACGCTTTGGTTGCAATTCGCAAGGTAACAACTACCCGGGTTATATACGGGGAAATCCCCGTCTTTCAAGTTACCTCCTTAGAACAGATAACAAAAGATACTCATCCAATAGAGTCAATCGTTGTCTTTATATCTCGGGAGGATATGACACCCATCGCCTCGTTCCACTTCTCCCGTGCACCAAAACCGCTTTTTTCCGCTGCTGCCGGTTATCAGGAAGGGTATGCCGAAATAGTTACCGCCACCCGAGAAGGGGAATTCAAAAGGCAGATACCAATCGGACCCAACACCTTCGATATTCACCAGTTGACCACTCTTGGTAGGGCACTCCGATTTGGCCAGTTAAAGCCCTATTACATCCTTATTGTAATTCCTGCAACATCACCACCCGGCGGAATGTCCATTGCCGCAAAAATCTCCCTGTCCGGCATCGACACCTTAACCACACCCGCCGGCAGGTTTGAATGTTACAAACTCGTCATCGAATCCGACTCGGGCAAAATAAGCCTCTGGTATGAAAGAGTTGGTGCCCGGCGACTTATTCAACTGTCTGACAGCGCAAAAGGCGAAACCGCCCGCCTCATATCCTCCTCGATACCGCTCACATTACTAAAAACCGGTGCGACACCATTAATCGAGTCGCATAGCATAAGTAACGAAACTAAATAAGATAAGAAGATAAACCCAAACTATTTAACCACACAAAAATTACGACGGTTCCTGCTTTAAAATATTACTAATTGAAATACAACAACTTAGAAATCTGTTGTTTGCTCAATTTCTGGCACGGTAAATGCACGAAAATGTTTGAGTGTAAAATGAACACACACAAGGCGGAAGTTGCCGGGGTTGCTTCTAATAGAAAGAGCCTGTGCCACAAATCCAGGGCTGGAGCATCTATCTTATCTTTTCCACCCCATGCAGTCACCCCTCAACACCGGACCGAAGTAACTTCACCCCCTCGGCCCGTATAAGGTGCCCCTCTGGGCGCTAAAATGACTGCTCACATCAAGATGGTGCTCCAGCCCTCCGCCTTTTAATCTGTCGCAGGCTATCCCTCGTCAGTTCAATCGCCTAAACACACCTTCTCTTCCTCTTAAATAAAATATACTTCTTGAACAATCTTTAAACCGGATGTTAAATCTTTATCATTGATGACTTAACCAGTTTCCAGCCTTTCAACCAGGCGGCACAAAAGATGCTAATTATTAAAATGGTGTTGAGGGCGGGTGCCCTCGCAAAGGGAACAGAAAAAGATGCAGTCCAGGAAACCGGGACCTGGCTGTACCTTCCTCCCTGATATCCCGGTAGCTTCCTCCTTGCGGGCTCCCAAACGGGAGCCCGTCATTTCTACCTTACTCTATTCGCACCGCCTTTGCCACTGTGCCGTTGACATCGATAAAAAGAACGCCCTTCTGGCTCGCCTTGGGCTGCCAGATAAAGGAGCCGCTTGTACCGCTAACCGGGATTTCAAACCTTTCCACACACCTGCCCAGCGCATCGTACACCACCGCTTTTAAAGGCTCGACCCGGTTTAGCAAATAATTAACGGTCACGCTCTGGGAGAAAAGTCTTGGATTGACATCAATGACGCACCGTGCAGGCAAACCGCTTACATCTTCTCTAACACCAACCTGTGGCTCATACCAGTTAAATGCGGTATCAGAATTGGCGGTCATCTGTGCCACGGTTCGCCCGCCGCAGATTGCAAATGCGACAATCTGACTGTCTCCCGCTGGAATGGTAAAAGGACCCACCGAAGAGAACGCGTGCCAGTTACCAATAGATGTTCCGCTTGTTGAGCGCAGTCTGCCGTCCAAAAACCGCATCTTTTCCGATTTGGTAAACCCATCGTTCACATAGGTGTTGTGAAAGATACAGTTTGCCCAGCCGTTTGCACCCTGCGGATAAATTGGTCTAAGTCCGAGCGCCAGCGTCTCCGGCGACGCCTTGACATAGGCAAGATTCCGGATGGAGTCGGTGCCGGCATAGTCGTACTCATCGTTAGAGTTCCAGGGCGCGGTGCGAAAGTCGCAGGCAACCCCTGCCCACAAATCAGAAATCGGCAGAGTGTCGTTATTGTGGATACGATACTCTAAGATGATAAAGTCGTTCTTATTTGGGTCCGCACTGACAAAACTGCGCTGGGTTATTGTTATCCCTTTGGGCGCGGAATGGCGGGCATCAGAAAATACACACCGATACTCCTGGTCCCCAAACTCCGGTGGCAGCACCGGCCTGAGCGACTCAACAATCGCAAAGTCCTGTGGTGTAACCTGCCAGGGTTGCCCGTAATAGTTGTCCGCCACCCATATCGTATCTGGTTCGTTGACGCCCAGTAAAAATGAACCATGCATCATCGCTGAAGAGGACCAGGCACGGCTCTTCGGATAGATAAAACCGAGCCCCTGACCGCGCCAGGTGGTTGTGCCAATCCCGCCATTGGCACACACACCGATAACAAAATCTCCGGTGTCGTGCACCGCCCACAACCCGGCACGCGCATAAGGCATGCCGACCGTTATCTCAAACTGGGTGCGCCAGGTACCACTATCACCCCGTACGGTCAGGTTTATCTCCAGTCTTTCACCATCTGGACAGTCTCTATCCACCCTTACCCGATAGGCACTGCCCCGCGCGGTATCGCCCACCGCAACCGAATCGTAAGAACTGGTGGAAACAAGCAATGTCAAATAGGGCGAACTGGAATGCAGCGTACCGGTGGTGTTAAAACTGGTCAAATTACCGAGATTGCTCACCACCACATACAGGTCCGCCTCATCACCCGGGTCAAGCCTGCCATTAACATCATCAACCCAGTAATGGTCATAAACCACGAGCGGTGTCGGCCTGCCACTTCGGGTGAAGATTGTCTTTTCAAACGGCGCGCCATCCTGAGCCGTGACCGAAACGGTCAATGTCCAGGTGTCTTCGAGCACGGGCAGAACAACCCTTGCTCTTCCCTGAGAGTTCGTCACGCCCCGGCCAATCAGTTCATTCTGATGGAGAATTGCCACTCGGGCTCCGGCTGCCGGTACAGAATCGGGATAATAGACCCGCACCACAACAATCTGGGGATTGGCAACAATCGTGTCCGGGCAGCTGACCGTGAGTGGCTTGGGCACCTGGCGCCACACGAGCATCGTCGGGTCGCCCTGCAATGTCCATTCGTAAACTGACCAGCGATAGGTCATCTGACTGAACGCCGCATTGCGGTAAAAGTCCTTTGCCAGCGCATAAGCCTGACCCTGATTCCACCCCTTAATGTAGTTGTTGTAAAACTCCATACACAGGTTCTCAGAAGGACCCATATTCGGAGGCGCACCCCAGCCATAGCGAGCGTTCAGGCAGGTCGAAACCGCACCGCCATTGGTGATGGTAACAAACTGTTCCGCCAGACAGTCGTACTGGTCAAAGTTGCCACAGTCGCACGCCATTGAATTGACAATCACCGGCTTGGTGCTGTTGGTAAGAGAGCCTAAATTGGAAGTTGAAAAGGTCGAGCCAAAGGCGTTGTACGACCCATGGCCGGCATAATGGAAAAGGTGCCGGCCATTGTTGATGCTCGCCACACACTGAGTCGGGCTCATATTGTAAACCGAATCGACCAGCCAAATGCCCAAATCAGAAAGCGCCAGCGCAATGTTTTTGTTCACAATCCTGCCGTAGTAGTCAATGTTTGTCCACAACGCTTCAAACGGCAAAAGGACATTGTGGAGATAGGTTGTGTCTGGATGCCGCTCATACAGGCTGTCCTTGTGCAAAAAGTTGGCACAGTGGCTGGCATCATCTAATGGCAACCTGCCCACGATGATGTCAGAATAAAGGTCAACCGAATCCGGGTTAAAATTGGTGTACGAGTATTCACCAAATTGCGAGTTGTTGTTCGCATCCCAGGTACCATCAAGGTCCGAATAGTACAGGTCAGCCGGGACATTGTAAGGCGAATAGGGTAGATACCCATAACGGCAGGGCACATGCTGAACATCGCCGGCTAAAATTACATACTTCAAACCCTGATGGGCAAACTTGTCCTTCAGCATATTCCGAATCTTTTCCGGATTGTCCCGGCCTGGATAGCGGGCATAAATCGTTTCGGTCGGCACAATCTCGGTGTAATAACCCTTGCGCCGCAGATAGTTGCGGAAATTAATCAGTGCCGGCGCCAGGGTTGAAGAGGTTACAATCACAACATCCAGTTCCGCATTGTCCAGTTCCGCGCTCAAAGGTGCCCAGCGACTTACATCCTGAGGATTCACGACCAGCGCAGAAACCGCCTCATTTGCCAGTTCCAGTTGCCCTGGGGTCAATACCGTCTGCGAAAGGGCGTTGTTTTCGTACTCAATCTCCAGTTCGGCCCGGGTCGCAACGAACAGCCGGCCTGATGCCGGATGGTAACGAAACGGGCAGAAAAGAAAACCGGCGATGCGGAAACCGGCTTTGGAACCGGCAGGAACACCAATAACCAGCTCCGGAGGATAAGCCGCATCCGAACTGTAAATTGCGGGGTCTGGTTCAACAAACGGGATTGAATTGAACTGCGACAGGGGCCGCATCGGTTGCACCGGATAGATGTTTACCCCCTGTGCCAGTTCCCGCCACTCTACATCCTTTAACCGCACCGCAACCAGTCGGGCATCAGGCGGAATCAGCACATTGCCTGAAAGGACCGGCAAAAGCGGCTCACCCGGCTCCGTGGTCGCAACTACTATCAAACCTGGTGCCGGCGGCTTTAGTTGCACAACCGTAAAATCGTCCTGATTGGACAACCAAACCTGTTCCGGAGAAATTGCCAGAGGTACGGTAATGCGACCGGCAAAAAGCAAATTGACGCAAACCGTCAACAGCAAGAAATGCTTCACAAATCCTCCTTTTTTAACTTGGTTTGACCGATATGCCAGAGCAACAAAAAAATTATTACTCAACAATACTCAAAGTCAAATAAAAAACCGTTAACCAGCGCGTGCTGCCCAGACCTTTTCCCAGACCCGAACAAAATTCAGCCCCAGCACCTTTTTGATTTCCGCTTCTGTGTAACCCATTTTTACCAAACCCTTGGTGATTTCGGGCAGCCGGGTTCCATCCTCAAGACCCTTCAGATTTCCTGAAAACCCATCAAAGTCCGAACCGAGCCCGACCACATCGGGTCCAAAATGTTGAACAACATAGTCAATTGCCCGCAACACATCCTTAACCGACGCCCGCTTCGGATTAGGGTTCAGAAACGCAGGCAGGAAAACCTGCCCCATCACCCCACCCTTTTGGGCTAAAATTGCCAGTTGCCCTTTCTTTAAATTACGATTGTGCCTTCTCAAAGCATACACCCCGGAATGCGAGGCAATAACCGGTGCCACGCTCAACTCAACCGCCTGATAAAATGTCCTTTCTGCCGAATGGGAAACATCAACTATCATACCTAACCGGTTCATCAACCTTACCGCCCTTTTACCAAGTTCCGAAAGCCCCTGATGCGGTCTGTTTTTGTCCCAGCTGGCATCGCCCAGTTCATTGGAGTTGCACCAGGTCAGGGTTAAAACCCTTACCCCGGCACGAAACCACCGCTTTAGCCGGGAAAGGTCCCCTTCCAGCGCATGTCCACCCTCAACCCCGATGACAATTGCAGTTCTACCCGAGCGCACAATCCGCTTTAAACCATAAGGGGAAAGAGCCAGTCCCACCTGATTGCGGTTTTGGGCGCAAATCTGTTTTATCAACCGGCAACCGTTCAACACAAACCGGTCAAACTCCCCGGGTTTTAACCGTTTGGGGTCAGGAAACAGGGCAAAAACCTGCGCCCTAACCCCACCCAAAACCAGCCGCGGCAGGTCCAGATGTCCAAAACGGCTGCGCCGGGTGATATCTCTTTTCCCTGAGATATGGGCAAGTATCGTATCACAGTGCATATCAACTACCAGAGAACTAAAGTGTAGCTGTTTGGGCGTCATAGGCGGTAAGTTTAACACCCGCTAAATTCAGGTCAACATAGACCAGAAAAATTTTCTTGACAGCCGAACCCGGCAGGGTAAAATCCTATTGTGGAAAGGCTTCAGGTTCTGGTTCACCTGACCCGACGCAACAAGGCTTTGAGCCTTTCCTTTCCTATCTACTATATATATTTCGCAATAGCGGTCCTTTTCGGGTTTTTTGTCTTTAGTGGCGCATTTACCCGTTTTATCGTTAACCGGTTTACCGACCGCGGACTTTTAAACCACCTCATCGCCGAAAACAGCCGATTGAGTAAACAGCTTACCGCCTATGCCGCGGCAGTGGACAGTTTCCGGCAGTTCCTTACCTTCACCGAACAGATGGACAATAAACTCCGGGCTGCAGTCAATCTGGGTCTGGTGCCGGCTGATGTCCGGCTGATGGGTGTAGGTGGGGTTCAGACCCCGAGTCCGGCGCCCGAGGTTGATGAACTTCTCCGCCGGGCTAAATTCACCCAGAGGTCGCTACTGGAAATTGACCGCGCCGTAACCCGGCAGCAGGAACGGCTAAAATGCACCCCTTCAATCTGGCCTGTTCAGGGCTGGGTCACATCCAACTTTGGCTATCGCCAGGACCCGTTCACCGGAAGAAGGGAGATGCACGCCGGGATGGATATTGTTGCTCCACGCGGCACACCGATTGTTGCCCCTGCCGACGGTAAGGTGGTTTATGCAGGATGGAAATCCGGGTTTGGCAGAACTGTGGAGATTGACCACGGCTGGGGTATCCAGACATTTTATGGCCACTGCAACACCATCCGGGTTACGGTTGGCAAGAGGGTCAAACGGGGTGAGGTCATCGCCACGGTTGGTGCCACCGGACAGGCAACCGGCAATCACCTCCACTACGGAATAAAGGTCAACGGCAACTGGGTCAACCCTGCCGATTACATCCTTACCGGTAAGGGCAGATAACCTTACCGTTTCAGCAACACAACCGGTTGTTTCGCACAAACCTTGCGACCGGCGTAACGGTATTCAAGGTACACCGCATACAACCCAACCGGTGCCAGACCGCCCTGGTCCATCCTGCCATTCCAGTAAACCACCCCCTGGGCCTCATTTATCTCCCGCCCGGCAAAAATTACCCGAACCGTCCTGCCTGAAAGGTCAAAAACCTTCAAACTCATCCTGCCCCCGGGTTCTGGTAAAACAAAATTAATCGGCAAACTGTCTTCAAAGCCATCGCCATCCGGACTGAAACTATTTAACCCCAGACTCAAAAGCCCACCCGCTCCACCTGGTGTAACAACCATCCGGTAAAGGTTGTTCGTTGTGTCCCTGTCACCAGGGCATAAAATCCGGCACCACAACTCAGCCCGGGTTTGGGGACAGGTTGCCTCAAAAACAAACACACTCTCCTGCTTTGGTCTTAAAGACGCCACCTCAATATCGACCAAAACTTCGCCTTTATCCCAGCCCCATAATAGCCGCCAGTTTGGCGCTGGCACAAAACCGGCGTTTTTCACCCCAACCCGAAAATTGAACCGCTCACCCGGTTCTGGCACAAACCTGTCTATCAAACCCATTTCGGTAATGGTCAAATCAAAATAGGAACTGACCGCATTTGTTCTGCCTGGGGTCGCGCCTGAAGAGTCCGGGCACACCGCCCAGTTCCCCTTGTGGTCCGGCGCATTGATATCTATCCTCTCATAGGAAAAACCGTCACCCGCATCAAACGGAAACCCATCTTCTGACTCCTGGGGTGTGCCAAAGGTTGTTGTATCGCCGTAAGGTGACGCAACCGTTATCGGGTCATTACCTGTCAGGCCGTTGCCAATCGTGGTGTTGCCAATAGTTAAAATCAAACAGGAGTCGCCAATCTGGTAAGGCTGGAGATAGCCACCCAGACCACCGCTATCGGTATACTCCGGGTCAAGAATCAGCGCAAAACCACCGGGCTTGAGCCAGGTTGTGCCGATAAGTAAGCCCGGGTTGTTTCGCAAAATCGTTGAATCGTGCCAGGCAACAATCCGGTCTAATGCATCACCATCATCTACCGTATAATTAAACAGGTCAATCGCTTCGTTGCCCGTATTGTACAGTTCAATAAACTCATTCCGGTCCTCCGGCATCAGAACGCCACTACCGCCTCTGGGATTTGCCATCACCTCGGTAATCACCAGTTGCCCGGGAACAAAAAGCATTAGGAGAATCATCTCAACCGCTAACATCGGGATTAACCTTAAACCATACTTAACTGCCGGTCAACACCTGCGCCAAACGCCATATCAGGTACAAACGCCCTGCTCCATACTATCCCGGTAACGACTCAGGGAACCGCTCCGGGAACCGTTCCCCCAACGATTCGGTAACTGGTTGAGTAAATCGTATCCAGGACCCTCTTTTACCCGGCATCCAGCCGCACATCCAGAAACCGGCCCTCTGGTTAGTACGGCTTACCTGTCCAAATTTACATCTGAACCCTGGCCGGCATTCATCGGGAGTAAATGACGATATTAGGTTGACCGGTTCAACCGTTAGAAGAGTACTGTGTTACAACAATCAAACCTTTATACCAGCTCACCCTAACGGTTGCACGTGCCAATTTTCATCCACCCACAGTTTAACTATTCGGGTGTTTAACCCCCAGGACTTGATTGTTTGTTCTGCCCGGTCCAGTTGGCTTAACTGAACCGTTTTCTCTGCCCCATTTCCCGCACAATCAAAATGGCCCGCCAGCGCAATTACTACCGCCCGGTGGCTTTCAACCGATATCGCAACCCGCCTTTTGATTGAATCGACCGTAGCGCGGTCCTGATTTTCCGCAAGAATTTTGTTCGGCCCCGGCTCAGTCACCATATCAACATAATCCAGTCCGAACTCCCTTTTCAAATACTCAATCACCGGCAGCTGCACCCTGCCGTCCATACAGTTAATCGCCACCCCAAAGACCTTCTTTTCCATATCTCAATTTACAGTATCGGCAGATACCGCTTTATCTCAAACTCGGTCACCTGTGCCTTGTACTCGTCCCACTCTTGGCGCTTGTTGCGCAGAAAGAAGGCAAACAGCTCATCACCTAAAGTTGACCGCACCAGTTCACTTTTCTCGGTTAACTTTATCGCCTCGGAAAGGTCTTTGGGCAGACAGGTAATTTTTGCCCGTGCCCGCTCCTCTTCGGTCATCCGATAGATGTTGTCGGTAGTGGGTGGCGCGAGGGAAAGTTTTTCCTCCACACCCCTTAACCCGGCGGCAAATATCACCGCAAACGCCAGATACGGGTTGCATGCCGGGTCAGGTGAACGGTACTCAATCCGCGCCGCTTCGGGCCGGTCCTTGGAAAATGCCGGCACCCGTACCAGCGCACTGCGGTTCACCCTTGCCCAGGACACATAAACCGGCGCCTCAAATCCGGGCACGAGTCGCTTGTAGGAGTTGACCCATTGATTGGTGACTGCGGTTATTTCCGGCGCGTACTTGAGCAGACCGGCGATAAACTGCCGGCAGATTGGCGAAAGGTTCATCTCGTCTTTTGCCGAATAAAAGGCATTCCTGCCATTACGGAATAAGGAGATGTGGGTGTGCATACCAGAGCCGTTGACCCCAAAAACCGGCTTGGGCATAAAGGTGCAGTGGATGTTGTGCCGTTTTGCCACCTGGCGGGCAACAAACCGGCAGGTGACAACATTGTCTGCCATCGTCAAGGCATCGGTGTAGTGCAGGTCAATCTCGTGCTGGCTCGGTGACACCTCGTGGTGGCTATACTCCACACCAACCCCGAGTTTCTCCAGTTCAACAATCGTCTCTTCGCGCACCTGCTCGGGCAGGGCGGTCGGTATCAGGTCAAAATAACCACCCTGGTCCAGAAGGTTCGGCGCCCCGCCGTTCTGAAAGTAAAAGCACTCCAGTTCACAGCCCGCATAAAGCGCAAAACCCATCTTCTGCGCCTTGCTTACAACCCGGCGCAGCACCTGTCGCGGGTCAAAATCAACCGGTTTGCCATCGGGCGTAAACACATCGCAGAACATCCTTGCCGCCCGCGCGCCTTGCACCTCCCAGGGCAGAACCGCAAAACTGGCCGGGTCAGGCTTGACAACCATATCCGACTCCTCAATCCGGGCAAAACCCTCAATTGACGAACCGTCAAAACTCAGTCCGTGCCGCAGCGCCCGTGATAGTTCCCGGCTGGAAATGGTAATCCCTTTGAGAAACCCTAACACATCGGTGAACCAGAGCTGAACGAACCGGACCCTGTTTTTCTTTATCTCGCCTGCCAGATTAATCTCGGTCAATGTATCCTCCCTTTTCTCCTTTGTAAGTAACTTACAATTATACCATAACTTACTTAAATGTCAACGCCAACTGAATTCTGCCCCGCAACCGCAACGCTTAAATCTTGCCTGCGCCCCTATTTTCCTTTGGACAAAAATCGCCCACGCCATCTTCTGCCCTCTATCATCAATCACTATTTCTGTTTGACTGAGTTGCTGTTTTCCGTTACCCTTTGTTTAATGGTGGTAACCGTTTTGTCATTTATCCTTGTTGTCGGACAAACTTCTCCTGGACCCGGATTCCTTACTGTCCGTTCTGACCCTCCGGGTTACAACATTTTTGTTGAAGGCGACTCCGCTGGGTTAACCCCCTTAGAGCGATATCAACTGGACCCGGGCCGGTACTGGGTGACAATTGTTTCCAACGACAGTCTCGAAACGCTCTACCGGCAGTTGCGTTCTGGAACTGTTGGTGCGCGGTTAAACGCCCTCTGGACCCTAGCGCGCATTGATGGCGCAACCTCCCAGGTTGAACTTTTACCCGGACTTGAAACCCGGGTTCTAATTGACCGGCAAACGATGGAGAAAAACGCCTGCCGGGCAAAATGGCTGGTGTTCGGTGGCATTGGCGGCGTGTTTACGCTCGGGCTGGTTTGCGGTGTAATCATCGGCGTCGTTGCCCATTAACCGATGAACCGGTTTCTCTTTTTTGCCCTACTCGTGCTTATGAGCCTTGCCCCTGTACCCCAAAAGGGGAAAGTTGAACTCACTGAAGCCCGCTACTACCGAAAACTGGAAAACAAAATGGTCCAGTGCGAACTGTGCCCGCGACGGTGTGTTATCGCTCCGGGTAAAAGGGGCTTCTGTCGGGTGCGGGAAAATCGCAACGGCACCCTTTACTCACTGGTCTATGGCAAACCCTGCTCCATCAATCGCGAACCGATTGAGAAGGCACCATTTTTTCACTTCCTGCCCGGTGCCCTGCGTTTGACCCTTGCCACGGTTGGTTGTAATCAGCGCTGCAAGTACTGCCAGAACTGGGAGATTTCCCAGGCAACACCAGAAGCGGTGCCGTACCAGGAGATGACCCCGAAACAGGTTGTTGCCCTGGCTGAGAAACTCAACCTGCCCATCATCTGTTTCACCTATACCGAACCGGTTGTCTTTTTTGAGTATATGATTGACATCGCCCGCCTTGCCCGCGCCCGGGGTATCAAAACTGCGGTCGTGTCCGGGGGGTATATCAACCCGGAACCGCTGCGTGAACTGTGTTCGGCTGTTGACGCCATCAAGATTGACCTGAAAGGGTTTACGCCTGAGTTTTATCGCACGGTGTGTGGTTCAACCCTTGAGCCGGTACTAACCGCAATAAAAACGGTCGCCCAGACTTCCTGTCACTTAGAACTGGTCAACCTTGTTGTCCCGGGTTTTAACGACGACACTACAACCATTCGTCAGATGTGTAACTGGATAAAGGAAAATTGCGGTGACACCATCCCGCTGCACTTCACCCAGTTCCATCCTGACTACCAGTTACAAAATGCGCCGGTAACACCGGTCAAGACTCTGGAAAAGGCTATCGCCATCGCCCGTCAGACCGGCTTGAAGTATGTCTACATCGGCAATGTCCCGGGTCACCAGGACGAAAACACCTTCTGTCCCAAATGCGGCAATCTGCTCATCCGGCGTCAGGGCTATACCGTGCTGGAAAACAGTATTGTCAATGGTAAATGCAAATTCTGTAAAACACCTATTCCAGGAGTGTGGCGATGAGTTCATCAGTTGTCTGGTTTGTGCCACCCGAACGGGTGGCTGATGGCGTCGGCCAAATCCTTGAGCAGTCCGGATTTTTTGCCCGCACCCGGCCGCGCAAGAAGGTGGGTATCAAAACCCATTTTGGCGAAAATGACAACAACAACCATATCAGCCCGGAACTGGTGCGCAGCGCCGCCATCGCCTGTATCAATCACGACCTCCAGCCCGTTGCCGTAGAAACAACCGCGCTTTATCGTGGCCGGCGCCAGCGTGCCTCCGAGCACATCAAACTTGCCCGGGAGCACGGCTTTACCGTGGAGCGGACTCTGGTGCCGATTGAAATCCTGGACGGTGAGTACGGTGAACATTTCTATCCGGTAGCGCTCGACTTTGCGCCCCAAACTCCCGCTTATCTCGCCGGCAGACTCCGTTTCATTCGCTACCTCGTCAACCTCGCCCACTTCAAAGGACACTTTGTTGCCGGCTTCGGCGGTGCGATAAAAAGTATTGCGATGGGGCTGGCAGCAAAGGCGGGCAAACTGGCGATGCACTCCTCTTCCAAACCTTATGTGGATGAAGAGAAGTGCCTCAGTTGCGGTAACTGCGTTGACTACTGCCCCCACGATGCGATTGACTTTGTCAAGTATGTTGCCCGTATCGGCCGCAGTTGCACTGGCTGTGGAGGCTGTCTTGCCGTCTGTCCGCACGGCGCCATCAAGATTAACTGGGACGCCGCCTCGGAGTCGGTACAAAAGAAACTTGCCGAATACTGCTATGCGGTGCTCAAGGACCGGGTGGCGATTCACTTCAACATCGTCTTAAAGGTGACCCCGAACTGCGACTGCTACCCCCAGACCGAAAATCCGATTATGCCTGATGTTGGGCTGTTCGCCTCTTTTGACCCGGTGGCATGCGACCAGGCGGCATGGGACCACACCCGTTCGGCTCTGAAAGAGATTTATCCGCACCTCAATCCGGAAATTGTTCTGGCACGGGGCGAGGAGATTGGCTTGGGTAAACGAAATTACCAGCTGGTGTCTCTATGACGAAGGAGACCCTGGTCCGGCTCGAGGTTTTCGAGGGACCGCTGGAACTTTTGCTCTACCTCGTGCGCAAAAATGAACTGGATGTGTTTGACATCCCGATTGCCCGTCTGACCGATGACTACCTTGCCCTGCTGCGCAGCGAGAACATTTTGAACCTTGACGCCGCCAGCGACTTTCTGGTTATGGCGGCGGTGCTTTTGCGCCTCAAAACCCGCGCCCTCTTACCCCGCACCGCCGAAGAAGACCTTTCCACACCCCAGATTTCGCTTGAACAGATTATTGAAAGTTATCGCTCATTTCAGCAGGCGGCGCGGATCCTCGCCCGCCGCGAAGCCGAGCAACGCCAGCGTTTTCCCCGGCTGGGCGAATCGCCACCGCCCCGTCCGGCCGAGTCTGAAGACATCACCCTTCTTGCCCGTGCCTTCAGCCGGCTCCTTGCCCGGCTCAAACCCACTCCTGCGGTAACGATTGAACCGCAGCGCATCAAAGTCTCGGATAAAATTGCCGTACTCCGTAACCTGCTTAAAGCGAAGGAGCGCCTGGCTTTTGAGGAGGCGGTGACCGGCGCCACCCTCACCGAAATCATCGTCACCTTCCTTGCCCTGTTAGAACTGGTGCGCCTCGGTGAGGTCAAGGTTGTCCAGACCGACGCCTTTGCCCCGATTGAACTGCACCGCCAAACACTTGACAATTGCCAATAACCGTTTAACATCAATCTGTGGAGATAAAAGCCACTGGTTTTGGCTGGATTGAAACCGACCGTGCCCGGTTTGACACCGATATCGTCATCTATCCGGATGACCGCATCGAGAACCGTTATCGGCATCTCACCGGTGACAACCACACCGTCGGTAAAAAGGAGGTGGCGCGGGTACTCGCTGGCACTAACGCCCGCCTCGTTATTGGTACGGGCCAGGATGGGGTTGTGCAACTAAGTCCGGATGCCATTCAATTTCTCCAAGCCAATAACATCGACTACCACGCCGCCCCGACGCCAGAGGCGATAAAGATTTACAATCAACTCAACCCGCCCAAAGCGGCAATCTTCCATGTTACCTGTTGAAAGGGGACACCAAGAATGAAGCTTTATACCCTCGGTACCGGTCATCGCCCGGAATACGAGTTCAGCCGTTTGCTTTATAAATTCGGCATCCAGGTTCTGTTCGACATCCGCGCCAACCCCGGACCGATTGCCGAAAAACTGCCCCACCTTTCCCGCGCCGGTCTGGAAAAGTTGTGCTCGGACAACAAGATTAACTATGTGTTTTTGGGCAACGAACTGGGCGGTGGCTGTCGCGCCCTGCTCGCCGCACCTGACCGCCATGCGGTAAAGAACTGGCTCCAGACCGAAGAGGTACAACGCGGGCTGAAAATCATCAGCAGCCGGGTTCCCACCCGGGTCTGCTGCATCCTCTGCTCCTGCTACACACCGGAGTTCTGTCGCCGGCTCATCCTCGCCCAAGAGGTCGCCCGGAACGGGGTGGAGGTTGTCCACATCCTTGAAGAGGACCGGTTCTGGCAACCCGGGAAATCAAAACCACCCCGGCGCCGATGAACGCTGATTTAATAAAAGAGATTGTCGAATTAAAGAAGCGGCAGCGGGCAATCGTGCTCTGCCACAACTATCAGCCGCCTGAGATATACGAGGTTGCCGACTTCATCGGTGATTCGCTTGAACTCGCCCGTCAGGCACAACAGGCAGACTGCGAACTGATTGTGTTCTGCGGCGTTAAGTTTATGGCCGAGACCGCCAAACTCCTCAATCCCCAAACCCGGGTTGTGCTCGCCGAACCCCGCGCCGGCTGTCAGATGGCAAAGATGATTACCGCCGAATCCCTGCGCCGCAAAAAGGCGGAACTGGGTGTTGACCTCGTTGTCGCCTATGTCAACACCGATGCCGAAGTCAAAGCCGAAGCTGACATCTGCTGCACCTCAGCAAATGCGGTTAAGGTTGTTGCCACTCTGCCCGCAGACCGGCGCATTCTCTTTGTTCCAGACAAAAACCTTGCCCTCTGGGTGGCGCATGAAACCGGCCGCAACATCATCCCCTGGGAAGGTTTCTGTTATGTCCACGCCTTTTTCACGCCGGCTGATGTTGCGCAGGCAAGAAAAGAGCATCCCAATGCAATTGTTATCGTTCATCCCGAATGTCAACCAGATGTAATTGCCGCCGCCGACAAAGTGGCTTCAACCGGTGGCATGCTCCGTCTCGCCCGGGACTATGATGAAATCGTCCTGGGCACCGAAATCGGGATGTGCCAGCGCATCCGCCGGGAGTACCCGGGCAAAATCTGCCACCCCTTGCGCCGCACCGCAATCTGCCGCAATATGAAACTGACCACCCTCGAAAAGGTCCACACTGCCCTCTCCGGCACACAACCGGAAATCACCATCCCGGAGGAGGTCGCCATCCGTGCCCGTGCTGCCCTGCAGCGGATGATGGACATTTCTTGACACAATTTGTCGGAATGGTAAAGTTTAATGGTGCTAAATCTGCTGCTCGCTGCCACATTATTTTTTACGGGCTTTGATTTTGGGGGCCGGGTGGGCGCGGCGTTTCCTACCGGCGGCATCAACCGTCATACCCGTTCCAGTACCCTCTTGGGTGCGCAACTGGGCTACACATTTTCCCGTCATCGCCTGGGATTGAACTACTCCTTCCTTGACTTCGCCGGTAAACAGAACATCCGTTACGAAATGACCATCCACGAACTATCCCTATCTTACAGTTATGCCCTGGTTGCGAAATCAAACTGGGGCTTGGCGCTGGGCGCGGGCCCAGGTTATGGCTACATCCGCCGCACCTACAACTACGCGCGCGAAACCGGCTACGCACCGGATTGTCATATCAACCTCTTTGTCTATCAACAGGAACGCCACAGCCGGGTCTGTGCCGGTATTGACAATATTATCTTCTTAAGTGCGCCGCCGAACCGAACGCCGGTGTTTACATACTTCCCGGCTATTTATGCGGAGGTCGGCTATGCCTTTTAGAAGGTTAAAATGTAAAATACCGCTATTGCCCAGCCGCCGGTCTTTTACTCTTCTGTTCTGCTTAACTTCTGCGCTTTTGTTTGCCGCTCTCCTTTCCTGCTCCGATACGCTACTCTTTCGTGCCGGTGCTGACTACTTCCCGTTAATTCCGGGCAGCCGCTGGAAGTATCTTGCCGGAACCGACACCATCTATGTTGAGGTTGATACCCTGCCCGCAGCGATGTTAAATCAAAATTGTATCAGGGTTTACCGCAATGCGGCACCGGAATACTACTTGAGCAACCCAACCGAAATCCGGCGCCTCGTTGTCAACACCATCTCGCGCCCCAACGCACCGGACACGGTTGAATACCGGTTTGGTTTGCTCTATCAACTGCCCTTTGTGCTCGGTGACAGTAGTTTTGACCGGTTTGATACAATCCTTGTTTACGGTCCCGATACGATTCAATTCACCCATCTGGTCCGTGCCTGGGTTGCCGCTTTGGAAAGTGTGTCAACGAGCGCCGGAGATTTTTACGACTGCTATCGGATTGAGTTTACTGAAAAGATTTTTGCCCGGGAAACAACCGAAACATCCTGGACCGAGTGGCTTGCTCCGGAAATCGGCATAGTCCGGAGGCAAACCGCCCAGGGTGAAGAGTTCCTGGTCGAATACCAGCGTTGAAAGGAAGAAGTTGATGCCGCCCCGCGACTACATACCCGTAGCACCGGCTTGGGAGCGTAACCCCGACGATAGCGACATCTGGCGCCGGGTGGTGGTTATGCCATCGCTTGCCCTGAACCAGGCGGAGATGGAGTTTCTTGGACCCGTCGCCGGCAAAAGGGTGTGCGTAATTGGCACCGGTGACGGCATGGCACCGCTTGCCCTTGCCGCAATGGGCGCCAAGGTGCGGTTGATTGACCCATCGAACAGTGGACTGGATGTGGTTATGGTCCGGGCGCAGATTGTCGGCGTGGAACTGGAATATCAGGAAGCGGAGCTAACCAACCTCTCTTCCCTGGGTGAAAACGCCTGCGAAATCGCCTATGCGGCTCAGGTTGCCGGGCTGGTTGAAGACCTAGGCTCGTTTTATCAGGCGGTTTTCTCAATCCTTGAACCCGGTGGTCGGTTGGTCGTCAACGAATACCACCCGATTCGCCGCATCTGGAAACAGGAACCAGGACCCCCGCGTCTCGCCTTTTCTTATTTTGAGCGCCGGCGGCCGCGTGGTGAAGAGGATTTTGAAGAGGGTTTTCCCACACCGGGTAAGGCGTTTGGTAGATACAACTACCACTGGACTTTGTCCGACCATTTTTATTTCCTGTCCCGGGCCGGATTTCATATCTTCGGGCTGGAAGAAGTAGGCGATGTCCGGCAGCATTGGGAAGTGCCTAACCTCTCCGGTATGCCCGAACAACTAATAATCGCCGCCGACAAACCCCAGAAGTAAAATTGACACAAGCCGCCTTTTGTTTATGATTTACTGTTGTCAGTAGATTAGTGTATTAATAAAACCTATCAGGAGGCATCTGATGAAACTGCGACTCTTTGCGTTAACCGCTCTGGTTATCGCTACCACTTTTGCCTGGCCTGACCTTAAACGCCCGGTGGTGCGTACCACCGATGGCGCAGAGCACATCGCCGGGCAGTTAATTCTGGAATTGAACCCCGAATTGCGGGGGAAACTTAACATCACCTCGGAAGACGGCATCGCCCTTTTTGGCATCCCGGCGCTCGATGCGCTCAACCGCAAGTGGCGGGTCAATGAAATTGCGCCACTCTGGCGCCGGCCCACTGTTGACCCGATTGCCCAGAAGTACGGCTGTGACCTGCAGTATCTAATTCAGTTTGATGTTGACCAAGCGATTGCACCGGTTGCCGCTGATTATGAAAGACTCTCTGAAGTCGCCTACACCTGCCCCAACGGCTATATGCGCTTTGACGAAGTGCCTGACGACCCCTACTACTCCTATCAGTGGCACTACACCAACCTCGGAGCACCAACCGCCTGGGAGGTAGCAAAAGGCAAAACCCGGGTGGTAAACTGTGTACTGGACGATGGCTTGGACATCTTCCACCCCGATGTTAAGGCAAACCTCTGGATCAACACGCCCGAAGATGTCAATGGTAATGGCCAGTTTGACACCCTGCCCTATCCGGACGGCGACCTTGACGGCATTGACCAGGATATGAACGGTTACGCCGACGATGTTGTCGGCTGGGACTTTCTCTACGGTGATGCAATCCCGATGCCTGATGGTTCAGACACCCACGGCACCCATTGCTGGGGTATCACCAATGCGGTTACCAACAACGCAACCGGTGTTGCCGGCACAACCTGGAACTCCCGGTCAATGGCGTTTCGCTGCGGCTCGGGTGGTGGAATATCCATCTTCGCCGCGATCGGCGCCATCTACTACCTTGTCCCGATGGGTGCCTGGTCCATCTCAATGAGTTTCGGCTCGGCATCGCCTTACCAGCCAATGGCGGACGCCTGTCAGTATGCCTGGGATTCGGGACTGGTTCTCTTTGGCTCGGCAGGCAACGACGGGCTGGAGGTGATGCGCTATCCTGCCTGCTACAACGGTGTTGAAAATGTCGCTGCGTCCACCTCTAACGACACCAGGGCATCCTGGTCCAACTATGGCACCTGGGTTGATGTCACTGCACCGGGCCAGGGGATTTACTCGACCCTGAGCCGCGCTGCCGGTTCTTACGGCTCGATGGATGGAACCTCAATGTCCTGCCCGCTTGCCGCTGGTGTTGCCTGCTGGATAAAGTCTTTTGACACCACCATCTCCAACGCCACCTGCATCCAGATGCTCCGCGACGCCTGCGACTCAATGCCTGACCCGCTTTACACTCAGGGAAAACTGGGAGCGGGCCGGGTGTCAATGGCAAATGTTGTTCTGCCCCTGTACTACTGCAATCTGACTTTGACCGGCTGGCGCTTTAACGACCAGGCCGGCAACAACAACGGTCAGCCTGACCCAGGTGAGACTGTTGCCCTGATTGTAACTTATGCCAACAGTGCGGGCTGGCGCAACGCCACCGGCGTTTCGGCAACACTCAACGCAATCGGAACCGATGTCACCGTGGTCAAAGGCAACGCCACCTTCCCGGACATTCCTGCCGGCTCAAGCGGCAACTGTTCTGCGGACTCGTTTGTCATCAGTATCGATGCCAGCGCACCGCCCCAGCGCATTCGGTTCCTGCTCACCGTGCACGCGACCCCGGACCCTGCCTATCCTGACACCAACTTCATCACGGTTTCCGGGTCACCCCGTGTTTTAATTGTTGACGACGATGCGGGCCAGAACTATGAGCGCTTCTACACATCGGCTTGCGACTCAAACGGCGTGCTCTATCGCACCTATTCGGTTCAGACATCGGGTTCGCCACCTGTGGACACGCTCAACCGTTACCCGGTAGTTATCTGGTTCACCGGTGACGCAACAAGTAACACCCTGACCGCAACCGACCAGGCAAATCTAACAGCCTATCTGAACAACAACGGTAAACTTATCCTCTCAGGTCAGAATATCGCCCGGGAACTGAACGGCTCCTCTTTCCTGAGCGACTACCTGCACGCCCAGTTTGTTGCCGACTCCACCGGCAAACCGTTTCTTCCGGGAATTTCGGGCGACCCGATAACCCGGGGCGACACAATGGTTCTTGCCGGTGGTGGTGGCGCGGGCAACGCCCGCTCCAGTGATGCGATTCGGCCGCTCGGTGATGCTGCGGCTTGTGCCCGGTTCAAAGATTACGCCGACACCACCGCCGCTTCTCTTATCCGCTACTCCGGCAACTACAAACTCGTTTTCTTCCCGGTGGCGTTTGAAGCAATTGACCACTCCTCCCGCTACCTCCAGCGCTGGACCCTGATTAAACGCATCTTCGAATGGTTTGGCGAAAGGCTGCCCGGTGTTGAAGACCTAACACCCATCTGGCATTCACGGCGTCCTTATACACTCCACATCACGCCCAACCCGATTAACCGGATGGCAACGGTTGAATTCACCGCGCCGGTTACCGGAACGGTTGAACTTTCCCTCTACACCCTTACCGGTGCGCTGAAAGCCATCCAGCGCAAACAGGTCAACTTTGGAGATTATGTAAGGATGAATTTGAGTGCCGCCGACCTTGCAAGTGGAACCTATCTTGTGCAGTTAAAAACACCGGCTGGTGTGTACGCCCAGAAGGCGGTGGTTCTCAAATAAGTTAACCGAACAAAAAATTGGGGCGGCGTGCTGCCGCCCCTTTTATTTTATCGACCCCGGGCAAGCCGTTCGGCAAGCTCTTCGGGCAAACCTGCCTGTCGCATCTTTTGCTGTGTTGCCCGGATGTCGTATCCCACACGATAAAAACTTACCGAGCGCTCGGTCATATTGATAATCAAACAACAAGCCCTGGTGTCACCATCACGCGGCTGACCCACACTGCCGGTGTTCAGCAGATATTTAGCATCCTCCCGAATATAGAAGCCATCAGCCTTTTTTAATTGAACCCGGCTTCCGGAAATCCGTTCCACCGCCATCGGAATGTGTGTGTGGCCCACAATGCAGATGTCCTGGGTAAATGCCCCCATCTCACCCGCCACATCCTCAAGGCTCAGCAAATAATCCCAGCTCGACGGGTCCGATGGCGCAGCGTGTACCATATGAATTGGACCGAACTGGTAAATCAGCGGTAAATTTCCCAGATACTCCCTTTGCGCCGCGCTCAACCGCTTTTGCGTCCACTTAATCGCAAACCGGGCTGAATGGTTAAAAGAGTCAATATCTGTTCTTCCCAGCACACCCCATTCGTGATTACCCGCAACCGTTTTTGCCCCGATTTTTTGCAACTGCTCAATGCACCGTTCCGGGTCCGGGCCATAACCGACGATGTCCCCGGCACAAAGCACAGTTTGCACACCCTTTTCGTTAAACAGTTGTAAAACCGCGGTCAGCGCCTCCAAATTTCCGTGGATATCACTCAACACCCCGAGAATCATCGCCGCTCTCCCTTTGCCCCCCACAATGGTCTTTGTACACCCCGTCCAGAACCCCGTTTACAAACTTGCCGGCATTGTCGTCGCCAAACTTCTTGGCAATCTCCACCGCCTCATTGATCGCCACCTTGGGTGGTACATCATCAAAAAACAAAATCTCGGCGCAGCCCATCCGCAGAATCGCCCGGTCGATAAATGTCAACCGCTCCAGCCGCCATCGCTTCAGATGGGTTTTCAATACTCGGTCAATCTCTTGTTGATGCCTTTCCACCGTTTGCACGATTCGTCGCATATAACTCTCCGCCTCTTCGGACGGGTTTTTGCGGGCACAAATCTCCTGAATCACCGCTTCCGGCTCGTCCGCCACCAGGTCAAGCCGGTAAAGCACCTCAACCGCACTCTCCCGTGCCAATCGGCGCTGGGTCATCACGCCCTCCTGTCGGCGCGCAGTTCAGAAGGCACTGTGCCCTGGTTGCTCAGTCCTCAATCTTCAAGTTGGCAAGTTCAATTACCGCGAGCGCTGCCATCCAGCCCTTATTTCCCTGCTTGGCACCAGCCCGCTCCAGCGCCTGTTCCAGACTTTCCGCGGTAATGATTCCGAAAGAAACCGGCACTCCGGTCTCATACGAAACCTTTGCCAGCCCCTTCGTCACCTCAGCCGCAATGTACTCGGCATGCGGCGTGTCGCCCCTAATCACCGCTCCTAAGCCGACAATACCGTTGTATCGTTTAGAACGTGCCAGACCCAAAACCACCGCGGGCATTTCAAACGCACCCGGCACCCAGACCACATCGACACCCGCGGCGCCGTGCCGCTCAAAGCAGTCAAGAGCACCATCGAGCAACGCCCGGCTTATCAAGTCGTTAAACCGGGCAACAACAACGGCAAATCGCTTGCCGCTGGCATCAAGCCGGCCTTTAAATTCACGCCTTTCCATCACTCACCCCTTTCTCAATATCGCCCAAGATATGTCCCAGGCGGTCCCTTTTGGTAACCAGATAACGCAGGTTGCGCCGATTTGGTTTTACCACAATCGGCACCCGCTCGACAATCTTCAAGCCAAAACCCGCCAGCCCGACAACCTTGCGCGGGTTGTTGGTCAAAAGCCGGATTGACGACAGCCCGAGGTCACAGAGAATCTGCGCGCCAATCCCATAATCCCGTAAATCGGCGGGAAACCCAAGCGCCAGATTTGCCTCCACCGTATCCAGACCGCGGTCCTGAAGCGCATACGCCCGCAACTTGTTGGTCAAACCAATTCCCCGGCCCTCCTGCCTCATATACAGCACAACCCCGCACCCTTCACGGCTGATAATCCGCATCGCCTCTGCCAGTTGCTGCCCGCAGTCACAGCGTAAGGAGTGGAACACATCGCCGGTCAGGCACTGGGAGTGAACCCGCACCAGGACCCGCTCCTTTCCGGCAACATCGCCCTTAACCAGAGCAAGATGGGCATACTGCTCAACCTCATCCTCATAAACAATCAACTTAAACTCACCAAACTTTGTGGGCAAATTTGTTTCAACAACCCGGCGCACCAGCACCTCGCGCTGGCGCCGAAACTCAATCAGGTCTTTTATTGTCAGAATCTTTAGCCCGAACTTTTTTGCCAGTCGCTGCAACTCAGGCAACCGCGCCATCTTGCCATCATCCGCCATCACCTCGCACAAAACCCCGGCGGGATAAAGACCGGCAAGCCGCGCCAGGTCAACCGCCGCTTCGGTATGGCCCGCACGCACCAGCACCCCTCCGGGTCGCGCCATCAACGGGAAAATGTGCCCGGGTCGCGCCAGGTCGGTCGGCTTGGTCTTAGAATTCACCAGCGCCTTGATTGTCACCGCCCGGTCGTGTGCCGAGATGCCGGTTGTTGTGCCCCTGACCGCATCAACCGAAACGGTCCAGGCGGTGCCGTGCAACGCGGTGCTGTTCTGAACCGCGGGCAAAAGGTCCAGTTCGGCG
Organism: candidate division WOR-3 bacterium; assembly: GCA_013177935.1. Taxonomy (NCBI): domain Bacteria; kingdom Pseudomonadati; phylum Caldifarciminota; species Caldifarciminota bacterium. The sequence continues at coordinate 198,199 of JABLXZ010000002.1, read as the reverse complement.
CACCGCTCCGGGGTCAGGGCAACGCATATCAAACCCCGGCCATGTTTCGCCATAAAATTTACCTTGTCCGGTGTAATCTTTGCTGCGGCGCAGATTAAATCACCCTCGTTCTCGCGCGCCTCATCATCAACCACAATAACCAGCTTACCCTTCCGGAAATCCTGCAGAACCTCGGGCACGCTGGCAAAAACGGTGTCGGACAAGGACCTGCTTCTCATTTAATTATTAAAATACCACGACCCTTAGAAAAGTCAAGGACACCCTTATCCGGTCTTTTTTGTTTTCCCTTAGTCACGCTATTCAGCGAGAAGGGTTCAAATCAATTTGTGGCTTTAAGCAGCAACCTGTACCTGGGCATCTCTGAAGAGTTATTGCAAGATAGATAATCACAAAAATTCGACCGGAAGAAAATTAAACTCCGCCTCATAATCTTATGCCCCTCGGTTGTAAAACACCAAAAGCGGTTGGGCTTGGGCAAAAATTCCCCACCCCTCCTCTGCCCGGGAGTAATCCCCGGAATAGTCTCTTACACCCCAACATTTATCACCTGTTTCACCCCCTTTCGTATCACAATTAACTCACTTCCCGGCTGAATCAGAATACCTATCTTATTGATAACCCATAAGGTTACACCAAAGTACCAGCCGGATGCCAATCCCTGAAAAATGGGTACAGAAATCTTTTACGCTGTCATTTGGGTTCTGTGCCCCATTTTTTCTACTCTCAACACAACATCTGCTTCAATGCCCGCTGCGCTGAACCCTGCACAAGCCCTATTTCTTGCCCTGTCAACCTATCCAATAGGTTCAACTGTTCAATCTCTGTCCGAGTTGTACTCAGCTTGAATTACGCTGTCCTGCTGCACCGCGATAAATTGCTTGACATCATTGACATTTTCTGGCACAATATAATCAGGCTCGGATTGAACCATAAAGGCGTGGTGCTTATGACCATCTACTGCGGTCTGGCGACACATACCACCCTCCACCCCAATTCGGTGGAAAATTGTCTGATAAAATCCAATTCGGTAAAACACCTATAAACCAAAGGAGGTGCCAGAATGCGGCACAAGATTATTATCACACTCATTACACTGTCATTCGGACTAACCGGCTATTTAATCGGTGCTGGTTGGTCTAAAACATTTCAATTTTCACCCCAGTCATTTAATGTGGAACCGATTTACCAGGAGGGCAGGGCATTCTCTCTCCTTGTCCCCAAAGATGACCCGCAACTCAACCGTTATCGTCTGACGGTTGACTACACCCGGGAAACAGGCAAACCAATCCTTCCGGTTTACTCCTTCACCCTTGTCATCCCTCAGGGAATGAAACCGGGCGCAGTTACGGTCACGCCGGAAAACATTTTGACATTAACGGCAGAAAATCCACCCTTTCCGGCGCAGCCACCGGTACCGGTCTCACAGCGCAAACTGCCCGACTTTGTCGAGCCTGACCCCACTGTCTATCAGGGTTCTAACATCTGGCCCGAAAACCTGTTTTCAATCAGCCCGGTGGGTATCAAATCCGGGTTTAGGCTCGTCACCATCACCCTGAACCCGGTCCGTTACGACCCTAAAACCCGGTCTTACATCATCGCGTCAAGGTTGAAACTCTCGATAAATTACGAACCCGACCCGTCGGCTGAGAACATCTCGTTAACTGAAAAGCAGCAAAAACTTTTCTCGGCTGCAGTCCAGTCCATCGTTGCCAATCCCGAAGATGTCCTGCGTTATGCACCACCGAAAAAGGCGACCGACTTTGGCACCTACGACTATGTGATTGTCACCAACAGCACCCTTGAACCGTACTTCCAGCGCCTGGTAAACTGGCGGACCAGAATGGGTTACTCCACCGTTGTCCGCACCACCACCTGGATAAACAGTAACTACACGGGCCGGGACCTTCAGGAAAAAATCCGCAACTTCATCCGGGACTACTTTAACAACTACGGCACAATGTGGGTCCTCCTGGGTGGCGACAACAGCATTGTTCCCTCCCGCCAGGCACGTACCTACTGTGCCGGGGAAACCGGTAACATCCCGTGCGATTTGTACTATGTTGACCTGCAGTGGTCCTGGGACTCTGACAACGACAACATCTTCGGTGAATATGGCCAGGACACCACCGACCTGTACTACGACCTTTATATTGGGCGGGCAAGCGTTGACGACACCAATCAGGTGAAGACCTTTGTCAATAAGGTCATCACCCATGAAACCAACCCACCAACCGATTATCTGCGCCGCATCCTTCTTGTTGAAGCCTATCTGTGGAGCGGCTACAACGACTCAATGTGCAATGACTCTATCGCGAACCTTCTGCCCTCAGGTTGGTCAGAAGTGCGCATTCACTATCCCACCAACACCACGATGGTGCGCGACTCGCTTAACCACGGGTTCCAGTTCGCCCATATGGTGGGCCATGGCGACGATGTCGGCATCTACCATTACTCAACCGCCTTCTACTCAACCAGTGTCACCTCGGGTCACAACAATGGCTCGCGGGTTGGTTTAATCAACTCCATCGCCTGTTATCCGGGAAACTTTGAATACTCGGACTGCCTTGCCGAAGCGAGCCACAACTGTGCCACCGGTGGTGCCCTAAATGTGATTATGAACTCCCGTTACGGCTGGGGCACACCGCCCGTGCTTGGACCATCCGAAAAATTGGACATCCGCTTCTACGACTACTTCTTCAACCACGACACAATGCCCATCGGTCTAACCCATGCCGAATCCAAAGAGGTTTATCGGAGTTCGGCTAACGCCGGTGATGGTGCCTGGCGCTGGTGCTACTTTGAACTGAACTACTTTGGTGACCCGCTCCAGTTGATGTATGAACAGATTCCGGCGCAACTCGACGCCCAGTTCGCTTCACCCATCAATATCGGCATCCAGAACTTCACCGTGACGGTCCGGTCTGGCTCAAACCCGGTATCAGGCGCCCTTGTTTGCCTCTGGAAAGGCAGCGAGGTGTACACCCGCAACTACACCAACGCGGCGGGCCAGGTGACATTCTCCATCAACCCAACCACCCCGGGCTATCTCTATGTCACCGCAACCAAACCAAACTACCTGCCGGACCGGGACTCGGCTCAGGTCATTGCCACTAACCTTGATGTCGGGGTCAGCCGCATCATTCAGCCCACCGGTACCGTTGACTACGGCACGCCAATCGTGCCACAGGCGCGGGTTCGCAACTACTCGCCGGTTCCGGTCACAAACTGCCCGGTTCGCTTCACGATTGGCGCCGGCTACACCGCGGACACCATAATCCCTTACATTGGCGCCAACGACTCTGCCCTTGCCTCTTTCCCGGTCTGGACTGCGCAACCAGCGGGCAACCTTGCGGTCCGGTGCTCAACAATGCTCGCTGGCGACACCTATCCGGCAAATAACCGTATCAGCAGTTCGGTGTTTGTCCGTTATCGCGATGTCGGGGTGGTGTCCATCTCGGTGCCGGCAACGGTTGACTCCGGCACCGTGGTCCCGCTTCAGGCGACGGTACGCAACTATGGCAACACTAACGAAACCTTCCCCATCGTTCTGACGATTTCCGGCACCGGCTACAGCCAGACCCGCACCAAAACCCTTGCCGCGGGCGCGATTGACACCGTTAACTTCCCATCCTGGACCGCACTGCCGCGGGGTACACGCACGGTCCGGTGCTCAACCGAACTTGCCGGCGACAACAACCCGCCCAATGACCTTGCAACCGCCAATGTGTTTGTCCGGGTCCGGGATGTCGCCTGCACAAAAATTCTCTCACCGATTGGCAATGTTGACTCCGCTTCCACTTTGCCGGTTCAGGCTCGGGTCCGGAACTTTGGAAATACCACCGAAAACTTCCGGGCGATCTTCCGCATCACCGGCACAACCACCTGGCTTGACAGCGCGCTGGTGAACAACCTTGCCCCGGGTGAATCGGTTAATGTCTACTTTTCCAACTGGCTCTGCGGTCCACGCGGCACCTATTCTACCGCCTGCTCAACAAAGCTTAGCGGCGATTTGGTGCCCGCAAACGACCGTGTGACCGGCTCGTTCATTGTTGCGGTACACGACATCGCTGCCCGGGCGATTTTATCACCTACGGCTTTTATTGACTCCGGCGCTCTTGTACCGGTTCGGGTAACGGTCGCTAATCAGGGCTCGGTCCAGGAGAATGCCCGGGTTTTTGTCCGCATTGGCTCCTTTTACAACGACTCTTTGTCAGCGACAATTAACCCCGGCTCAACCGATACCATTAACCTTACACCCTGGCGGGTCAATGCGCCCCGCGGTGCCCTAACCGTCCTTTGCTCGGTCTATGTCGCCAATGACGCCAACCGCGCTAACGACACAACAAGGTCAAGTACAACCGTGCTGGTACACGATGTTGCGGCGGTCGCCATTGTCGCACCAACTGGTAGTGTTGACTCGGGCGCGGTAATTACCCCTCAGGCACGGCTTCGCAACCTCGGTTCAACCGGAGAAGTTTTCTTCTGCCGGTTCACCATCACTGATGGCTACCTTGCCCAGCTTTCAATCTCCCTGGCTGCCGGTGCCGATACGGTGATATCGTTCCCGGACTGGTACGCCAACACACCTGGGAGTTTCAGCACCCGCTGCACCACTTTGCTCTCGCGCGACCAGAATCCTCTAAACGACCGCGCCAGCGGAACGGTCAGCGTGGTTGGTACCGATGTTGGTGTGGTCCAGATTATCGCACCCAGCGGTGATATCGACCCGGGCGATATTACACCGGTTGCCCGCGTTGCCAACTACTCTCCCACTACCCGTTCCTTTAAAACATTCTTAAAGATAACCGGCACCTCAGGCACCGTGTTCTTTGATTCTGCACTTGTCAACCTCCTGCCTCAAGACTCAACCCGCGATGTCCAATTTTCAACCTGGACCGCAACTCCGGGGAACTATACCGTTCGTTGTTCAGTTGGGCTCGGTGACCCCAATCCCAGAAACGACACCCTTTCAACCACCTGTCGGGTGGTGATGCGGGATGTCGGCTTGGTTTCGATTTCGCCGCAGGGTGATATGCGACCGATGATTGTCTCACCTATCGCCCGGACAAAGAACTTTGGCTCAATTCCAACCGAGTGTCAGGTATTTCTGACCATCATCGACACCGTGAGCGGCAGTCTGATTTATTACGATTCTGCTGCCACCCCAGAACTTGCCCCGGGCGAAACCCGTGATGTGCGTCTGCCACCCTGGGCCGCAACCATCGGTTACTATCGGCTGATTGCTGCGGTGGTCGCGCCTGGTGACGCTGAACCGACAAACGACAGCCTGAATGTAAAAGTGCGCGTCTCACCTGGTGCCCTGGGCTGGCAACGCCGACCTGACCTTCCGCCTGGTGCCAATCCGGTAAAGCACGGCGGCGCCCTCGCCGGCATTGAAACCGACACCGCCCGAATCTACGCCCTGCGCGGTAATAAAACGCTCGACTTCTATGTATACGATGTCCAGACCGGAATCTGGCGTGCCCTGCCCGCAATGCCAACCGGCCCATCTGGTAAACCGGTGCGCAAAGGTGGTGCGCTCTGTTCCGATGGTGAACGGTATGTCTATGCGACAAAAGGCAACGGCACCCTTGAATTCTGGCGTTACGATATCATCGAAAACACCTGGACCCAACTACCTGATGTGCCCGCGGGCAGCAAAACCTTAAAAGGTGGCACCGGTTTAGCCTATGTCAACCGGAACAACAGCGGTTTTGTTTACCTCTTGAAGGGCTCTAACACCTTCGAATTCTATGAGTATTCGGTCGAAACCAACACCTGGGCGGCACGTGCTCAGGCTCCTGCCGGACCTTCTGGCAAAAAGTTTAAGTCTGGTTCAGCGCTCTGTGCCCACGGTTCAGAACAGTTGTATGCCATCAAATCCAAGGTTAACGAGTTCTATGAGTATTCGATTGAAGAGGACGCCTGGCATATGAAGACCGCGGTGCCTGAATATTCATCATCAGGTAAACGCTCCCGTTGCGGTGACGGTTGTGGCATCGCCAGTGATGGTAACAACACGCTGTATGCTCTTACCGGTGGTAATCGCAACTACTTCTATTGCTACAACTTAACGACAAACAACTGGTATGAGCTGTCAGAGATGCCCGAAGGACCTTCGGGTAAGCGCGTAAAGGCGGGTGGTGCGTTAACCTTCCTGCGGCGCCAGGTCTGGGCATTACGGGGTAACGGCACGAACGAGTTCTATGTTTACATCCCGGACACTATGAGCATCTTTTCGCCCCAAATGCCTCGTCGCAACGGGATAGCTGCCGAACCGGCACCGCGGATGGAAAATGCTAGCCTCCGGCTCGCACCCAATCCAGCACACCATATCCTGACAATTGCTTCACCTGACAATGCACCACTCACGATTGAACTTTTCAACGCCCTGGGCACACTGGTCAAATCCGCGCGTTTCGTTACCGGCTCAATCCATCAACTTGACATCACCGATCTGCCCAACGGCATCTATCTTGTCAGGCTCTCAACCCCGTCCGGTACTTTGCAAACAAGAAAACTGGTCATCCAGCGTTAAAATAAACATTAAACGACGCGGGGCGTCCTGATGGACGCCCCGTTTGCTTTAAAATCCGCTTTATTTCAGGGGACCAACTTCGGACTCAACCTGCGCCAACAACTCGCCTGAACTCACCAATTCTTTCAGCCGGTTGATATCGTACTGCAAGGGCCGGTCCTCTTCCAGTTTCTCAACCACTGACCTGATCGCTTGATACGCCCGGTTTGTCCCGACACCCAACTTTAGTGGTTTGCGGAACTCAACCGCTTGGGCACCAGCGAGTAGCTCAATCGCAATCACATACCAGGCGTTCTCAAGAATCTGTGCGGTTTTTCGGGCTGAGGTGAAGGACATTGAAACAAAATCCTCCTGATCAGCAGCAGCCGGAATTGAGCCGGTTGCTGCCGGCGCCGAAAGAATCCGGTTCTCACAAACCAGCATCCCCTGAGTGTACTGAGTCAGCATCAAACCCGAAAACATGCCGGCACCCCTGGTCAAGAAAGCCGGCAGCCCGACCGAAAGGTTGCGGTTTAAAAGCCGATTCGTCCTGCGCTCTGCCAGCACCGCAATCATTGTCACTGCGGTGCCGGTCAAATCCAGTGCCAGCGCCAGGGGTGTTCCCTGAAAGTTCGCTCCGGTCAAATATGCCTGGTCTTCCGGGAAAAAGAGCGGATTGTCACCAACTCCGTTTAACTCCGTCTCAAACATCTGCCGCGCCCAGCAAAGCGCATCCTTGGCACCGCCCACAACCTGGGGTGTTGACCTTAACGCATAGGCGTCTTGTACCTTTTTACCGGGTTGCTTCAGCATTTCCGAATCAGCGGTTAGACGCCGGATGTTCTCGGCACACGCGACCGCACCCGCATACCCCCGCACCTTATGAATCCGCTCGTCGTACGCCGCCATATTGGCATTCAATACCTCGAGTGTCAGCGCTGCTGCAACCTCAGAGGTTTTTATTAACCGCTGGGCATCGAACAGTTCCAGCGCGCCCATACCAGCGGTCATATTGGAACCGTTAATTGTTGCCAGTCCATCCCGGGCTTCAAATTCAATCGGCTTGAGTCCAGCCGCAGCGAGCGCTTCCGCACCGGTCATCCGCCGCCCTTGAAAAATCGCCTCACCCTCACCTAATAGCACCAGCGCCATCTGGCTCATTGGCGACAGGTCGCCACAGGCGCCCACCGAACCCCGGTCAAAAACCACCGGTGTCACCCCGCGATTGAGCATCTCCACCAGAAGCTCAACGACCGCCAGCCTGATACCAGAATGCCCGTTCGCCAGCACATTAATCCGTGAGCACATCGCTGCCCGGACAACCTCTTCCGGTAGCGGCTCCCCACATCCGGCAGAATGGGAATAGACCAGATACCGCTGAAACTGCCTAATCTGCTCTGGAGACAAAACAACCTCGGAAAGTTCGCCGATACCGGTTGTAATGCCGTACATCACCGCCCGCTGGCGGATTTTCTCCTCAACGAACTCCCGACATCTGTTTATCCGCTCGCGCGCCCCGGCCGAAAGTTCAACCTTCTCCCGGTCCCGCGCAACCCGCACAATGTCTTCAATTTTCAATCCTTTGCCATCCAGCACTATTGCCATAAAACTCCTCCTTTTAACCTTTTCCCTTGATATTTTTCAACATATCTTCCACATGGCTTCCGGGCCAGTAAATCCTCCGGCATTTGGGGCAGCGCCGAAACTCGTAATGAATTTGATAAATAAAAAACGGCACTGCGGGCCTTGCCTCATCCCGGCTTATCCTTGCCAGTGGCTCATTGCAAACCAAACACCGGGATAGCAGTCCGGTTTCTTCCTTCTTTTCTAAGACAACCTGTTCCAAACCGAGCCGGGGTTTTAACTCTTCAACCTGCTCTGCCGGTTTCTCGCTCTGAACCAGCATCACCCCGGGCAACTTTTGCAATCGCCGATTGCGGGTCAGAAAAACCCGGCCTTCAGCGCGGGCATCGCGATACGCTGCCATCCCGCTTCGGTTCCGCTCATACCGAACATCCAGGCCGTACAGCCGTAACTTCTGTGCCAGTTTACCGAGCATTACATCACAATAGAAGCGCGGTTTTTCCGATTTTCCGCCCGTGCGTGACTGGTTGTTTTTCACCTGACTTAAATCTACCCGACTCCGGTTAAAAAATCAAGCCTATTCAGCCAAAATGGGCCGTGCAGGATTCGAACCTGCGGCCACCGGGTTAAAAACCAGGTGCTCTGCCTGCTGAGCTAACGGCCCAATCCTATTCCGGCAAAGTGCCGGAGGCCGGAGTCGAACCGGCACGACCCTAAATGGGTCAAGGGATTTTAAGTCCCTTGCGTCTGCCTATTCCGCCACCCCGGCAAACAGACCAAAGGCGGCACGGGGATTTGCACCCCGGAATTGCGGTTTTGCAGACCGCTGCCTTGCTGCTTGGCTATGCCGCCAGAAAAAAAGCGGGAGACGGGATTTGAACCCGCGACCCCCACCTTGGCAAGGTGATGCTCTACCAGCTGAGCTACTCCCGCACTCAAAACCGCGACCAGATGGCCCCAACCGGAGTCGAACCGGTGCCTTCACCTTGAAAGAGTGATGTCCTAAACCGCTAGACGATGGGGCCCTTTGGCCCATCACCCTTAAATATAATATTAATTTAAAACCGCCCTGTGTCAATATCCCCGAAACAGACGTAAGTCTCTTGATTCTGGCTCCTCGGTAATCTTCTGCCACAACTCCTGAAACAGACGCTGCTGTTTCTGTTCGACATACTTTTCCGCCGTCATAACAGGCGGTTCGGTCTGCTGTTTGCTATCGCAGCGGATGATAAAACTGGCCCAGTTGGTTTCAACCGGACCGGCAATCTGACCCGGTTCCAGTGCCAGCGCCGCATATACAAACTCCGTGCCATACCGACCCCGCGCCAGGTAGTCATAGATTCCCTTGACCTCTTCTTGAATCAAATCAACCCCGGGGTGCTCGCTCGCATACTGTTCCAGCGTCTTTCCCGTCTTGATTTCGGCAACCGCATCCTGTGCCTTTTTACGCCTCAGTTTCTTCTGCTCTTCCTGGCGCAATTTCCACCGCACCGCTTGTTTCACCTGTTCAAACGGTGCGGGCTTGACCGGAACAATCCGGGCAAGCTGGAACACATAAAAGCCATAGGGCCCGCGTAGCGGTACATCAAGGATATCACCCTCTTTTGCCTCCCGCGCCCACTCAACCAGTTGCCCCGGGTTGTAAATTTCCACCGCCCAGTTCAACTTCTTTTTTCCAACGACCCGGGCGGGCGTTGGTGCAATGGTCAACCCCTGACGCGCTGCTACCGAGTCAAAATTGTCAGCCTGTGCCTGGTCGATAAAAGCCTTCACCTGGTCAAGGAGTGCCAGTTCCCGCGTCTCGTCGGGCCGGATTCGCGTCCGGATACGCCGAACCCAGAAGGTGTCGTTTCGGATGCTGTCAAGAAATATAATCTGCCAGCCATTTTCCGCAACAACCGGTCGGCTGAACTGACCCGGTTTTAAGCGCCGCACCACCGATTCGGTTGCGGGAAAAAACTGGCTGGGGGTTAAGGCAACCGCCGAGGTCTCAGGCTCAAAATCCCCAAAGGTGTAGGACACCATTTCAAAACTGTCGCGGACAGTTGTTGGGTCTGCCGCCTGCAGCCGGCGATAAGCCTCATCGATTCGCTCGCGCGCCGCAATCGAATCTTGGGCATTTACACCAAAGGGAAAAAACACAAACCGCGCTTCCCGAACCTCTTCCTTGGGCTGGTAATCTTTCAGGTGGGCACGATAATAGGCGCGCATCTGGGCTTCGGTGGGCTCGAACTTCTTCTCCTCTTCCGTTAGCGCACCGGGCCCAAACCGCAGGGCGGTTACGTTAACAATAGTGTTTGCCCTCGATAAGGCATCTTCCACCTCGGCGTCACACACGAGCAGTGCACCAGCAACATACATCTGCAACTTCTGGGGCCGCAACTGCTCATAAATCTCCCGGGCATACTGAGCAAAAAATGGCCGGTTCTGAGGATTCTGTAAGGCCTGAAGATACTTCGTTGTGTCAAATTTCCCGTCGGTCATCAGGTCGGGGTTATTCTGTATCGCCTGGGGTGGGAAATGGGTGATAATCCACTCCAGTTCACCCTCAGTGATGTTCAACTTTGACTCCTTCAAAATCTTATTCCAGGTCATCTCCTGAATTAGATAATCCCAGGCAAGATGTTCAATCCTCGTCTCGTCTTCATTTGTCAGGTCGCGGAACAGGCTGTCTTTTCGATACTTCTGAGCAATGAACTCACGCACCTGGCGATAATCGTCAAATCCAATGGTCTGTTTGTCCACCTGACCAACTCCACTCGATAGGATTTGACGCCGGCTCCCCCGTTCCCGATAGCGGACAAGTTGCCACAGTTCGCTCATCAGAAACCCGGCGATAAATGCCGCCGCGACAATAAACATAATTACCTTAACGCGTTTGCGCATTGTGCTCAACATATTTAGAAATTTTACTTAAAGTTTGTCTTGTGTCAATCGGGCGAGATGGGGGTTATAAAACCAAGGACATACCGTTTGCCATCTATCTCATAGGTGGTCACGTCGGCTTTGAGCCGGAAGACTGTGCCGTCTTTACGCCGACCATCCGCGAGGTACTGGACAGGAGCTGGCTTGCCACCCAACCGGGCAGCGGTGTATTCGGAAAGCCGTTGCTCTTCGTATTCGGGAATAAGCTCTTTTATGGGCATGCCGATTAATTCGTTTAGCGAATAACCAAACATCCGCGCAAACGCCGGGTTGGCATAAACTATGCGCCCTTCGGTTTGGGCGGCGATGCCATGCGGCGCCTTTTCCAGAATCGCCCGGGCGTGAGACCAGGCTTCTTCCACTTCCCAACTTAACCGTTTTTCTCCGCTCAAATCCCGAACCACAACCAGTACCGCAGGTCGACCCTTCCAGGTGAACGGCGCGTTGACAACCTCGACGGTTATATAACTGCCATCCTGCCGCCGAAACCTCTCTTCAACCGGGGCACCAGCCTTGCCCTGTTCAATAACATCCCTTATCCGCTTAATTACCAGAGGGCGGTCATCAGGGTGAACAATATCAACAACATTTAGCCCGATAACTTCAGCCGGGTCGTCATAACCCAGTATGCGTGCCCCAGCCGGATTGACCATCACCACCCTGCCATCCTGGTGGACGCCGATGCCAATTGGGGCGGTGTTCATCACGGTCTGGTAGGCAACCATTTTTTCCTCTGCTTCGGCTTCAACCTGACGGATTTCAGTAACATCCTGAGCAACACCAACCACGCCGATCAACACACCTTCACCGTTTCGTAAAGGCTCAACTTGACCCTGATAACTCCGCCCCTGATAGGTAAAGTTAAGGTTGACCGACTCGCCTTTAAGCGCCCGGTGATGCGCCTCAATGACCCGAAGGTCTTTAAAGAACTCCTGGCAATTTTTACCTATCAACTCCTCAGGGTTTAATCCCAGTTTATTCAGGGCGGAACCGAGTACCGAGGTAATATGAAGCTCCTTATCGGTAGTCCAGACGAATGCGGGAATTGAGCGAAATAACAGCTCGAGCCGGGCCTCATTCTCCTTCAGTTTCTCAAGAAGTTCACGCTCTTTGGTGATATCCCTCATATTAAGGAGAATAAAACCCTTACCGCCAACCTCAATAAGTGTTGCCGCAACATCTACCCAGGCGCGGCGCCCATCCGGCATCGTTGACACGACATTTACATGAAACTCACCCTGGTCAAAAAGAATCGCTCGAATTTCCGGGAAAAGGGGCTTAACATCATCGGGAACCAGGTCCCGCATCTTTTTGCCGATCAACGCCTCGCGGGTCGTCTGGAACAGTTCAACACCTTTAACATTTACATCGATAATCGTGCCGTCCACCGTTTCAAGAAACAGCGGGGTTGGGCTGGCTTCAAACAGCCGACGAAACTTTTCTTCCGCCAAAATTTCTGCAGTCCGGGCGGCAACCTTTTCGGTTATATCCCGGCCTGCGACGATAATGTGCCACTCCCGTGCGCCTTCGACGACCGCAGCCCGCACCGCAATCTGCTTGACTTCTCCCGAAAATGTCTTGACCCTGATTACCCCATTGTGCCGGCCCTGCCGGAACAGGATGTTGCGAAAAGTAGCCAGTTCCGACTTGGCTGCCGGTTCGGTAAAATCACTTATTTCCCTGCCAACAAGGAGTTCCGGATTCGGAACCGCAAGCAGTTCCGCAGCGGCATCGTTTGCTTTGACAATCCGGCCCCGGGAAGTAAGTATCATTACCCCATCGGTTGTCAGTTCGGTAAGGGTAGCGAATCTTTTCTCAATCTCCTCAACCTGCTCATGCGGATGCCAGAAATGGGTAACATCTCGCCCAACACACACCACGCCGTCAACCATTCCTCGGTCGTTACGCACCACGGTTGCATAGAAATAGAGCCAAACCCGTGCGGTGTCTTTGCGCCGGGCTTCAAAACCGTTGGCAAACTCCTTTCCGGCAAGGACCGATTTTATATCCAAACCGGAGTTGGGAAACAACGCTGCCCAGGGCTGACCTTTAACCTCCTCAGCGCTGAACCCTAAAACCCGCTGCGCTTCATCGTTCCACTCAACGACCCGACCATTCTGGTCTAACATCACCACGATATCACCGGGTTGAATGGCAATATTGGTAAAAGCCAGACCAGCCTTTTTTCTTTTTGGCCTTGTGCGCGCCATCTCAATGACTCCAGCGCCATAATAGCGATTTAAAATAAGATTGTCAATTATTTAAGCCGGGTTTACTGGTTCTTGGGGTGAAAGTATTTATCGAGGTACGCTTCGCGCACCCGTTTCAATTCGGCGCGTGGAAACATCGCCAACAGTTCCCAGCCCAAATCAAGCGTCTGCTCAATCGTCCGGTTTTCATATTCGCCCTGGGCAATGTACCGCTCCTCAAAAACCTGGGCAAATTTAAGATATACCCGGTCCGCCTCAGAAAGCGCTGCCTCTCCTAAAATCACCTGCAACTCCTCTGCCTCTTTGCCCCGCGCATAGCACGCATAGAGCTGGTTAAAAAGGTCGGCATGGTCCTCCCGGGTTTTACCGGCGCCGATACCCTTGTCCTTTAAACGAGACAGCGAGGGCAGAACATCGATAGGTGGTGCGATGCCTTTGTGGTGCAAAGCCCGTGATAAAATTATCTGCCCTTCAGTGATGTAACCGGTGAGGTCGGGAATCGGATGGGTCTTGTCATCTTCCGGCATGGTCAAAATCGGCATCATCGTAATCGAACCTTCACGACCCTTAATCCGGCCGCACCGCTCATAGATAGATGCCAGGTCGGTGTAGAGATAACCGGGATAACCCCTGCGCCCGGGAATCTCTTTGCGCGCCGCTGATATCTCACGCAACGCCTCACAGTAGTTGGTCATATCGGTTAGAATCACGAGAACATGCATCCCGAGGTCAAACGCCAGATATTCAGCCGCGGTCAGTGCGGTGCGCGGGGTTGCAATACGCTCGATTGCCGGCTCATTTGCCAGGTTGAGAAAGAGTACTGTGCGTTCAATGGCGCCGGATGCGGTGAAACTTTGAATAAAGAAATCGGCTTCTTCAAAAGTTATTCCCATCGCGGCAAACACCACCGCGAACGACTCCTCGCTACCAAGCACCCGTGCCTGTCGGGCAATCTGAGCAGCAAGCCGGTTGTGGGGCAAGCCGGTACCAGAAAATATCGGGAGTTTTTGACCCCGCACCAGGGTATTCAAACCGTCAATCGCCGAAATTCCAGTTTGAATAAACTCGTTGGGATACTCGCGGGAGTAGGGGTTGATCGGTGCGCCATTGATATCGGCACGCTTTTCGGGTATGACCTTTGGTCCGCCATCACGCGGCTCACCTAAACCGCTGAAAACCCTGCCCAGCATCTCTTCAGAAAGCGCCAGTTCAATCCCGCGGGCAAGAAACCGCACCTTTGCCCGCGGCACATCAATGCCGCTTGTGCCCTCAAAAACCTGAATCAATGCCCGGTCCCGGTCTGCTTCCAGAACCTGACCCCGACGCTTTTCCCCATTGGGCAGGCTGATTTCAACCAGTTCCGCATACTTGACCCCGGCAACCCCTTCAACAACCATCAGGGGACCGGCAATTGAGTGAACAGTTTGATACTCTTTTATCATACTTTTCTGGTTAATCCGTTTATTTCCGCCTCCATCTGCCGTTGAATGTTTTGAACCGTGGCATCAAACTCCGCTTCAGTGACAAACTTCATTCGGGCGATACGCTCCCGTACCGCAAGTTTTTCAATCTGGCTTATCTCTGCGCCACGGTTCAAAGCCTGCTGTGCCAGTTCATAAAATCTCATTATCACCTTTAGCATCGCCGCCTGCTTTTTAAGCGAGGTGTAAGTATCGGTGTCGTGGAAGGCGTTCTGATGGAGAAAGTCTTCGCGCAGGGAACGGGCGATCTCTAAGATGAGCCGGTCTTCAGCGGAAAGGGTGTCCTTCCCCACCAGACGGACAATCTCCTCCAGTTCTGCCTCCTTCTGAAGCAGGGCAAGGGCACGCCGGACGTTTTCGTTAAACTCCGGCTCGGCTCGTTTTGCCATCGCATCAGCAATCGCATCGGTGTAGAGCGAATAGGAACGGAGCCAGGAGATGGCGGGAAAGTGCCGCTGGAATGCCAGTTTGTCCTCAAGCGACCAGAACACCTTGACAACCCGCAATGTCGCCTGTACCACCGGGTCGTTAAGGTCGCCCCCGGGCGGTGAAACCGAACCAATCACGGTCAAAGCGCCTTCCATCTCTTTCCCTTGGTATTTACCAAGACAGGTTACCCGGCCGGCGCGTTCGTAAAACTCCGCAATCCGGGTGGCAAGGTACGCCGGATACCCTTCTTCACCCGGCATCTCCTCAAGCCGTCCAGAAATCTCCCGCATCGCCTCGGCCCAGCGTGAGGTTGAATCGGCCTGGAGTGCAACCGAATACCCCATATCACGAAAGTATTCACCGATGGTGATGGCGGTGTAAACCGAAGCCTCCCGCGCCGCCACCGGCATATTTGAAGTGTTGGCAATCAGCACCGTCCGTTTCATCAACGGCTCACCGCTCTTGGGGTCTTTCAGTTCCGGAAACTCCAGAAGGACATCGGTCATCTCATTACCCCGTTCTCCACAGCCGACAAATATAACAATTTCGGCGTCGGACCACTTGGCAAACTGGTGCTGGATGACCGTTTTCCCCGACCCAAACGGTCCTGGTACGCAAGCGGTACCCCCTTTGGCAATCGGGAAAAAGGTGTCGATAATCCTTTGCCCGGTAAGGAGCGGTTCATCCGGTGCCAGGCGCCGCCGCACCGGTCGGGGCAGCCGCACCGGCCAGCGCTGTAACATTGTCAAACGGTGTTCCCCGGCTTCGGTTTCCAGTACCGCCACCGTATCGGTAACACAAAAATCTCCTTCGCTAATTTCCCGTACTGTCCCCTGAACACCGGGCGGCACCAGTATCCGATGCTTAACTAATACGGTCTCGGCTACTTCGCCGATAACATCACCCGGTCCAACCTTTTCACCCTTCTTACAGGTAGGAACAAAATGCCATTTCCGTTCCCGGGACAAAGCCGGGACCTCAATGCCGCGGGTAATAAAGTAGCCCGCCTTCTCTTGAATCAGGTTTAATGGCCTTTGCACCCCGTCATAAATCGTTTCGAGAAGCCCGGGACCCAGTTCCACCGAGAGTGGCTCGTAGGTTGGATATACCGGTTCGCCCGGACCGATGCCCGCGGTTTCCTCATAAACCTGAATCGCCGCTTCGTCACCGCGCAGCTGAATGATTTCGCCCAGCAACCGCTTTTCCGAAACACGTACCACATCGTACATCTTGGAACCGGTCATACCGCGCGCAACCACGAGCGGTCCTGACACTCGAACGATTGTTCCGGTAGTCTCACTCATAACTCTCCCCCATCCTAACGCCGAGTACATCGGCACCACAGGCACGGCGCACGGCAGCCCGCAACCGCGCCTCGCCCGCATCGGTGCCGGTAAAAGGAAGCGCCACCAGACAGGGCAAGGCGGTGTTGTGAAACTTTTCGATTAGCGGTTGCAACGCCTCGGTCAGGTCGTCGGTAAAAAATATCAACTGATATCCGGTGTTGATTAAATTTTGCACGACCGCTGCGGGGTCGGCTCCAGACTCGACCGGAAATACTTCAAGCCCAACCGCCCGGAACGGTGTCACCACCGCGCCCGGTCCAACCACCGCCACCTTCCCCAGTTCAGTACCCATAGACAACAACCTCTTGACACTGTTTTATATCCCAGCCGGCAATCTTGGCGGCGTAAAGCTGCCGTAGATTGGTTAGCTCGTTTTCCCGCAACAGGTAAAAACGCCACAGTGGTTCATAACCAAGGGCAACATAGCGGGCTTGATTGATGTAGTCAAGCAGCAACTCGCGGCCCTTTTTCTCAATGGGCAAGACGCTTTCATTACCATCCCGTACCCGAACGCCGATTTGCAACATTGTTAAAAACGACTGGTCAATGCGCAGTTCATTAAGGGCGCTTGGTTCTAACTCGTAAATCCGTTGCAACTGCTCAAAGGCGATTGTGCCACCAGGCAAAAAAGCGGTCCGAAAAGTGTCAACACCTTCGTTTAATACCTTTACCCGGATTAAGGTCTTGAGATTTGTTACATCGGCAAAAAGCCGGTAATAGCCAAGGGCAAAATCTTTTCCTTCTGTCCAGCGCAAAGCCAGTTCCTGTGCCAGCCGGTCCATCACGAGGTCAATCACTGCCGGGTCCTGTTTTTCTTCGGCAAGCCGCAACGCCTCCTGGGCGCGGCGCCATGCCAGAACAAAATCCCATTTTTCAACCGGCAAACGCGGCATTTCGGGGGAAGTTATCATATTGAGCTCTTTTACGCTCCAACCCCCACCGCTTAACAACTCATTTGACGGGGTGTTCTTTCCCAGATAACGGTTCTTTAGCATCACCTTCAAATTGAATATGTCCGCCGGTATTTGAATCAGTGCCTTTAACCAGGCATCCTTTGCATATCCCTGGCAGAAAAGGATGTTTTCCTGGTGGACTGTTAAAAAAAGCTTATTGACATCTACTTCAGAAGACAGCAATTGTCCGTACCGTGTTTCGGCAAGGGTGGTGATAAAACCTTCGACTCCGGTTGCTCGTAACAGCCGTTCGTACTGATTGCGGTCCAGAAGCACTGTTTCTAAGGCACGAACTCGACCAACAGCGAATCCATAACCAAGGCTTTCGCTCCAGCGGATATATCGAAACGATGTCACAAGAATAAAAATATATTTAAATGAAATGAAATGTCAACAACAATGTTGCTTGGATAAAAGCGCGTTTGAGATTGTACCGGTAACTTTTTACAGATTAACTTAAAGTTTTAAACAGGTATTTCCTATCGCCGGCATTTATTATTTAGCAAAAAAGAGAAACAATAAAAACAATGCGATTACAAACTTTCAACCCCACTAATCATTATCTATTTATAAATAGTTACTAATTATAAAAGTATATAATAAGTTTTTAGTTAATTACATCATTGGCTAAAAATAATAATTTTGGTGTGGTTGATGGTAGTGTGTAAATGTGTTTTTGTTAACAAGGCTATGCTACAATGATAGTTATGGCAGTGTGTTGTTGTGTAATGTAAAGTGGATTTAGTGGGTATTAACCAGGCAAAATAAAAGAACGGACAACAATTCACAAGGTTTTGCACAACTGCTTGCTTAGGAACCGTTGTTTATATGACGGGAGAGGCGCTCAATCTGGCTGGCAAATAAGGGGTCGCGGGCTTTTAACTCGTTTATTTTCTCTGTGGCGTGCATCACTGTGGTGTGGTCCTTGCCTCCAAAATGGTATCCAATATCCTTTAAGGAAAGGTTTAACACACTGCGCATCAGGTACATAGCAACCTGGCGCGCCAGCGCAATCCTCTTTGTACGGGATTGCCCTTTTAACTCCTGGACCGGAACCTGAAAATGCTCGGCAACGGCGGTGATAACCCGGCTCGGGTCCAGTGGGTCTTCGTGCTGAATCAGGTCTTTTAGTGCCGCCTCTGCCAGTTCGGTAGTTACGGGCCTTCCGGTCAGGGAGTGCATCGCAATCAGCCGGACCAGCGAAGCCTCAAGCGTTCTGATGTTAGAGCGTACCCGGTTGGCAATGTAACAGGCGATATCTTCGCTCAAATCAAAATTTTCCTGCTTTGCTTTCTGGAGCAAAATAGCGATGCGGGTTTCCAGTTCGGGCGGCTGGATGTCCACAACCAGTCCGCTTCCCAGCCGGGAAATCAACCGCTCCTGAAGCGTTGGTATGTCTTTGGGCGGCCGGTCACTGGTAAAAACAACCTGACTTCCTGCATCTTGAAGTGCGTTAAAGGTGTAAAATATCTCCTCCTGCAAACTTTCCTTACCAACCAGGTAATGGACATCATCAAGGAGCAATAGGTCCAAACCGCGATACTTTTCTTTGAACTCAAGCCGGGTGTTTTTCTCTATCGCCTGAATCAACTCAAGAAAGAGCACCTCAGCCGGGGTGTAACAAAGCCTTAACCCGGGATGGCGTGCCAGCGCCGCATTGCCAATCGCCTGAATCAGGTGGGTTTTACCCAAGCCCACCCCACCATAAATGAAAAGCGGGTTGAAAACCTTGCCCAGGTTCTGGGCAACATTGCGCGCTGCTGCCCAGGCAAGCCGATTACTCTCACCAACAATGAAGGTGTCAAAGGTGTAGCGGCTGCGCAGCCGAAACTGGGAAGCGGTGTTGGTTCCGGTTTGAACCGCTACAGCCGGTTGGGGCTTAGTGACCACCGGCTTTTTACCCTCAACCGGGACCAAAAACTCAACCTGCAAATCTCTGCCGGTCACCGCCTTGAGCGCGCTCGTGATTTCGGTTTTGTAATGGTGCTGTAGCCAGTCGGCAAAAAAGTTGTTAGGAACGGCAACCTGAACCGTGCCGTTTACCATATTAAACAACCGGGTTGGGGCAAGCCAGGTTTGAAAAGCCTGCTGATTTACCCTTAACTTTAACAGCTCCAAAACCTCAGACCATACCTGCTCGCTATTCATACACCTGCTTCGTTTCCCACAAATTTAAAACAAACTTTTCCACACACTTTTCCACACAATTCCTTGCTGTAAGTGGCGCAGAATAAAAGAGATATAAAATAAGAATGAACTCTGTCCACAGTTGTCTGCCTTTTTTAATGAACCGGCTTTGATAATAAAGCAATTTTGCCCGTTGTCAATAAATGGCGGTTAAATTTTTGTTAGTTTGTGGGCACAATTGCCTGGCCCAAAGCAATCCCGCCATCATTAAGCGGGACAGCCTCGTTGTGATAGACCGCAACCCCCTGGCGTGCGAGGAACTTTACTATCCCATTACGAATTAACCGGTTCTGTATGCTCCCACCGGAAAGGCACACCTGGTTTATCCGGTAAGCACGCGCAAATTTGGTCAGCGCTTCACCCAAACCGTGGACCAGGGCGGTGTGAAAACCGAGCGCCACCTGTTGAGCCGGGGTGTGTCTGATGGTATGCTCAGCAACCCAGCGCAAAATTGGCACCGGATTGAGGTCCAGCCCGAACTCAGGCGCTTTAACCTTGAGCCTGCCGGCATCAAGCGCCGCCTTTTCCAGGGCGATTGCGGCTTCACCTTCAAAGGTTGCCCTTCGACAGATACCGGTAATTGCTGCTACACAGTCAAACAACCTGCCCATACTGGAGGTTAAAAAAGGAAAATCTGGCTCTCCCCTGCTCGGCTTTAAACCGAGCGCCCGGACCTCAGAAGCTGACAAACCAGCTTGGGCACAGTAGGCAACCGCCACCTTTTCTGGGTCAGCGAGCATACCACCACCCGCATTGTGTCGGAGATAACCGAGATGAGCCAGCCGTTTCCAGGAAAGGTCGGGCTGAACAAGGATGATTTCACAACCCCAGACTGCGCCGTCAATTCCATAGCCGGTGCCATCACAGGCTAAGCCGATAACCGGCGGCTTGAGGCCATGCTCGGCGATTACCGAAAGGATGTGGGCGTAATGGTGTTGAACCCGGTAGATTTTCCCGTCCCACCTTTTACTCAACCGTTCGGCGAGCCGGGTTGAGCTGTAGTCAGGATGCAGGTCACAAATTACCCTTTTAGGCACAATCCCGGTCCATTCAATCAGCCGCTCGAGCGTCTCACTGAAAAATCGTTCGCTGTCAATTGAGTCGAGGTCGCCGATATGCGGACTCAAAAAGAGGTTGCCGCCCCGGGCAAGACAGAAGGTGTTGCGACCATCACCGCCCACCGCAAGGGTCTCCTGTTTCACGTGAAACATTTTATCGACGGTGATTGGTTGTGGTGCATAGCCGCGCGCCCGGCGCACCATTACCGTCTTTTTCTGGTCGGCAAGCACCACCGAGTCGTCACAGCGGTTGGCAATTTCCCGATTGTGGGTGATGGCGAGGTCAAAGACCTTGCCCAGTTTTCGCTTTAGCTCCTCATCAGTGCCAACAATTGGCTCATCGCTTTGGTTGGCGCTCGTCATAACCAGTACCGCCGGTTTTCCGGACCGCTGGCGCAGGGCTTGAAAAAGCAGGCGGTGGAGCGGGGTATAGGCGACCATCACGCCGAACGCCGGATTGTTGGGCGCAACAAAGGGGGAGAGCGGGATTCTGGGGTTAGGCAGTTTGGGCGCTAAAACAATCGGTGCTGCGGCGGAGTTCAGGGCGTTTAATGCGGACCGGTTCAGGCGGCAGAACTGTCGGGCAACAGAACTGTTTTCAACCATTACGGCAAACGGCTTGCCCGAACGCTCCTTACGCTGCCGCAGAAGTTTCACCGCGCGGTCTGAAGTTGCGTCGCAGGCAAGGTGAAACCCGCCCAAGCCCTTTATCGCCACAATTTTTCCTTTAAGGAGCGCCTGAGCGGCAGCCGTTATCGGGTCCTGAGACAGCGGTTTGCCCTGTTTGTCAAGCAGGGTTAAAGTGGGACCGCATTTCGGACAGGCGAGCGGCTCGGCGTGAAAACGGCGATTGGTTGGGTTGTGGTACTCCTCAAAACAGTCCGGGCACAGGTTGAACTTACTCATCGTTGTCCTTTCCCGGTCGTAGGGGAGCGCTTTAATTATTGTGTATCTTGGTCCGCAATGGGTGCAGTTTATGAACGGGTAACCAAAACGCCGGTCATCCGGCGCGAAAAGTTCCTTCTGGCAGTCGGAGCACAGGGCGAGGTCGGGCAACACAAAGACCGCGCTCTTTTTGGATTTTACATCGCTTTGGGTTATGGTGAATTTATCATAACAGTTCGACTTTGAGTAAGATACGACAAAGGAATGATACCGGGACAGGGGAGGTGGCTCGGTGCAAAGCAGATGGATAAATTTTTTGAGGTTTTTGCCCTGGGCGACAATTTTTACGCCCTTTTTGGTGTTGGTAATGGAACCCTTAATACTTAGTTTTTGGGCGAGGCGGTAAACAAAGGGGCGAAACCCAATCCCCTGAACCTGCCCCGTGATAGTTATAAGGGCGGTTAATGTGCGGTGTGGAGTCAATGGCTGTTTCTTTATTAAGTTATTGATTTACAATAACTTATGGCTGATTCGCCGCTGGTTCGGTCGGTTCAATGACCTCCTCTTCCTCATCGGGTCTTTCAAGGATGTTTTTATCATCCTTCTTTTTGATGATTGTGGTGAGGGAAAGGACGGTGCCGGTAAACCAGACCGAAAGCCCATAGGCAAGGACCATCAAGGCGATGGCGTAGCCGCACATTCCAAGGAGAATTGCGCCGATGCCGCTGCTCCATACCGGATTTACCCAGTACGAGGGCGAATATACCTGTGGTAAGCCATAAAGGTTGGCTTCAAAAACAAGCATCCGGTGCAGGGGTGCGAAAATGCCCCAGTTGGGGATGGAAAGTTTGAATATGAATTCGGCACCTGAGAGCATCTCTGCCCACCGCTCACCCATAAATGCGCTCAAAATCAAAGAGCCGATTCTGCCGGCAAGGCTCGAGGCAAGCCCGAGTAAAAAAGAGCCGACCTTTGCGAGCACGGCAACGAGAAATGTGTACCAGACCAAGCGAGCCGGCTGTTCGTTGACACAGGAGAACACCTCAAACAGTGTGTCAAAGGTGTCGTTGCCCATTGCACCGACAACTCCGGGAGCAAATAGAAGGGTGAACAGCAGGACGAGTAAAAGGTACACGATGAATAGCGCGGCGAAGAAGCCGACGATGGACAAAAGTCCGGTGAAGATGGGACCGAAATGGGGGATAGCACCCAGGGCGCTGAGGACAAGACCGGCAACAACGATGAGCGCGATGAAGGCGATGATTAGGAGCGGGCTTGAGATTAGCGCACGGATGTTCTTCAAGGCAAATTGAAACCCGGAAGAGGCTTCGAAAAATTCGTTGCCCCGCAACTGCTCATAGGCAACCTTTGCCACCGCGGCGCCGGTAACAAGCATCACGATGAGGAACCAGACAACACCGGCGCCGTAAATCACCCAGGAAAACCAGGGGAATGGTAGATTGGGGTTGGGGAAAGGTAAAAGGCGTTGCGTCTCCCAGATTGAAAGCCAGTCGTTACCCGCGGCGATGTGGGCGATATAGGTCAGAAAAGTGTATCCGGCAAAGGCAAACAGGAGCCCGGTCATCACCATTCCGACCTTTTTGGCGGAAAAGCCCAGCCTTAAAGAGCGGAAGATGTCTTTGTAATTGAAATTCAAACCGGTCATCTTACTTCCTCCCTTTTATTTTAGAACAACCTTTAGGACCCAGAAAAGAAAGATAAAAATCCCTGCCCAGAGAAACCAGAAAATCCAGCGGAGCGGCAGCCGGTATTGCCGTTCGGGAAAAAGCCGGCGCCCAAAACGAATCATCGCAATTTATTTTCCCTAAAACGGCACGGTTTGTCAATGGGTGACAACGATACGGCGCCAGCCGCCGGTGCCGCTGCGCACGAGGTAAACGCCCGGTGAAACCGGTTGCCCAGCATCATTTCTCCCGTCCCAGTAAGGCGTATTTACCCCAAGGTGCGCAACTCGGGTACCAAGCGGCGTGAACACATCAACCGCACCTGGCGCCTGAATCTTAAAAGGTGCCCTGCCGACTGTAGGGGTTATTATAAGCGGGGTGACGGTTTTGGGCGCCAGACGCTCGTTGACACCGGTGCCCGGGGGTAGTGCGCCCGCCATTTTGGCAATTGTTGCCACCGCCGCCTTAATCGCCTCGGTTGCCATCAGCCAGTTGTTGGTGCCGCAGTCCACATAATAGAGCGGACCAATTGTATCGCCGATGGTGTGGTACTTCGGGGTGAAGTCGCGCTCAATTCCGCAGAGGGCAACATAGCCGCGGACCCAGAAGGAGTGGTGGTCAGATGAAGGGTAAGAGGTTACGAGCCGGCGCCGGGTTTTCAGGGTGGTGTACAAATTGGCGTTGGCGATAAACGAGTCAACGAGCCAGGCACAGTTCGGGTTTGAGGTCTTGCCGACGACATTCAGGGTGTCGCGGTTCTGCCGGCCATAGGATATCATATCAAAGTTCAAAACCGCCCGGATCGAGTCGCCCCGGCGATAGGCACGGGCGGCAAAGCTGTCCGAGCCGTAAAGCCCCTGCTCCTCACCGGTAAAGCCGATAAAGTAGACCGTGTAGGCGAAGTCGATGTCCTGAAACACCCGTGCCGCCTCTAACACGGCGCTGGTGCCACTGGCGTTGTCGTCCGAGCCCGGGCAGTGATAGGGCGGGTTGTCCGAAGTGTTGTCGATATGGCCACAGATGATGTAAATCTGGCGCGGGTTCTCCTGCCCAAACTTGACGCCAATAACATTGGGTGCATAACTGGGCAGGAAGGTGTCAAAGGCAACCGAGTCGCAGTTGTAGTAGGCGAGTTTTTCGCCCATCCAGGCAACCGCCGCCCGACAGGAGTCGGTTGTTGAATAACGGGTGTAAAACTCCTGCAGGCGCCGGATTGTGCCCAAAACCGAATCGGCGTTAACCCTTGACACAATCTCCTGAACCAGGCTTTCCGACACCGGATAGGGGACAGGCAGGGGTGTTAAACCGGTGGTTGGTTTCAATTGTTCCAGGTTGAGGCGTGTCAGTTCCACGGGCAGGCGGTTGAGCGATAAAAGGTTGTCTTCACTTGTGGCAAGGACAACGCCGGCCGGGTCGGTGGTGAGCACCGTGCCCAGTTTTTCGAGCAAACTGCGGTCAAAGTCGGGTGGGGTCTGGACATAGAAAATCGTTTGGGCACGGGGGTTTTCGGTCAACAGTTCACAGGGCAGTCCTTCGTGCTGAAGTGCGGCATAATCCGCCTCAGAACCGCAGACAAGGGAGTAGCCGTCAAACTCGGCAACCACCGGCAGCGCGCGTGACAAAAGGTCAGGGGCGGACTTGTCAACGCGCAGCAGCAACTCCTTGCCCGTTAAAATAGAAAAAACAAAACCAAGCAAAAATACCAAGCGTCCTTGACGCATCTTATACTCCTTTCGGGTTAAGTTGTTAACAAAATATGATAGCAGAGCGCGGGTTCAAGTCAACCCGCTGAAGCGGGTGGTGCGCCTAATCAGAAATCTGTTTGGTTGGTTCGAGTGGTTGGATTTGGTCGTATACTTTAAAGTACAATGGGGTGGAAAACGGTTTCGAGTATAACGCGCCAGTTTTTAAAGAGTTGGACAAAAAGTCATAAAAATCCATACCCAACCCCGGGGTTGTTAGGGGAATGGCATGGGAAATCCGGGCTCGGATGGTGTATGGTATTAATCCGGATCGAGGGTTAGAGTACAAATCAATGGTACAACTGTTTTGCGAACCCGGGTCCGGGTTTATCTCAATCTGACAATTTTCTTCAGGGTGGTGCCGGAGCGCTGGAAAAAGATGCCTTGCCGATTTGGAAAATGGGGCGACCTTACTTTTCTGCCGGTAACATCGAACAGGTCGGTACCGGGTTCAATTACCTGATGCAGCACTGCGGGAGCGGGCAGCGGGCCGGGTTCGTTTTTGCCAAGCACGGGTGAGAAGTAGAGCCCGCGCGCGCCCACGGAATCGTAAAGGCTGAAGAAAACACCAGGAAGGCACGGTTTATTCCAGGACAGGGGTATCAGGCGGGGTCGGGCGCCTTCGACCCGGCAATTTAGCCGGGGGGCATTAACCCGAACTGGTGCGGACCACAACTGCGGTGCATAAGAGCGGCTGGTTTGCCAGTACAGGACAGTGGCCGCATTTTCCGTTCGGGCACCGGCGTTGTAGCACAGTTCGGCGCTGCCCGTGGCGGTGGTGAGGTCGGGAAACCATTCGTCCACAAACATTGCACCGAGATTGCCCGTAGTTCCCCAGGAGCGGCCGCCATCGGTTGAGAGCGTGTATTCAATATCCAGCATCGCGGTGTCGCGGCGCGCCACAGTCCAGAAAGCCCAGACCGGTGCCCGCCAGTACGGTATGACCGGCGCCTGAGCGATAACCGGGTCAAAGCACCTTTCGCTGCCCGATTTCAGGGTGTACAGACCGGACCAGCGGCTTGCAGCGCCGTAGTAGCGGTTCGCGGCATAATGGATTTCCCGTCCGGTGATGGCATAGCGCCAGATGCAGTGGAGAAGTGAGCCGGTGCCAAATGAAAGCGCCGGGTCAAAACAGTTCCAGAAGGGCTGTCGCCCTTCCCAGTTTCTGCCACCATCAAGGGAACGGGTAAAGTAGCCGTTCAAGCCGGTCCGATGCTCGTTCACATAAAGGAGGTAGAGGTAGTAGTTAGAGTCCGGGTCCACGGTTACCGAAAAGTCGTCAACTGTGTCCGGACCAACGGCTAATGGAATCTTCTGGGTGTCGAGCGTCACCGGGTCAAAACGGAGAAGGTAAAGGTCGCCGTGGTTTTCTGCAGTCAGGTAAAATATGAACAGGGGTGCGGGTACGGCTGGTGCGATTAGTTCAATTAACCGGGCGGGCTGGCCGAGGTTGATGGTTAAAACATCTTCCCAGAGGTTTCCCGGGGTTTGGGAACGGTAAAGCGTCAGTTTGCCATCCGGGGTGCTGACCGCAGCCCAGAGCCGCTTGTGGGCGTCAAGCGCCGCACCAAACGCGGCCAAAACCGAACTGTCAATCAGGACGGGTGAAGACAGTTGAGCGCCGGTCCGGACAAGGGGTGATTCCACGAACAAAGGCACGGTTACTTGCCCGGAAACGGGCAGCAACCCGGGACCGGAGAAAGCGAAGAACAGGCAGACGGTGCTAAGTAAAATCAACATAAAAGTAAACAACGGGTTAACCCCACTGTCAATACCGGTGCCGGTGCATTGAACCATCTTGAAGACCGGCTGGACAAGGCGCCCGAGGCGTTGTTCAAGGCGATGGAGTTTGCCCACAATGCGGAACATTTTGCCGATGAGGCGGATGCGCTGGTCATGGCGGCGCTTATCCGAATGGGAAAAGGAAGTTATCGGCTTGCCCGGGCGCATTTGGAAAAGGTACGGGAGTTGTATCAGAAGATCGGCGATTATGACGGTTTTGCCCGATGCCGATTCTATCAGGAACTACTTGATGATATTGAGTATGAGCAACGCCGATTTCAGGTGCTTGACTCCTGCCTTCAAGAGTTGCGCCGAAGGACAGAAATAATGTAGCCGAAACCTACGCTTTCCCGTAATCGGCATTTAACAGTTGGTTGTTTTTCCAGCCCCTGACGGAAAAATCGGCGATAACGCACACCTTGCCATAAATTTGGTGGTGGGTATAATTAAAAATATATGAGTTCTGCCCGAAGAAAGCCGGTCATTTTAGTTTGTTATGACCAGGAGGAGAAGTATCAGGCGCTAATTACTGCGGCGCAAAGGTACGAAAACGGCAGGCTTTTGAGAGAGTTTGATTTTGGTTACTGTGACAGTTTTTCAGGGTTGAAATCCTGGTACAGCCGCAATCGGGGCGCGTATGTTGCTTTGATTGTTATTGGTGTCGACTTTTCCGGCATTAAACCAGAAAACAGCGAAAAACTGGTGTCATTTTCAATCAGCGCCCGTCCACCTGGTGTGCTGGCGGACATCCGGAAGATTCAGGGGCTGATAATCTTTCAACACATCCGGCAGGAACATATTGATGCGGTTGCACCGGTACTTTTTAACCTCGATGCTGAACAGTTCGAAACGGTGCGGGATTTTGCCGGATTTCTCTGCGCCACCCGGACCGCAACCTTTGCCTTTGCCACCGGTGACCCGCGCATTACAGGCCAGGCAGATGAGGTTCTTTACGGGATTAACACCTATGCGCTCCGGCCCCTGAATGAAAATGAGCGGCGGGTCTGGCGCGAAACGCACAAGATGGTTGTGGGCCAGTCCCGGCGGATGGCTTGGCTGGCACACGAGATTGAGCGTCTTGCTGCCACCGATGGCAATGTCTTGATTCTGGGTGAACCGGGAACAGGCAAGGAGCTGGTGGCGCGGGCATTGCATCGCAAGAGTTTTCGCTTTGCTGAAGATGTAGAAATTCGAAAGGAGCCGGTGGCGCTCAATATGACCGCCTTAGACCGCAATCTAGTTGTCAGCGAACTTTTCGGTCACGAGAAGGGCGCTTTTACCGATGCGAAAACAGCCCGAGCCGGGGTTTTTGAAACGGCACGCGGTTCCACCGTTTTCCTTGATGAAATTGGGGACATCGACCAGGAGTTGCAGTTAAAACTTTTGCGTGTTATTGAGTACCGGAAGATTAAGCGTGTCGGTAGTTCAGTTGAGCGAGCCGTTGATGTCCGGATTATTGCCGCAACCAACCGGCAACTTGAGGAGTTACAGGAACGGTTCCGGCCCGACTTCTATAGCCGTATGGTCCAGGAGTGTATCTGGATGCCTTCACTAAAAGAGCGGTGGGAGGCAGAGGCACCAGGAACGGTTGAAGATGATATTGCCGAGTTTTTTGAGTTCGTTGTTGAGGAGCGCAACCGTGACCCCTGGTATCGGCGAAAGTTAAGGGTCGAACCGATGGCAATAAGGTTTCTCAGCCGTTTAGTGATTCAGTATATTCACGGCGAAAACAATCTGTTTAACGGCAACATTCGAGCCTTACGCACCCTGATGGAACGGGCGTATGAGCGGGCACAGCACGAAAATGTGGATGCGGTGAGCATTGGACAGACCGCTGCTGCGGTGGCAACAGTTTCACCGCCAAAAATTAAAACCAGCGCCGAAGCCCATAGTGCCAGCGGGTCGATTGAAAAACTTGTCGGAAGTTTAAAACTTGCCGAGATTGAAAAGGCGGCGATAAAAGAGGCGCTCCAGACAACAAACGGCAACCAGACAAGGGCGGCAAGACTCCTGGGCATACACCGCGACACACTCCGCAAAAAGATGGCGCAGTACCACATAGATTAGCACCACAGACGATTTTAGCGACACAACAGCAGAAAAAAACGGCAGAAAAAATATAGGCAGGCTGGTATTAAATTTGTAAGTTATTGTTTTTCATACTGTTAACAGCGATAAAAGTTGAGGTTTGCTGGCACAAGTTTTGCTTATATAATGTGATAGAAGAGGGGGTGGGTAGATTGGACCGAGCCAGAGGAGGCATGGTAGAGGGTGTCGCGCTCAAGGTCCTCGCCTCACCAGTCCAGCACTCTCAATGGGGACCGAATTCTACGGCGTGCCAGTGCCCACGGCGCGCCGTAGTGTTTTTAGGGTTGATGTGATGCGGTAGTTTTTTGGTTGACAACCCGTTTTATCTGTTTATGCTAAGAGGTAGCGGGTTGATGTATGAAACAGTTTCTTAATGATATACTGTTTGGTTTGACCGTTGACTACGCTGACATTCGGATTGAAGAAAGCGAGTCAACACAGGTGGTCTATCTGGGCAAGGAGCTGGACCGGATTGGAACCAGTTTTGAGCGGGGTGGCTGCCTCCGGGTTTTTCATCAGGGAAACTGGGTTACCGCCACATTTAACACCGTTGATGAAAGTTTAAAAGAGCTGGCAGACGAACTGGCGTTGCAGGCGCTGGCGTTGCCCCGGCGCGAAGGTGGTCTGGTACTGCTGCCCGCGCTGGAACAGCGCATCCGCCTGCCCAAGCAGTACGACCCGCGCAAGGTATCGCTTGCCGAAAAGCACGACCTGATAAAAAATTACAATGCGATTCTTTTGCAAACACCCGGGATTGTAACCACCGTCTCAGCCTATCATGACCTGCATCGGGTGACTTACTTCTACTCAACTGAGGACCGTTATATTGAGCAGGAGCAGGTCTACACCGGAGTTTCCTGTCGCGCGGTTGCCCGGGACGGTGCTAATATTCAGAGTTACGGTGAAAGTTTTGGTAAAAGTCAGGGTTTTGCCGCGCTGCGTAATCAGGAGGCGCGGCTGGAAAAGGTGGCAAAGATTGCGTTAGACCTGCTTCAAGCCGAGCCGGTCAAGGCGGGCAAATACACGGTGGTCATTGACCCGCTTTTGGGCGGCGTGTTTGTGCATGAGGCGTTTGGGCATATGAGTGAAGCCGATTTCATCGCGGAAAATGAGCGGTTGCGGGAAAAGATGAAAATTGGCGCCCGGTTCGGGGTCGAGCAGTTGACGATTGTGGATGATGCCACGCTGCCCGAGGAAAGGGGAAGTTACCATTTTGATGAAGAGGGAACCCCGGCGCAGCGCACCGAACTGGTCCGGCACGGCATTCTGGTCGGTCATCTGCATAGCCGGCAGACCGCACACCAGATGGGTGAAGAGCCGACCGGCAACTGTCGGGCGGTTTCTTACCGATTTGCGCCCATCGTGCGGATGAGTAACACTTATATTGAGCCCCGGGACAAAAGGCTGGATGAGATGCTGGGCGAAATCGATTCGGGACTTTATGTTGTTGGCAGCCGGGGCGGGATGACCGAACTTGAGGCGTTTACCTTTTCATCCCAGTACGCCTATTTAATCGAGAAAGGCAAATTGACAAAGATGGTGCGCGATGTCACCCTTTCGGGCAATGTGTTCGAAACGATGAAGAACATCGATGCGATTGGCAACGACCTGGTGATTCACGGCGGGCTGGGCGGGTGTGGAAAATCAGGGCAATCACCTTTGCCCGTGGGTACGGGCGCGCCCCACATTCGAATCAAAAATGTCGTTGTCGGTGGCAGGTAATTTTGGCCGGAGGTAAAATGAGAGAAAAGTTGCTGGAACTGGCAGACCGCCAGGCAGAACAGGCCGAGGTTTTCTCAGTTGAGACCGACCGTAGCGAAGTTGAGTTCCGGCAGGGGAAACTGTACGCACAGGGAACCAAACTGACCAAAGGCTGGGGATTGCGGGTGATAAAAGAGGGCAGGCTCGGTTTTGCCTCCAGTTCCCACCCGCAGAAGTTACAGGAGGTGGTTCAAGCCGCGTGTGCGGCTGCCGCTTATGGCAAGGAGGCACGGTTTGATTTCCCGAAACCGATTGAGCCACCCGCGGTGACCACATTTGAGAACAAGGTGATGCTGGTATCGGCGGCACGGATGATAGAGTGGGGACGGGACCTGATTGATGCGCTGGCTTCAAGGGTACCGGAGTTGAAGGTTGATGTAAGTTTCAGCCGCGTTTACCAGGAGATTGGATTGAGCAACAGTGCCGGGCTGGATGCGAGTTTTGAGCGTGCCGAGTTGCAGGTTTCGGTTTCCGGGCTTTTAGTGGACGAGGGGATTTACTGGTTTTATGACTATGTCAACCTTTCGGATGCCAAGCCGTTTCCGCTTGATGCGGTGGTGACGCGGATGGAAAAATTTGTCCGGCTTGCCAAGCGCCGGGCACGCCTGAAAACCGGTGATTATCCGGTGGTGGTGACACCGCTGGCGCTGGGTGAACTGCTCTTACCATTGCAGGTTGCGGTTGATGGCAAACAACGGGAGAAGGGAACATCACCTTTGATTGGCAAGGAGGGGAAAAGGGTTTTAAGCGAGAAAATCACCCTGATTGACAACCGGCTGAGACCCTTCGGACTCAAATCTTCGCCTTTTGACGATGAGGGTATCCCGGCAAGAGAAAATGTGCTTTTTGAACGGGGCGTTTTCAAGGGATTTCTCTTTGATATCGCCACCGCCGCAGCTTGCGGGAGCATATCCACCGGTTCAGCAATGCGGGGCTATACGGCACCGCCCAACCCCGGGACGAGCAATCTGGAATTGGCACCGGGCGGAGCCGAACTGGACGATGTTTTAAGCGGGATTAAGGAAGGGTTGCTCGTTTATGGGTTTATCGGCGGCGGGATGTCAAACATCCTTGCCGGCGAGGTGACACTCAATGTATCCTGCGGGTTCAAGATTGAAAATGGTGCGGTGGCGGGCAGGGTAAAAGATGTCAATATTGCCGGCAATGTGTACGAGATGTTTCAAAGGGTTGAGGCGGTGGGCAGGACTCAGCGTGACCTGGGTGACGCCTTTTTGCCTTTTATCAGTTTTTCGTCGCTGAAAGTGGCGACAAAGGATTAGGAATTTATGTACAGGGAAGGAAAATGCCGGAACGCCAGGATGCGGTGCCCTACTTTATCAACACTCGGCGATTAATAAAAAGGGGGATATCGTGAAAAAAGAGCGGCGAAAGAGTACAGGGGCAAACAAAAGGAAAAGTTCTGACGAAAGGTTCCGGGTGCCGATTGACAAACTGCGCTGGACTTGTGACCCGGAAGGGCTGGGGTTTAAAACAACCGACGACATTAAAATTACCCGGGAGATTGTGGGTCAGGAGCGGGCGGTCAACGCCCTGCAACTGGGACTGGAGATTGAAGCGGCTGGTTACAACATATTTGTTACCGGTCCACCAGGAACCGGTCGGGCGACCACAGTCCAGAAACTGCTGGAGAAAAGCCGACCGATAAAAAACCTTACCGACAAGTGTTTGGTAAACAACTTTCAGGACCCGGACCAACCACGCTTGCTTGTTTTACCGGCGGGTGAGGGACGCCTGTTGCAGTCCGAGATGGACGAACTGGTTTCCTATCTGGTAAAAAATGTGCCCCGTTTGTTTGAGGGCGAAGGGTATCAGAATGCCCGTCAGGAGATTGTCGACCGGTTCAAAGAACAGGGTGCGGCCCGGGTGCGCGACTTTGAGAAAAGAGTTGCGGCTGAGGGTTTTGCACTGGTTCAGACCGCGCCGGTTTCCCGGCCCGAACTAGCACCGATTGTTGACAAACAACCGGTGAGCGTTGATGTCCTGGACCGGTTGGTGGAAGAGGGTAAATTGACCGAGGAAAGGGCAAAGGAGATAAAGACCCGCTACCGGGAGTTGAGCAGTGAACTGCTGGCAATCTTTAAGGAGATTCGGGAGTTTGAACGGCAGGCACGGGAGGCGCTGGCAAATCTGGACCGGGACATCGTGACGCCGGTACTTGAGGAGCGGATTAACGAAATTCGGGAGCGGCACAAGGACCATCGGGTTGATGAGTATCTAAACGAAGTCAAGACCGCAATTATTGAGCGGCTTGACTTGTTCCGACAGCGCCCATCCGAAGAGGCAAGGAGCGGCGCAGGAGTTGACCCTTACCTTGAGTTCCGGGTTAATGTAATGGTTGACAACTCGGGTGCCAAGACCGCGCCGGTTGTGTTTGAGACCAATCCTACTTATCGCAACCTGTTTGGTTCAATTGAACGGGTCTGGGACCGCTCTGGTCAATGGCGTACCGATTTTACGCACATCAAAGCCGGCTCGCTTTTACGAGCGGACGGCGGGTTTCTGGTGGTCAATGCCCTTGACCTTCTGGTTGAGCCTGGCGTCTGGCCCAATCTCAAGCGCACCCTGCGCAATCGGAAACTGGAAATCGCCGCCTATGACCCGTTTGTTTCGCTGTTCGGGACAACGGCGCTAAAGCCCGAGCCGATACCCCTGGACCTGAAGGTGATTATGATTGGGGATGCGCTGGTCTATGGGATTCTTGCCGCCTACGATGAGGAGTTTAAAAAGGTGTTCAAGGTGCGAGCCGACTTTGACTGGGTGATGGATTTGAACCGGGGTGCGGTGCAGGAGTATGCCCAGGTGATTAAAACGCTTTGTGAGAAGGAGAACCTGAAGCCGTTTGATAAAACCGGAGTCGCCAAGGTTATTGAGTACGGGGTCCGGCTTGCCGGGCGGCAGAGTAAACTGTCCACGCGGTTCAATGTGATTGGTGATGTTTTGAAGGAGGCAAACTACTGGGCGGGTAAAGCCCGGGCAAAGGTTGTGACCGCGGAGTTTGTGCAACAGGCGATCGAGGCGCGGCGGCAGCGGGCAAAGATGATTGAAGATAAGTTGCAGGAGAGTATCCGGGAACGGGTTTTATTTATCGATGTTAAAGGCGCGGTACCGGGGCAGGTGAACGGTTTAGCGGTTTACGAGATGGTAGAACATGCCTTTGCGATACCGGTGCGCATCACCGCCAAAGTTGGGGTGGGAAGCGCCGGGGTCATCAGCGTTGAGCGTGAAGCCGAGCTCTCCGGACCAATCCATGACAAGGGGCTTTACATTATTGTGGGTTATTTGCGTAACCGATATGCGTCGGATATGCCGCTGGTGTTTTCCGCCTCGATAACATTTGAGCAGTCCTACGGCGGGATTGATGGCGACAGCGCATCGTCCACCGAACTTTACGCCCTGCTTTCTGAGCTTGCCGGACTGCCTTTGCGTCAGGATTTGGCGGTGACCGGTTCGGTTAATCAGAAAGGCGAGGTTCAACCAATCGGTGGGGTAAACGAGAAGATTGAAGGGTTTTTTGATGTGTGTCGAATCAAGGGCTTTACCGGCACCCAGGGGGTTTTAATTCCCAAGGCAAATCTCGGGGATTTGATGCTACGCGAGGATGTGGTTGAGGCGGTTAAGAAGGGTTTGTTTCACATCTATGCGGTTGAGACGATTGACGAAGGGATTGAACTGCTAACCGGGGTTCAAGCCGGGAAGATGGACCAGAAAGGTGAATATCCACCGGATTCGGTCAATGGCCGGGTGAAAAAGCGGTTGCGGGAGTTAGCCGAGATGTTCCGGCGGTTTCGCTCGGAAGAAGGTGGCGCCGGCAGCGCGCGCTAAGCCGCCCGAGACAATAAATTTTAAACCTTCCTCAATGCTGAGATTGGTTTCAGTAATGTCCGCTTCCGGTACAAGGGCAAGCCAGCCGCTGGTTGGGTTTGGTGTTGTCGGGAAAAAGACAAGGTAAACACGACCGGCGTCGGCAAGTGTCAACGGCTCTTCGCTGGTAAGAAAACCGAGTGCGAACATACCGCGGCGGGGGTATTCAACAAGGACAGTTTTCCGCAAAGAGCTGCGCTGGATGAACACCGCATCGGTGAGCTGGCGGGCTGAAGTGTAAACCGAGCGGGCAAAGGGGAGGCGCTGAAAAAAACGGTCAACGAGCAGGACGACCTGCCGGCCAACAATACCAGAAGTCAGGGCACCAATCAGGGTGATGCCGGAGAGAAGCAAAATAAAGCTGATGATGGTAATAACGCTGGCCGGGAGTTTCTCAAACCAGTGGGGGTAGAGCAGGAGCGGACGCAGTATTTTTCCCAGGCTGGAGATGATGAACCAGAGAACAAAGACGGTTAGTCCGATTGGAAGGACGGTAACCAGACCGGTGAGAAAGTAGCGACGCAACCGGGAGAACACAACTTACCTCCGATACCCGGCTCAGGTTTGTGCCGGTGAAGAACGGAGGATTTCGAGGACCTCTTTCAGGGCTTTAATAAACCGCTTGTTTTCCGGTTCCCGACCGATTGAAACCCGCAGGGCGTTGGGGAAGTTGTACTCTTTCAAGGTGCGGGTAATGACGCCCCGGCGCTGGAGCGCTTCGAACACAAGCTGGGAGTCAACCGCAAAGTTGATAAACACAAAGTTGCCATAACTTTCCAGATAGAACAGTTTCAGCTGTTTGAGTTCTTTGTAGAAGAGATTTTTTCCAGTTTCGTTGATGCGCCGGCTGCGCTGGATGTGTCGGGTGTCGTTCAAGGCGGCGAGCGCCGCTGCCTGGGCAGCGCGGCTGACATTGAAGGGTAAACGTACCTTCATCAGGCTCTGAATGATGTCCGGTTTGGCAAACCCGTAGCCAATCCGCAAGCCGGCAAGGCCGTGGATTTTAGAAAAGGTGCGGAGGATGAGGATATTTTTGTTTTTGTTGTAGTAGTCGATACCTTTTGGATAGTCCCGGGAGGTGATGTATTCAGCATAGGCTTCGTCGAGGATGACAAGGACCCGTTCCGGCACCTGGTCCATAAAGGCGTCCAGTTCCTTCTTGGTGACGATTGTGCCCAGCGGGTTTATCGGGTTGTCAAGGTAGATGATTTTTGTGCGCGGGGAGATAGAGGAGAGCATTCGGTTCAGGTCGTGACGATAGTCGCTGGTTGGTACTTCAATCAGCTGGGCGTTCATCACCCGGGTGGCAACACGCGGGGCAATGAAGCCACCGGCGCTCATAATCAGTTCGTCACCGGGGTCAAGGTAGGCGAGGCACGCCATATAGATTAAGTCAACCGAGCCGTTACCAACAATTGTTGAGTCGTAGTCAACCTTAAAACGCTCGGCAAGCTCTTTGCGCAGGTAAAAACAGGTGTCTTCGGGGTAGAAGTGCAGTTGGTTGAGGTGTTTGCGCAGTGCGGCGAGCGCTTTGGGTGAAGGTCCCAGCGGGTTTTCATTTGATGCCAGTTTTATCACCGGTCCTTTTAAGCCCAGTTCCCGGACAACCTGTTCGACCGGTTTGCCCGGTTTATAAGGTGTAACCTTTTCGATGTTCGGTCTTGGTTGGGGCAAAAACATCACTCCTCCTTTTGGGGGTTATTTTCTATCGTCGGACGGCGGGTAAAGGCAAACAACAGCCCGCCCAAGAGGGCAAATATCAAATCCAGCCCCAGGAAAATCAAGGCGGTAGCCAGCGCCTGCTCAGCGCTCATTTTGCCCGGGAGCCAGTCGGGGGTAAAGAAGGCGAGAAATGCGGCTTCCCGGACACCAAGTCCGCCAATGGTTGGGATGTTGACGACAATGTTCAAAAGCGGAATAAAGACAAAGTAATAACCGATTGGTACCACTGCCCGCACCGCAGCGGCGCAAAAGAACCAGGCAAGCGATAGCGTTGCCTGAACACCTATCCCAAGGATAAAACTCAATGCCAGCGCCCTGGGTAGATGGCGGTAGCGCTTTACCGCTTCGTAAGCCCGGTCCAGGGTTTGGGTGAGGCGCTGCAGTTGAAACGGAAGACGGGCGAACAACCGGCGGGCAATTGTGTGGCAGCGGTCGTTAAACAGGACCGCGGTGACAAGGATAAGCACCAGAAGGATTAAAAGTAGTATCAGGATGACACCGGGACCGGTTAAACCCGCCTTTCCCAAACTCAGTGCGTTGCTGCGGCGCAGGGCGATGAAAAGCGCCATCAGGACGGCAAGAAATGTAAGACTTTCAAACCCGATGAGGCGGTCAAGAAATGTTGCGGAAAACGCCTCAGGTCCTTTGCCCGGTTTCACCGTGTAGGCAATACGCATGACATCACCGCCAATTGAAGTGGGGAGGAGTTTGCAGAAGAAGAGGCCGAGGGTAAAAACCCGGGCAAGGAACCAGGCGGAGAAGCGTAGCCCCTGAGCGTTGAGGAGAATCTGCCAGCGCCACGCTGACACCCAGATGAAAAGGATGTAGGTGAGAAAGGCAAGAAGGAGAAATTTCAGGTTGGCAGAGCGAATAGTGAGCAGACAGTTGCCCAGTTGATTCCGAAAGAGAAATGCGAGCAGGGCGAGTAAACCAAACGAGATGACAATTCGGAGCGCAGTTGATACCGCTCGTTTCACTTTTCATGCCTTTTCTCTCGGTCCGGGTTGGGGCGCAGCACCTGCTCCAGATGCTCAATCCGTTCGTTGATATAGGCGAGCGCCTCACCGAGGAAGCCGGCGGCAAAGAGTAATAGACCGGCAAGAACCGAGAGGATGACAAGGTAAAGTAGCGGCCGAAAACCGTGACCGAGGATGCGAAGGATGATGGCGATTAAACCGACAAGAAAACCGATAAGGAGGCTGACCAGCCCGAGCGTACCGAAGTAAAGCAACGGTTTGCGCATAAATGAAACCTGAAACCCAACCGCAAGCAGGTCAAGAAAGCCGATGACAATTCGGCCGGGATTTGAGTATTTGGGTTTTCCTGCATAACGGGGCCGGAGTTCAACCGGGATTTCGATAATGGAAAAACCTTTTTGTGCGGCAAGGGGAACGATATAGCGGTGCCAGTCTTTGCGCAGCGAGAGCGATTCCAGAACCTCACGCCGGAATGTTTTGAGGGCGTTGATGTCGTGGACCTTCAAGCCGAACAGTTTCCGGGCAAGCCAGTTGTAGATTGAAGAGACGGTGCGCTTTTCATAATGGCCAATCTTTCGGCCCGTAACCAGGTCATAACCCTTTTTTAAAATTTCAACCTGATTTTTGATGTCTTCTGGCGTAAACTGCAGGTCGGCATCAAAGATTGAAACATAATCACCCTGGGCAAGTTCAAAGCCGGCAAGAACCGCCGCGGTCTTACCCTGATTTTTACTCAGGCGCCGGATTTTGAGAAATGGGTACTTATCCCGAAGTGAATCTGCTTTGTTGTATGTACCATCGGTTGAGCCGTCATCAACCAAGATTACCTCATAAGAGTCGTCCAGTTTTTCAGCCAGTTCGGCAAGGAGGGGCTCAATGTTCTCAACCTCGTTGTAAGCCGGTACAATTACCGAGACCAGCGGTTTTTGACGACTCGCTACATCGGCTTCCGGGCGGCTTGTAAACCCCATTACAGGTGAAAATATACCAGATTTTGGAGTGTTGTCAAGAGGTGCGGCAAGTATCCGGGCATTATGCCAGCCCGGCTTCTTTATTATAACTATATGAAAAACAATGGGTTATAACAAAACGTCTTTTTGGAAAGTTGTTTGAGTGCGGGACTTGTCTTTTGTTGGTCTGGCGGTAAAATTAATTGGAATATAAGAAAGGAGTAAAAGTGAAGAGGATGGTCTTGATTTTAAGTGTAATATTGTGTGCGCTTTTTGCAGAAGAGTTTCTGGCGATTATCCCGGGATTTCCGCCCGAGCAACTGGCAGAGAGGTTTCGTGTTGTGGGCCAGACTAATAATGGGGTTCTGGTTGTGGGTAAAGAGGAGGAGATTGCAGTGTATCGGGGCAGAGTGCTGGATTTTCGACCTGATGAGAAGATTTACTACCGGGTTCGGCTTGTTAACTGGGCGGAACAGGAAGAGCTGGCGAAAATGGCACGCATTCTTGACTTTGACGGCACAGAGTTCCTGGTTGCGGTTGAGCCTGATAGGGTTGAACAGTTGATGACCCTGCCCGCGTTTTTGGGCCGGGTGAGCCTTCAGGGCTGGGCCTTTCACCGTTCGGAGTGGAAGGCGCCCCAGGTTTTGTCCAATCCTTTAGTGGGGCAGATGGTCTCCCGGGTGTCAGCCGATTCGGTTCTTTCTTATGTCCGGCGGTTGCAGCGCTACCGTACCCGCTATTCGACATCAGACTCCTGCCGGGCAGCGGCAGAGTGGATAAGACAGAAGTTTATCGCGTACGGCTGTGACACGGTGCTGATGCAAAACCACACCTCGGGTCATGCACCGAATGTGATTGGGATTAAGTTTGGGGTGCGGGGCCAGCGCAACCCTTATGCGATAATCTGTGGCCATTTTGACTCTTATGCTCCGAGCAATGCACCGGGTGCGGACGACAATGCATCGGGTACCGCGGCGGTGATTGAGGCGGCACGGGTCACTCAGGGGTACCGGTTTCAAAACGATTTGCGGTTTATCGCCTTTTCCGGTGAGGAGTTTGGGCTTTACGGCAGTGAGTACTATGCGAATCAGGCACGGGTTCAGGGTGACTCAATCCTCGGGGTTTTGAACTTTGATATGATTGGCTATGTGGATGCGGCGCCCGAGAACCTTGATGTGATGGGGAAGATTGCCAATCCAGCGTGTGAGCCTTTTGTTGACTGGTTCACCGCAGTGGCGGACACCTATACCGGACTGCCGATTTACAAGCGGATGGTGAACGACAACCAGAACTCAGACCACGGGCCCTTCTGGAACAACGGTTATCTGGCGTTTTGCGGCATTGAGGACTTCTGGCCCGTAAATCCATATTATCACACACCGGGCGACTCAATCGGTGCCGGCTACAACAGCAATGAGTTCTGCACCCAGGTGACAAAAACCGGTGTTGCGGGGCTGGCGCTCCTGGGCGAACCTGTACCCTCAAACCGGCCACTGCTGGGCTTTCTGCGCTACCGGGTTGATGACGCCGCGGGTAACAACAACGGGTTCTGGGACCCAGGAGAGAGTGTTGGTGTGTATGTGACCCTGAAAAACTTTGGGGTGGTTGATGCCCATACGGTTAGTGCCCAGCTCAGCACCGCAGACAGTTTTGTTACACTGTTTTCAGACAGCAGTTTCTTCAGTGACATTCCAGCCGGAGAGTCGGCGGTGGGCGGTCAACCTTATACGATGCGGGCGCGCGTCAATACCCCACGCGAGCATCCGGTTGAGTTCGACCTGGTCATCACCGCACAGGAGAGTACCTATCAGAGCCACTTTACCATACCGGTCGGTCGGTATCTCATCACCGACCCGATTCCGGACAATAGCCAGCCACCAATCTACTGGGCTTATGACGACATCGATACCGCCTGGGTAGAGCATCCGGTTTACGAATGGGTGGAGATCAACACCATCGGGACGCGGTTGAATTTTCCCCACAACGACAGCGTAAAGGTGATAAAACTGCCTGATGGTTTTGGTCCTTTCCGTTTTTATGGCCGGGATTACGATTCGCTTTCCATTTCGGCGGATGGCTGGCTCTGCCCGGGATTTTACCGGCAACCGAACTACAACAATCAACCCTTACCCAGTTCCCAGACGCCGCCCGGTGTACTTGGCGTCAACTGGGACGACCTATACCCCGGCTACAACAACACCGGGTTTGTTTATTACCACTACGACTCTCTGAACCACCGGCTGGTGATTGAGTACGACAGCGTCTGTTACTACAACCCCCGCACTGTGCGCGACAAATTCCAGGTGTTAATCTACGACTCTACGGTACAGACACCAACCGGCGACAATGTAATTGTTTTTCAGTACCAAACCGCAAACAATCTTACCAGTTCAACAGTCGGGATTCAGGACCCGACCAGAACAATTGCGATTCAGGTGCTTTACAACGGTAACTACCATCACGGCGCGGCGCCCATTGTGCCGGGCAGGGCAATAAAGTTTACAACGGTCGAGGCGACCGGATTAGAGGAAAGGGCGATGGTAATTCCGGGTAACGGGCTTTCCGGGCAGAAGGTTGTTATGCCCAATCCAGCGCGGGGTGTGGTACAAATCCGGTTGAGTCCGGCTGGTAGTCAAGATGCGGAGATTCTAATTTATGACCGTTCCGGTCGAGAGGTTTCCCGGCTGAAAATTAACCAGGGGCAAGGTGTCTGGAACACGCGGACCGTGCCTAACGGGATATACTTCCTCCGGGTACCGGGTGTAAAGGAAGTCAAGAAGGCGGTTTTGATTAACTGAGAAGAGGCGAGTATAACCTGATGTTCAGCGGGCAACAGTAAACCGGCTAAACCATCTTTCCTGAGCGGTCCGGGCTTCAAGATGGTACACACCGCTGGGCAGGCGGCTGACATCAACCG
This sequence comes from candidate division WOR-3 bacterium, assembly GCA_013177935.1. NCBI lineage: Bacteria > Pseudomonadati > Caldifarciminota > Caldifarciminota bacterium. Next base: position 157,118 of record JABLXZ010000002.1, on the reverse strand, counting down.
TCACGGTTCGGGCGCCTGAACCGTGCCAGACCTTTCTTCCTTGCGCATCGTAAACAGCAAGACGCACCTCCGGATGGTTGGTTTGCACGAAGATGCGGCGGCTTGCGGGATTGGGTGAGATGTGCCAGTGCGATGTCTTAGAATGGGAAAGTTCATTGACGCCGGTAGAAAAAGTCCAGCGGTATCCAGCACCGCCATTGGTTCCGGCAACGAGGCTGAGTTCCGGGGCGTGGACAAACTCAAGGCTCGTTATCCGTAAACATTCCAGCCCGTCGTTCATCTCCTGCCAGTGAGCGCCGGCATCGGTTGAGAACATTACCCCGTAGTCGCCGGCGGCAACGATGGTGTCGGGTGCGCACGGGAAAATTTTTATCGTCCGCATGCCGCGCTGGGAAAGGAGGTTGGTCCAGTTTGTTCCGGCGTCGGTTGATTGGTACACACCGCCCGGAGTGGCAGCATAGACGGTATTGGGATTTCCGGGATGGACAACGAGGCTAAAAACGGTTTCAATTGGTGCCTGCGTTGTCCGGGTCCAGGTGATGCCGTTATTTGTCGAGCGGTAAACAGCACCGTAGCCCGAAACCTCGCCCCCGGCATAGACAATTTCGGTTTGCGAAGGGGCGACCGCAAGCGTATAACAGAAACCGGTACTGGAACCGGACAGGTTGCAGCGGGTCCAGTTGCTACCACCGTTGGTAGAGTAGGAGACAACAAAAGACCAGTTGGTCTGGCTCACCGGACCTCTGCCACCGGTGAGGATTAACTCGGGGTTGGCAGGATGGGCAAGGCAGCAGCCCCCGTCGTCGTAGTAGGAGTCAATCTGTTCCCAGACGGTCCCGCCGTCGGTGCTCTTAAAGAGCTCAGAAGAGCCTCAACCCTTGCCTTCCAGGGCGTAAAGGATGTCGGTATTGGTGCTGGTAGCGATGCCGATTCCGCAGATGTTACCACAGGCAAGAAAGTCGGAACAGCGGCGCCAGGTGTTGCCTCCGTCCAGGGACTTAAAAATCCCGTTCTCGTAAAACTCCAGATACAACCGGCTGGAGTCAGAAGGGCTGACACTGATGGTTGAAATGCGGGCAAAGCGCATCCCGGAATGGCGCTCAGACCAGTTGTTGCCACCATCATTGGTCCAGAACACACCCTTCGGTGAGTAGATATAGGCACGGTTCGGCACCAGCGGGTCAGCAATCAAGCCGCCGCCTTTGTCAAGGGTAATTCCGGGCTGCGCCCCACGCCAGGTGGCGCCGCTATCGTGGGAGACAAACAGCCGGTAGGATTGGGTTAAAGAGTCGTAACCGAGCGCATAACCGATTGCGCCATCGGTTAAGGGAAATTGAACAACAGTAGCACGGGTAACACCCGCACTTTGCCAGGTCATTCCCGCATTGGTCGTGCGGTAAAGTCCGAACGCAGTTGCGGCAAGGACGAGGTCGCTGTTATCCGGGTTAACGGATAACGCCTGGATTGAGGCGTTTGCCGGCAGACCAGAACAGCGCCGCTCCCAGGTGACTCCGCCATCGGTTGAACGATAAATCAGCGAGTTGGAGCAGCCGACCCAGACGACATCCCTAACCGCCGGGTCAAATTCAATGCAAAGGGCTTGCTGGTTGAAGGCGGTTGAGTCGGGAATCACCCTTAACCAGTGCGCGCCAAAATCGGTTGATATGTGGATTGCCGGTAGGTAGTTGCCATTGACAACATCATAGCCACCGACCAGGAGCCGGCCGGCGCGGTGCGGGTCTGGTTTTAAGGTGAGATTGAGCCCGGGCAAAGAGCCGAGATACCAGGATACACCGCTGTCGGTGGAAAGTAATAGGTTGCCGCCCCCGTTCAGGGCATAAACCCGATTGGATTGATAGGGGTCAATCGCCAGCGCCAGCGGATAGATGTCACCGAACCGGCTGAGTGTCTGCCAGTGGGCGCCAGAATCAACCGTAACAAACACGCGCGGTGTGTCCCGACCTTCGTAAGGTATTGCCAAAAGCCGGTTCGGGCTCTGGGGGTCAATTGTTAGAATTTGAATATAGCCGCCGTCCGGTCCAATTGAAACCCATTCTGCCTGGGACGCGACGAGGAGCAGGGCGAGGAAAAACAGCGGTCTTTTCATCAACATCCTATTATAAACGGTACAAAAATGGGGTCAATAGCAATACCTTAAAGTTTCAAAGGTAGGTTCCGTGCCGTTTTTGATTGTTACACTAATACCAACCTGCTATTGAACGGTTAAGGAGATGGTGGTTTCGTTGTTGTCAGGGAGTGGTTGGAAGGTATAATCAAACCGATGAGATTTGCGATGACAGTTCAACGGCTGGTAAAGAGCGGACTCGGGATACTCTTTTTTACCGGGGTGGTGGGTGCCCAGAGGCTTGAGAAGACAGTTTTTCTCCCGGATTCTCTGGGCGGAATGGTCAATCCGCGGTGCGCGGTCTGCAGTCCGTTAAACAACCGGATTTTTGTTGCCGGTCAAGATGGAGAATGTACTGTTGCTATCGACGGAGAAACCAATCGTCGGTGCGGCCGAATCCCGACCGGTTACTTTTCCGTAGCGATGGCATACAGCCCGCTGACGAACAAGGTTTATGTCGCCAACTACTACAGCAACTGGTTGACAATCATTGATGCAGCAGGCGGCCAGGGTGTCCGGCAACTTGATGTTGGTTGGGGCGGCTATGCTTTAGCAGTGAATCCGGTGGTCAACCGCGTGTATCTGGCGAACTACATTACTAATCAGGTGATAGTGATTGACGGTGCAGGCGATTCGGTTCTCGCCCGGGTAGATGTAGGCACAAGGCCCGCTTGTTTGTGTGTCAATACGGTGAACAACCTGATTTATGTGGGCAACGAGATCTCGGGGAGTGTTTCGGTAATTGAAGGTATGAATAATCAGGTGCGCACCACTATTCCGGTCGGAACAAACCCTAGGGCGCTGGCGTACAATCCAGTCGCCAACAAGGTTTATTGTGCGAATACGACCAGTGATAATGTCACAGTCATTGATGGAGCAACGCAGGAGGTACGGGCCACGCTCCCGGTTGGCAGTACGCCCCAAACGCTAGCCTGCAACCTGCGCGAAAATCGGGTTTACTGCGGTCATAATCAAGGTGTCACCGTGCTCTGTGGTGCCGGTGATACGGTGCGACGCATACTGACAGGATTCGAGACCAAGGAACTAATCTGGGATTCGGTGAACAATCTGGTATTTGGTGTAATTCCGAGTGCCGATCAGGTTGTGGTTATTGACGGCCAAGCAGATACGGTAATTGGTTTTGTGCCGTGCGGACGTTATCCCTGGACTTTATGCGCAAACCCGACAACGAGCCGGGTTTACACAGTAAACTGGCGGAGTAATGATATTACGGTAATTGATTGCGCCCGGCAGGAGGTGCTGGGCACGGTGCGGCTGGGTGCCTGGCCCATCGCACTGACGCCTGCGGAAAACAAGGTGTATGTCGCAAATCAGTGGAGCGATTATGTCACGGCGATTGACCGACAGACCTTGATGCCGGTGGCGGAAATTTATGTTCCCGGTTGTCCGTGGCGACTCTGTGTTGACGGGACAGGAGAAAGGGTTTTTGTTGCCTGTCGGGACAGTGGCAAAATCGCGGTATTGGATGTTGCCCGGGACAGCGTAATCAAATGGGTAAGGGTTGGGACCAGGCCTGAGGCGATTTTGTTTCTGCCCACCCGGGGATTGGTTTATGTTGCCAATTACGGTAGTGGGACGGTTACCGTATATTCACCGGAAGCGGAGAGCGTGCAGGCAACGATTCCAGTTGGTGCCGAACCCAAGGCGCTCACCGTCAATGCGACAGGAGATAAGGTGTACTGTGCCTTAGCCGGGTCAGGAACGGTGGCGGTGATTGATGTTGATGAGAATAGGGTGAGCCGGTTTTTACCGGTGGGCGGTTTTCCTGTGGCGGTGTTGTACAATTCGGCAAACAATCGGGTATACTGCGCCAACAATCGGACGAACAGCATTACGATTATCGATGCGGCGGCGGACAGTGTGCTGAAGACCGTGGCGGTGGGCAGGGCACCAACCGGTTTTGTCGCCAATGGAGCCCAAGACCGCATCTATTGTGTCAATACCGGGAGTGGTACGGTTAGCGTGCTTGACGCCGCACCGGATACGGTGGTTGCGACGGTGGCGGTGGGAACAAATCCGATGGGGTTGATTTTTAATCCCGGGGACAACTGTATCTACTGCCCGAACTCTTACGATAACACTGTTTCGGTCATTGATGGGGCAACCAATCAGGTGTTAGAAACAATTGAGGTCGGTATCGCCCCAGAAGCGGGATTAAGTTGGGCGGAAGACAATCGGGTGTTTATCGCCAACAGCGAAGGCGCCAGTATCTCGGTTATTGCTGGCCGGGTTGGGTTTGCCGAAAAGTCCGGGTTGTTAAGTCCGGTCCAGGGCGTGCTGGTTGCACCCAATCCGTTCCAGAGGAAAACAACGATCAGGAGGTTTGTGCCGGCAGAGGAAAGGTTAAAGCCTTTGCGTATCTATGACCGATCAGGGAGGTTGGTGCGGGTATTGCAGCCCGGTGCCGCGGGTGAGTTTGTCTGGGACGGCAGGGATGAGTTTAATCAGGATGCAGCACCAGGAGTCTATTTTGCGGTGTTAAATGGCCAAGCGGTGCGACTGGTACGAATACAATAATTCCGAAAGAAAGGTTGAAATAAAACGGGGCATCAGGTTCGTCCTGACGCCCCGCGCATAAGGTACTTCCTTTATCGGGTTTTAACCAGTTTGCGGGTGAGCACGGTATTGCCTGCGCTGAGCCGGCAGTAGAACACGCCGTAGTAAGCACTTTTGCCGTTTTCGAGGGTTCCGTTCCAGATGACGGTGTGGGTACCAGCCGGTTTTTCGGTGTTGACGAGGCTGGCGACAAGTTCGCCGGTCACCGAGAAAATCTGGAGTTTCACCGAACTGGATATAGGCAGGTTGAAGCGGAGAGAGACACTGTTGCGGAAGGGGTTGGGTTCGGCTGGAGCAAGGAATACCCGATTGAGCGATGCGCTGCCTTCTTCAACGCCGGTTCCGGGCAGCACTTCAAACTCAAACCGGGCGGTGTCGTTTGCCGGATTTTCATCGCCGGACAGGATGGTGAACGATGTTGCGGTCTGGGTGCCGATTACTTCTGCGGTCCAGGGGTCGAAGTCAAGGGTTTCGGCGGCACCGGCGGCGAGCGTAACGGTCTGGGAGTCGGAGTAGAGTGACGAGATGTTGAACACCACCGTAATCTCTTCTTCGGTCGTGCCGTAGTTTTTAACCAGTGCCTGGGGTGTGATGACCGTGCCCGAGTCGATGTCACCGCTCGGGGTGATGATTGCCATTACGCCGGCATCGTGGGTTGTTGTGGGCAGGGCGAGCGCGCCGGTGATTGTCCAGGCAAAAGGCTGACGGCTACCGGTTGCCACATTGCGGCCATAAACCCGAATTGTCCAGAGTCCGGTGTCCGGTGCGTTGATGCGACAGCACTCTTCGGTGTTGATTGAGTCCCAGCCGGTAGGGTTGGCGATGGATTGACCCGCGCTGTACTTGTTGCCGCGGTAGTAGGTGCCGGTGGGCGAAATCAGTTCTAAGTCAAGGTTGTTGACAAGGGTGGGGTTGGCACTGGGCGCAGCAGCGGTGTCAGACCAGGCAAGGGCGACCCTTAACGGGATTTGGGATTCAACCCGGAACTGCTCTTCGGCATATTCGCCGGTGGCGATGCCAATCGTGTCGTCTTTTAACAGAAGTTTCCGGGTGTCGCCCGCAAAGTAGAGCACCGAATCGACATCAATTCTGCCCCAGCCGATGTTGTTGTCCGGTGGTGTGTAGGAACCGATGTTCGGGTCGGCAGAGGCGATTGCCATTGAGCGGAGCAGTGCTGCCGAGATGTAGGAGATGCGGTTTTCCGGTGTTGGCGTGCCGGTCGGGTAAAAGCCTTCCTGGAGGTAACAGCGGATGAGTCCAATGGCGCCACTGGTCATCGGCGTTGCCATTGAGGTGCCGTCCATTGACTGATAGGTGTTGGTGCCGGTGCGGGTTGCGGAGTAGATACCTTCGCCCGGTGCCATAATGCTCGGTTTGAGCCTGCCGTCCTGGGTCGGACCCCGGCTGGAAAATGAGGCGATGGTGTTAGATGCGGTGCCGTTCTGGAGCGCGCCCACGGTCAAAACATTCTTCGCAATACCCGGATTGCGAATTCTCCGGCTTGAGTACTCATTGCCCGCTGCCATAATGTTCAAGAAGTCTTTGTGCGCCCAGATGAAGGCGTCGGTTGATGCGTCCTGGAGAAGATAGGTACCTGAGGAGTTGGACCAGCCCCAGGAGCCAGAGTGCTGTTTGATGGGCCGGAGCGAATCGGGCAAACCCCGTCCAAAATAGACCGTATCCCAGAGGGCCCAGAGGTCGGTGCCAAGAACAAAACTGGTGCCGTTGGTCAGGTCAACAAAGTAGAGGCGACCCTTGATTGACATCCCATCGTAGTAACTGGTGCCACCGGTAATTGAGTCGTCACCGGCAACAGTGCCGTTGACATGGGAGCCGTGGTACTGTCCTTCACTCGCATCGGCGGTGCCGTACTTTTTGTAGGCGACCACCTTGCGATGTTCGGGCCAGATTCCAGGCGGGGTTACCGATAGCGTTGGGTCCCGGAACATATCGTGACCGAGGTTCAAGCCGGTGTCGGTGGTTGAAAGAATGACCCCTTGACCGCGCACGCCATTGCGCCACACAGGCCGCGCTTCGGTTGAGGTGTCGGGCGGTGCGGTAGCACGCCAGCCCGATTGGGTGACCCATTGGCCATTGCTGTTGGCGGTTGTTGGTTCGGTCCACTCCTGAATCCAGAACGCCTCGGGTGCGCGGGCAATTACCGGAATTGCCCAGCCCGGAAGCCGCGCCTGAATCACGGTGCCAAACGGACTTTCGGTTTTCTGGACAACAATGCCACCCTGCAGCGTGATGAGATTTTCAAGGGGCTGGGAAGGTTCGCCAGGTGTTACGAGAACGGCAATGTCTTCGGGTTCGGTGCTGTTCAAGAGTTCCGCCTGAATTTTGTAGGCGGGCTGAAAGATGCCGGTCCAGCGGACAAAGGGCAGTTGCGCGACCTGTTCCAGTTGCGCGGGTGTCAAACGGGCGATGGTGGCGTAATAGGGTAGATAACCGATTGTCTGGATGCCCAGGGTGTTTAATCGGGAAAACCAGGACCGTTGAATCGGTCCGGTAAATTGAACGATGTAGTAGCGGGCTTCAGCCGGCTCAAGCCGCAAATCGACCGGCAGGCTGGGTTCACCATAGCGGGTGTCAATGGTATAGCCGTTGCTAAAAGAGATGAAGTTGATTTCCGCACCGGGTTCGGATGCAAAGCGGTGAATTTGCCCACTACGAAAATGGTCTGCGGGCAAGGCAGAGATTGGGACGATGCTCAGCATTAAAAAAATGCTGGCGACGATTGTTTTACTCACCAGTCCTCCTTTAAGGTTTATATCTATAAATTATAATAAACATTATTGTGCGGTCAAAGAGATGCGGGGTGTAATACCTGCCCGAAAGAGATGGTTCGGTGTTAAAGGGGTTGCTTTAACCTTATTTGCCGAAGGTGTGAATCAGGATTGATGAGTGGGATAAGTATACTTTAAAGTATACTTAAAGTAAGAGTGGGTTTTTACATAACACTTTGATGTTTTGTAAGTTAATCTTTTTGCAGCCGATTTTCCATACCCAACCCCGGGACGGTTTCGGGGATGGTGTGGGAAATTGATGTCTTTTGGGTTTTGTGCTGGTATCCTTAAAAACTTTTGTTGTGCCCGGGTCCTGGGGTTGCTATGGCGTTTTTCTCAGGTAGTAACGGGCGCCTCTGCCCTTGCCCTTTAGGGTCAGTTTGCCCTGTTTTACCAGCCGGTTAAGGATATAGGTTGCCTGGTCCGGTGAGACGCGCAAAAGGGTGCGGACAATCTCGTTGGTGATGAAGCGGGACTCCTCAGGTCCAGAAAGGTCTTCAAGGTAGTGAAGAATTGTGGTCTCGGCATAGGTGGATTCGGCGCGGCGGAACGGGTAGTAGTTTACCGATTTGCGCAGCCGGGCATAAGCCATTTTTGACAGCCGGTAAACCCTGCCCTTTTTTTCACCAAACGGTTCAAGGAGTCCACGGTTGACCATTGCGGTGAGCGCTTCGTACGCCTCCCGTTCGGACCGGCCCAGGATGGTGCGGGCTTCGGTAAGGTCCAGTTCGCGGTTGCGTTTGAGCCAGTTGAGGAGCAAGAGGTCGGCAAGGGAAAGTTCTTTGCCCTCCTGCTGGCAGCGGACAACAAAGCGGGCAAAGTTTTCGTCAATTTTGTTTTCGGCCCGGCCCGAACGGAGCGTAACCCGCACATAGTCGGCGCCCGATTCGTACGCGGGCGGCTCTTTGCCATAGGAGAGGAGAATCTGGAACATCCGTTTCACACCCATACCAGCGCGCTCGACCAGGCGGATGCGCTCAAGGATTTCGGCAAGAAGCGGGTTGCGGCTGATTGGCTCATGGCCAATGATGTTTTCCGGGGTAACATCGCTTAAAAATCCGCCGGGTGAGGAGATTTCCAGCCGGTCCGGAAAGTGGCGAAGATAGACCGGTGCGGGTATTGAGTAGTCGCGGTGGGTGAAGGCGTTGAGCAGCGCTTCACGATAGACCTCAGGCGGAAAGTCGGGAATTTCAAAGTGGAAAAGACCGAATTTCAGGGTGAAGATACGGTTGTGGGGTTCAACCGAATTGGTGAACTCTTCAAGGAGGGCGAGGAGCGGTTTGGTGGAGTCGATGCGGCGGTCGTACTCAACATCGTTTTTCATATGGAGGTAGATGGCGCTGTGGCCCGGGATGGTCGTACGGAGGTATTCCTCTTTACCGACCAGCAGCATACCAGCGGTGGTCAATTTGCCCTGAGCGGTCAGGATACCAAGCCGGCTGAGCATCTCTTCGGCGGGAAGTCCGAGCAGATTTGAGCCCGGTTCCTGGGCGGCGATGACCCGACGCAGCCTTTCGGTTTCGAGCGGGTCAACCGCTTCCATGCCCAGTTCCAGGGGTCGGGCAGAAAGGTCAAGAGTGCGGTTTTCGCTCATCGGTGATAGATTAGCCGATTTACCAAGTTAGTCAACCGGTTAAGTCCAGAACCCCTGGACCCCGCGCTGCAGGCGCTGTTTCAGCGGTTGCCACCAATCGGGATTTTCCTGATACCAGCGGACGGTGCGTTCAATGCCGGTGGCGAAGTCAACAGTTGGGCGCCAGCCGAGTTGGTAGATTTTGCTGTTGTCAAGGGCGTAACGGTAGTCGTGACCCGGTCGGTCCGGCACAAACTCAATCCACTGGTCGTCTTTGCCCAGCATGTTCAAAATTGACTGGATTAGTTCAATGTTCCGTTTTTCGCAGGCACCGCCGGCGTTGTAAACCTCGCCCGGTGTGCCTTTGAGCAGGACCAGTTCGATTGCCCGACAGGTGTCTTCAACAAAAATCCAGTCGCGGATGTTTTTCCCGGTGCCGTAAACCGGGATTTTTTTGCCTTCAAGGATGTTGGTAATGGCGAGCGGAATAAACTTCTCCGGGAACTGGTATGGTCCGTAGTTGTTGGAGGGCCGGACAATAATCACCGGCATCCGGAAGGTTTCGTAAGCGGCAAGGACCAGAAGGTCGGCAGCGGCTTTGGAGGCGGCGTAAGGCGAACGGGGTGCGAGCGGTGACCTTTCGGTGAAGGGTGGGGCATGTTCGGACAGGGCACCGTAAACCTCATCGGTTGAGATGTGGACAAAACGGCTGATGCTTGCTTGCCGGGCAGCATCAAGCAGTACCTGGGTGCCGAGGACATTGGTGTGGACAAATGGTATCGGGTCAAGGATGGAGCGGTCAACATGGGTCTGGGCAGCAAGGTGGATTACCGCATCGCAGCCGCTTAATGCCGCGAGCACGGTCTTCTGGTCTTCAATTGCGCCGACAATCAGGCGATAACGGCGGTTTTTTTCCAGGGATGCGAGGTTTCTACCCTGGGCAGGATAGGAGAGGTTGTCGAGGTTGATGATTTCCCATTCCGGGTGTTGGTTCAACAGGTGGTAAATCAGGTTTGAGCCGATAAAACCGCAACCGCCGGTGATGAGGAGTTTCATATTATTCAATCTTAAACGGGCTGTCCGGGTCGTCTTCGTAGCGGATTTCGTCCACCGGTTCGCTCCGGTTCCAGCCGCGATAGAGCCGGTTCGGAGTGTTGATGACCAGACCGGGCACAGACCCGATGTTTTTGTACCCATGTACAACCCCGGGCGGTACGATTAAAAGCGCCGGTTTTGAAGCACCCAGGGTCAGTTGGAGCCGATTCTTGTAGGTGGCTGAGTTCTGCCGGTTGTCCCAGAGGACAACAAGAAAGTCGGATGGACCCGGGAAAACAAAGGTGTCGGTCTGGTGACGGTGTTCGTGCGGACCACGGATAGCGCCCGGATTGGTAAAAGAGATATAACCCATCGCTGGATTGAGTTCGGTTAAACCGGTAGTTTCAAACCAGTCTTTGCGAAAGATTTCACACAACCAGCCGCGCGGGTCAGAGTTGATAAGGGCAGGGGCAAGTAACACACCTTTGATGCTCAACTCCTGAAATGGGCTGTTCACAGTTCAACCTCGCTTGAGTCGGAGAGGAGCAGGCGCAGGTCGTGTTCCTTTTTTGGGTTTGCCTGGACTTTTACCTGCCGGCCAATGAGACTGCGGGTTATTCGATTGACACCGATGATGGTGCTCTTTTCAAGGACAACCGACCCTTCAATGCGGGAGTTGCGGATGGTACATTCAGCGCCGATTGAGGCGTAAGGTCCGACCGTTGAATTTTCGATAAGGGCGCCGGCGCCGATGACCGTTGGTCCCAGGATTTTTGAATTGACAATCCGGGCATCGGGTGCAACAGAAACATTATCAACAACTTCGGAATTGTCCACAACACCGGTGATATTGCGGGTGCAGTAGGTTTTGAGGACGATGTGATTGGCATCAAGGAGGTCGTCCTTTTTGCCGGTGTCGAGCCACCAGCCATCAACGATGACCGGTTTAACCCGCGCCCCTTTTTCAATTAAGGTTTGAATCGCATCGGTGATTTCCAGTTCATTGCGCCAGGAGGGGCGCAGGGTTTCAATCACCGGGTGGATTTTAGGTGAGAACAGGTACACGCCGACCAGGGCAAGGTTGGAGGGCGGAATTCTGGGTTTTTCCACAAGCCGAATCACCTCGCCCTGTTCCGAGAGGACCGCAACACCAAAGGCGGAAGGGTTCTGGACCGGTTTTAACATAATCAGGGCATCGACATTTTCCTCAGTGAATCTTTTCAGGGCTGAGACGATGCCATCCTGGAGCAGATTGTCGCCTAAATACATCACAAACGGCTCATCACCGAGAAAGTCGCGGGCGATTTTGACCGCATGGGCAAGGCCGAGCGGCTCCTTTTGCACGATATAACTGACCTTGGCGTTCCAGCGGGCGCCATCGCCTAAAAACTCCTGGACTGCAGGACCGGTTTCGGGTGAGATGATGACACCGACCTCCCTTATATTAGCCGCAGCAAGGTGGTCAAACACATAAGATAGAATGGGCCGGTTGGCAACCGGAATCAACTGTTTGGCGATTGTGTAGGTAAGGGGGCGCAAGCGCGTACCGCGACCGCCGCAAAGGACAAGGCCTTTCATAAAACAGAGTTATTATGAGGCTCAATCCGGTAATGTCAAGAAAAATTGACCCAAGGCACGCCAGAACGCCCTTTTCGGGTGCATGTTAAACAGTTTTTAATATATAAGACTCTATTTTTCAAATATTTATATTACAAACCAGCCGTGTTTTAGCGGTTTTGGGGTTAGATTTCGCCAAATAATAATTTTCCCTTGATATCAGGGGGTATATTTCGCTAACTTACTATAAATTCTACACCTAAAAAGGTAATGAAGAGTGCCGAAACAAATGCGAGCGGGGTTTCTCTGTGTAACTTATTGAATTTTAATAACTAAACAATTATTTAAAATATCCTTGACAGCCGGGGTTGGGGTGATAAAATTTTACCGGTTTCGGGTGAGGACAGTTTAGATTCATCTTTGACATTTGAGCGCTCGAGCCCGACAAAATTTAGCGGTTACGGGAACCATCGTACCTCCTGACGGCGCCGGTGCGGGCGCCGTCATCTTTTACTCCTGGACAATTTGATATGTGTAGTTGACCGGGCACGCGGGTCGGATTAGTGCCGATACCGAGCAGTACTTCTCCTGGGAAAGTTCAATCGCCCTTTTTACAGCATCTTCGTTCACATCTTTGCCGTAGATGGTGTAAAGTAAATCGATTCGGGTAAAAATCTTCGGGTGCTCCTCACGGCGCTCGCCTTTGACCTTCATTTCCAAACGGGTGAAGTTGACCCGCATCTTTTTCAACAGCGCAACCACATCCATTCCGGTACAGCCGGCTAATGCGATTAAGACCAGTTCCATCGGAGTGGGTGCGGTATTGGCACCGCCGTGGTCCGGTCCGGTGTCCATTGCCACGGTGTGGTTTGAGCCGCTGACCCCGAGAAATTGCATATCTGTTGTCCAGCGGACAGTTGCTTCAAGGTTCATTTTCTACTCCTCAGTTGTTTTTGGCGCCCTGGAGAATCCAGTCCCGGATGATGCGCAACTGGGCGCTGTCCGGTTTTTTGCCGAACGGATGTCCTTTTTGTAGATAGATGTAAAGCAAACTCTTTTCCGGATTGCCCGGAACCACATTGGGCACAGAATCGGTGCCGGGTGCCATTACCGCTTCATAGGAGTCGAGCGCATAGTTGCCCGCCATATCTTCGGCGGTGTGGCAGTCCGGGGCAAGTTTGCGTAAGATGGGTAAAACATCGCGGGCAAAGGACACCTCAGGAGCGGGGCGAACAGGTGGGGTTGACTTTTCTACAGTTGGGGTAGCAGCGGGTGCCGGGGTGCTCTCCTTTACCTGGGGCGGTAGTGGGGGCAGTGAAGTCTTCTGGGTGTTCGGGCTGGCACAGGTCCAAAAAATGAAAACCGGTAAAAAAGACAGATAAAGATGTGCTCTCATAACAGGAAATTTTGCCCTTTTCATCGGTAATGTCAAGGAGTGCGGCCGGCAAAACTTGCCTTAAACGAAATAATCGGTAAGATAGCGACAGGTGCAATATGCCGGTCAGAAAAAGAGTTAACATCTTAAAGCAACTGCTCGAGCCGGAAATCCGCGAGATGCTCGAGGAGAAAAACTGGCAGGGGATTAAGGATGCCCTGAATGAATGGCCTGCACCGGACATTGCGGACCTGATTGCCAGTTTGCCCGACCCGGACAAGGTGGTTATCTTCCGGCTTTTGCCCCAGAAGTTGCAGTCCGAGGTGTTTGCCGAGTTTGACCCGGACAAACAGTTGACCCTGATAAAAAACTTATCCGATGAGCAGGTCCGGAGCCTGATGGCGGAACTGGCGCCGGACGACCGCACCGAACTGTTTGAAGACCTGCCACCGGCGGTAATTCAGCGGGCACTGAACCTCCTTTCCCCTGAAGACCGGAAGGAGACGCTGTTAGCGCTGGGCTTTCCGGAAAACAGCGTGGGCCGGCTTTTGACCCCGGACTATGTTGCGGTGTTCTCGCACTGGACCGTGAAACAGGCGCTCGAACACATCCGGAAAAACGGGGTTGATGCCGAGACGATTAACACCGTTTATGTGGTGGACGAGCAGAACCGGCTCCTTGACGATATCCCGTTGCGCCGGCTCATCCTTGCTGCGCCCGAGGAGAAGATTGAGGCGATTATGGACCATCAGTTCATCTCAATTGAGGCGAGTGCGGACCAGGAGGAGGCGGCACGGGTTGCCGAGCGCTACGACCTGCTGGCGCTGCCGGTTGTGAACAGTGAAGGGGTTCTGCTCGGGATTGTGACGATTGACGACATCCTTGATGTTGTCCGGGAAGAGCAGACCGAAGACATCACCAAGATTTCCGGTATTCATCCGGGTAAGATTGACTTGACCTTCATCACCAAGCTGCGTGAGGTACCGCTGAAACTGCTCTATCGCAGCCGGGTGGTGTGGCTTCTGGCGCTTTTGATAATGGACTTAATCACCGGTGGTATCATTCAAGGGTTTTCCGAACTCCTTGCCCAGTATGTGGTCCTGGTTACATTTCTGCCGGTACTGGTGGACACCGCGGGCAACGCCGGTTCCCAGTCGGCAACGCTGGTCATTCGGGCGCTGGCGGTCGGTACAGTTCGAATGCGGGACTGGCTTTTCCTGCTGGGCAGGGAGATTTTGCTGGCACTGGGTCTGGGTTTGACAATGGGCTTGGGCATCTCAATTATGGGTTTTGTCCGGGGCGGGTTAAAGATTGCACCGGTGGTGGTGCTGGCGATGGTCGTAAATGTTATTGTCGGCTGTGCCATCGGCATCGTTCTGCCCTTTATCTTCACCAAGTTAAAGCGCGACCCGGCAACCGCCAGCACACCACTCATCACCACCCTCGCGGACATCTTTGGCACGGCGATTTATTTAGGCATCGCCTATCTATTTCTGGGCAAACCCGTATAACTTCAGTCGAGGTTAAACGAGACAAACCGGATTTCGGTCATCTCCTGGATTGCGAATTTAGGACCCTCTCTGCCCAAACCTGAATCCCGAACTCCACCATAAGGCTGATGGTCAACCCGAAAGGTGGCAGAGTCGTTGATGTAAACCGCGCCGACCTCAAGCTCCTCAGCCGCCTGAAACGCCCGGGTAAAGTCCGAGGTAAACACCCCGGCACAGAGCCCATAGGCGTATTTGCCGGCGGTTGAACCCCGGTTGTAGAGTTCAAGTAGCCGGGTAAAATCGGGTGCGGTTTCAATTGTGACAATCGGGGCAAAGGTCTCTTCATTCACCACCCTCATTTCCGGCGTGACATTGGTGAGGATGGTGGGCAGAAAGATTGTGCCTTCTGCCTTACCCCCGGTTAAGAGCCGGGCACCGGCAGAGAGCGCTTCAGCAATTAACGTTTCAGCACGCTCCAGTGCCACCTGGTCAATCAAGGGCCCGATATCGGTCTCCGGATTTTGGGGGTCACCGATAATCAGTTTTGAAGTGGCGGCAACAAACATTTCAATGAACTGCGGGGCAACCTTCTGGTGGACAATCAAGCGCTGGGTGTGGTTGCACACCTGTCCGGAATAGGCAAAGGCACCAAGGACACAGCGCGCCACTACCCGGTCAAGTTGCGCGGTCTCGTCAATAATCGCACCGGAGTTGGAACCCAGTTCCAGAGTTATCGGCTTTAAACCCGCGGTCTTTTTGATTTTTTCGCCCACCGCGGCGCTGCCGGTAAAGGTTATCATCCGGACCCGCGGGTCTGCCACAAGCATTTCGCCCACGCTGGTGCCCGGTCCAATCAGGACATTGAGCGCCTCAGGTGGCAGTCCGGCTTGAAGCAAAAGTTCCGCCAGTTTCAGGGCGCAAAATGGGGTCTTGGTTGCCGGTTTTAACACCACCGCGTTACCGGCGGCAAGCGCGGGTGCGACCTTATGGACCACGAGGTTTAAAGGGAAGTTGAACGGTGTGATTGCGGCGATAACACCGCGTGGCACCCGGATGTAAAACCCCCGGCGCCTTTCTGAACCGGGCAGAGCATCCATCGGAACGGTCTCACCACAAATCCGCTTTGCCTCCTCAGCGGAGAACCGTACCGTTTCAATTGCCCGGGACACCTCAATGCGGGCGAACTTAACCGGTTTGCCTGCCTCGGCAACAATCAGCCGGACAAACTCATCTCCATTTTCCGCAATCAACTCCGCAGTGCGGTGCAGAATTTGGGCACGGCGATGGGCGGGCAAAGAGCGCATCACCCCGGCGCCGGCTTCGGCAGCGTTTAAGGCATCAGTAACTTCAGCGGCGCGGGCGACCGGTACCTTGCCCAGAACCGAGCGGTCATAGGGGTTGACAACATCAGCAAAAGTGCCGGTTGCCACCCATTTACCGGCAATGAGCAACTTAGGTGCGGTGTTCACGGAATAAAGATAGTGCCCGAGAAGCGACCGGTCAAGACGAAAAAGGCGGGTGGCTCAAAAGAGCCACCCGCGGGTTGGTTACGGACCGAACGGTGCGATGTCAAACACCTGAGTCCGGATTTTCTCCAGCACCGACACCGCTAAGCCACGCGCCTCCCATTTGGCAATCAGCACCTGCGCCTCACGGGCAAGAGACGAACCGGAGATTGCCTGCCGGCGCTTGCGCCACAACTCGCGGGCGAATGCGAGATAGAACGGGTACTGGATTACCGAAACGCCTTCACCGTCCAGGACCTGTTTGGTCTCGGTTTCCATCTGCACCAGTTCCGGGAAAACCGCCTGGGTGTTGGCGAGCATTGAAGGACGCAACTCTTCAAGGTTTGCCTTCACCTTATCCGGACTGGTCTTTACCGTCCAGCGATTGATGCGCTTCATCAGGTCGCTCATTCTTTCACCTCCTTTCTGCGGCAGATTTTTCGGACGCCATCCCTGCCGCTGGAGATGGCGTGTTTCCATTACGACCATTAAGAGCCTTAAAACCCCAAAAATTCACGCAGTTTTTTCGGTTGAGGAAATGGCAATGGATGAAAATGCGTTACAGTGAGATATATTAAAATCATCCCGCTGTAAACGAGGTATTTTACTCCTTCCTATCGGTAATTAGGAAAGGAAAGAGAGCAAAATATATTTAGGCTTCGGAGCCCCAGCAGGGCATTGTTTTAATACATCCTTTCACCTTATTCATCCAGAAAGAGGCAGCGGGAATTAATTTTTTCTATACAGGAAGAGATAGACTTTGGTTTATGTTTTTATATATTTATTATGAGCATGTTAGAGAATGTATTTAAAGACTTTTCTTATTTCACAGACCTGCGACCCCGAAAAAACAATCAGATTAATTATGAATGTATTTCTAAAAAGACAATGGGTGCTTTGTATGTCAAGAATTATGCACATGTTAATTATTTAGGTAAGTTTATCGAGATATGTACAGCTAATTATTACCATAGGAAAGATGTCGCGAATTAAGGAGGAAAGGGTGCAATTAAGAAACGTGGTAAGGAGACTACAGGAAATAAGAGATAGAGGTTTTGTCGAATCTCTAAGAAAAGGACCGACCGGGATTGGTTATACATTTGAGACACTTTTTGGAGTAATTGAAAACAATATTCCGATTCCTGATATAGGTGGTAGAGTGGAGATAAAAACCGTTAGAAAAGACTCCCAGTCTTTAATTACGCTGTTTACTTTCAACAAAGGCGTTTGGCGCGTGAATCAAAGAGACCTTATTGAGCGATTCGGGTATGTTGATGAAAGAGGTAGATACGCCTTAAAAAATACTATATTTTTTAGGAGACCTATACCGCAGGGATTAAGTTTAAATATAAATGAAACTAAAAATACGGTAGACCTCATTGTTAGAGAGAGCGGGACAGTCATTGCGACTTGGGATGTATATGTTATAGTAGGGAAATTTATGGCAAAGATGAGTAGGTTATTGATTGTCATGGCGGACAGAAAAGTAGAACAAGGCAGGGAATATTTTCATTATAATGAAGCATATATTTTACAAAACCCGACTTCGCGGAGCATTATAAGCGCTTTTAAAAATTCGTTGATTGGCATTGACCTTAGGATGCATTTAAAAGAAAACGGCGCTGTAAGAAATAGAGGTACGGCATTCCGGATCAAAGAACAAGACTTGGTAAATCTTTATGAATCCCGCAACCAGCTTATCTAAAATAAGGCCCGCGGCAATTAAAAAATACCGTGACGGAACTTGGGATTTTTTAACCGCAAATACAAAGCAATATACCCATTGCTTTCATCCTTACCCGGCGATGATGATTCCTCAAGTTGCGGGGCGGATTTTAGACGAGTTTGGGAAAGGCGCCCGGCTTTTATTTGATCCATACTGTGGCACTGGGACATCATTGGTTGAGGCCAATTTGCGGGGTATAAACGCCATTGGAACGGACATCAATCCATTAGCCCGCTTAATAGCAAAGGTCAAGACGACAGTCATTCCTTTGGCAGTGCTGGATTGCCATCTTAATGATTTCTATAATTTTATGTTTGAAAACCGTTTAGGGAACCCCAATATCAACCCCGAAATTCCCCGCTTTAAAAATATCGATTATTGGTTTAAAAAAGAGACTCAACATTGGCTTGCTGTGATAAAAGAATACATCGAGGAAATGAACAACCGGGATGTACAAGACTTTTTCAAGGTGGCGTTTAGCGAAACGATAAGAGAAACATCCCTGACAAGAAATTGCGAGTTTAAACTATATCGGATGACGCAGGAACAAATAGAAAAATTCAATCCCGATGTTTTGGCTATAATGAGTCAGAAACTATTTCGAAATAGAAATGGGATGGCTGAATACATCTCTTTAAAAAAGTCTGGTGCAGATTCAGAAATCCATGACTTCAACACTGTTGAAGGAGTTCCTTATGATATCCTTAGAAAAGAGAGTGTGGACATAATTGTAACGTCACCACCTTATGGCGATTCTAAAACTACTGTGGCTTATGGGCAGTTTTCAAGGTTGAGCAATCAGTGGTTGGGGTTCGTGGAAGCGCAAGAAGTTGATAAACAGTCTATGGGAGGAGCAAGAAAGGCAGAATTCAGGTATTTTGATTTTGCACCACTTGACAATGTGTTATTTAAGATTGCTCAAATAGACGAAAAAAGGGTGAATGATGTGGTTTCTTTTTATATAGATTACGAGAAATCAATTAAAAATGTTTCTACGGTTGTAAAAAAGGGCGGGGTTGTAGGTTATGTCGTTGGGAATCGTAGGGTTAAGGGTGTAGAAATTCCTAATGATGAAATAACAAGAGAATTTTTTGAAAGGGCCGGTTTCAAACATATCAAAACGATAATAAGGGCTATTCCCAACAAAAGGATGCCGAAAAGGAACAGTCCCAGTAATATCGCTGGGCTTACAGATGCCACAATGAATTATGAGTATATTGTTATCCTCAGAAAGGTAAAGTAAAAAACATTTCACAAAGGCAAAGGACATTTCCGACAACCATTGCTGCGCACTTTCCTATTGCTTGACATTACTATGAAGAGGGTTATAAATATGGGATAAGGAGGCTATTGTGAGTTCACTGGTTCTGATGTTGGGCGCGGTTGTGGTTTTTGCTTTTGCCTACCGGTTTTACGGCGGGCTTTTGGCGCGACTGTTTGATATGAATCCGCAGAATAAGACGCCGGCGCACACCCATTACGACGGGGTTGACTATGTACCGGCAAGGAACTGGCTGGTGCTTTTTGGCCATCACTTTTCTTCAATCGCCGGTGCCGGACCGATTCTTGGTCCGGTGATTGCTGGTGCGGTGTGGGGCTGGGGCCCGGCAATGCTCTGGATTCTGATCGGCTCAATTTTTGTGGGTGGGGTGCACGACTTTGCCAGTTTGATGGTATCTTTGCGCAGCGATGGTAAGTCAATCGCCGATACGACGGAGAAGTTGCTGGGCACGCGGGTGCGATTGATTTTTTCCCTTTTTGTCTGGCTGTGTTTGATTCTGGTGATTGCGGTGTTTGCTGCTTCCGCGGCAAAGACGCTACAGACGACACCGGAGATTGTCCTGCCGACCTTTGGGATTATTGTTTTGGCGGTCTTTGTCGGGCTTTTGCTTTATCGCTGGCGGGTGAATTCAGTTGTGGCAACCGCGATCGGGATGGTGCTTTTTTTCCTGTTGATTGTTGCCGGTTTGCACTTTCCGATAAGGTGGAGTTATCACGGCTGGCTGCTCACGCTTTTGATTTTTTATGCCGGAACCGCATCGGTTCTGCCGGTGAATATCATTCTCCAGCCCCGGGACTATCTGTCGTTTTTTGTTCTGCTTTTTGGGATGGTGGTTGGGTTTCTGGGACTGCTCTTGACCCATCCGCCGATTCAGACCCCGGTGTATGTCGGGTTTTCCGGTAGTGAGGGGTATCTTTTGCCGATGCTCTGTGTGACGGTCGCCTGCGGCGCAATTTCCGGGTTCCATTCGCTTGTTGCCAGCGGCACGACATCCAAGCAGTTGAACCGGGAGGGGGATGCAAAGAAGATTGGTTACGGCGCAATGCTGACCGAAGGGGTGCTGGCGGTACTGGCGGTGGTTTGTGTGACCGCAGGTCTGCACTGGTTTGGTGGTCCTCAGGGTCTGGTTTATCCGGAACTGGTCCGGAGCGGGAACTGGATTGTGGCGTTTGGTAAGGGCTACGGGGTTATCGCCCAGCCGATTCTGCGCGGGCTCGGGATGTTCATCGGGATTACGATGCTCAAGACCTTTATTGTGACAACCCTTGACACCGCAACGAGAATCACCCGCTACATCGGCACCGAACTTTTTGGCGAACGGCTGGGGATAAAGCCGATGAAGAATATGTTCTTTAACACGCTGGTGGTGATTGGACTGGCAACCTATCTGGCGTTTGGTGCCTGGCAGTCAATCTGGCCGGTTTTTGGTGCGGCGAATCAACTGGTGGCGGCGCTGGCGCTGCTTGTGGTCACCGCCTGGCTTTTCAGCCGGGGCAAACCGAGCCTGTACACCTTAATCCCGGGGATTTTTATGCTCCTTGTGACGACCGGTGCGCTCGCGCTTCTGGCAATTAAGTTTTTCACCGGGCACAAGTTCACCCTCGGGGTGATTGCGGTTGCCCTTTTGCTCCTTGCCGGTTTTATGGTCGAGGAGACGGTGCGTAATTTGCACCGGTTGCGAGCGGGTTAGGTTTTATACCCGGATTTTGAGCACCGGGATTGAGAGGCGGTCCTGAGATGATGCGGTGGTGCCCGGGGCAAGGCCATCGGTGAGGACGGTAACACCTTCCCGGACCTTAAGCCGGTCAACCGCCTGATAAAGGCGGGCAATCTTTTCAAGCCGGATTGGGTCGTCAAACAGGCTGGGCTGGACCCGGTTAACCGGCACAAGATGGGTGAGAATCACACCGGTCTGGCGATACCAGACCCCATTCTGGAACAGCTGGTTGAACCCCTGCTCAAAGAAAGGGGTGAGGAGCGGTGGATAGGCGCTGGGTGTCGTCAACTTTAACTCCACCGCACACTCCTTGAACTCCTGGGTGCGGAGAAAAAGAATAAGTCGCTGGGGTGCCAGTTGATAGCGCCGGGCTTTGAAACAGGCGTCTTCAAGGTTGGTGCTGAGATGGGCAAGTACGGTCAGGCGGTCGCATGTTGCCGGAAAGGTGCGGGCTTTGCTGATGGAGAGGTAGGTGGTTTTGGGCTCGGGTTTCACCGGATATACGATGGTGCCGTTTAACTCCTGCCAGATTTCGTAAAACGGTTTGGAGAAGTAGCGCTGGATGAAATCGGCGGGTTTGCGGGCAAGGTCAAGCGCGGTGTAAATCCCTAATTTGGCACACCAGGCAGCGGTGTTCGGACCGATGCCCCACACTTCACCAACGGGCAGGCGGCTGAGGTAATGGTGAATCTCTCTGCCTGGTATTACGGTGAGACCATCCGGCTTCTGGTGCCGGGAGGCGACTTTGGCAAGGGTTTTGGTCAGGCTGATGCCCACCGATACCGAGATGCCCAGTTCATTGGTGATGGTGCTTTTTATCTTTAAGCCCAGTTCGTGATAGGAGGCATGAAAGGGCCGGCGTAAGCCGGTGAGGTCAACGAACGCTTCGTCAATGGAATAGGGCTCAACGAGCGGTGAGAAGCGGCGCAGGATTTCCATCAGGCGGAACGAGAACAGGCTGTACTTCTCGTAGTCCGAGGTGATGAGGACCGCATCCGGGCACAACTTTTTAACTTCACTGAGGCGCATACCGCGCCTGATGCCCCGGCTTTTTGCTTCATAACTTGCCGCGGTGACGATGCCCCGTTCCCTGCCGACCACAACCGGTTTGCCTTTAAGGCTCGGATTGGTCGCCTGTTCGCAGGTGGCAAAAAAGGCGTCGGCGTCAATATGGAGGATGGCGTTATCCCAGTCGTGGACGAGAAGGGGCAGATTTTTCATCGGTACTTCCTGATGACCGCGGTGACGACACCGCCGATTTTCAGTTCCCGGCGGGGTTTAATTGGTGGATATTTGGGGTTGGCGGCACGCAGGACGATTTTACCACCTTCTTTATAAAAGAACTTCATCGTCCAGGCGCCATCAACTTCGGCAATCACGATGTCGCCGTTTTTCGGGGCCGGGGCGCGGTCCACCAAAACCGTATCACCGGGCAGAATGCCGGCACCGGACATTGAGTCGCCGGTCACTTTAAGGAGAAAGGTGGCGGCGGAGTTGGTGACAAGCCAGCGGTCAAGCGACACCCGGTCGAGCAGTTCTTCTTCCGCGGGTGAAGGAAACCCGGCTTCAACCGTGCCGAGGAGTTTGATTGGGGCGGCAAGGTTTTTGGGGATAAGCCGGCCTGTGGCGTCTTTGTCGAGGATGTTCAGGCGGCGCAACTTCTCAACAAGCCGAAACACCGCATTTTTTGAGCGCAGGTTCAGGAGCCGGGCGATTTCCGCATAGGAGGGCATCCGCTGGTGCCTGAGATAAAACTCCTGAAGCCGGCGAACGCGTTCGGTTAAGTTCACCTTCTCTGCCATCACCCAATTATAGTGAACGATTGTTCACCTGTCAAGAAAAATCTTTAGATGGGTGTGGTTTGACATTTGGGGCTGATGGTAAGATAATCAGTTGTGGCGGTTTAGTGCAACCAAAAGGAGGTGTGGTGAGTTTCTTAAAGGAGTTTAAGGAGTTTGCCCTGCGGGGCAATGTGATTGATATGGCGGTTGGCATCATCGTCGGCGCGGCGTTTGGTAAGATTGTCTCTTCTTTGGTGAACGATGTTATTCTACCGCCCATCGGTTTGATTCTGGGTGGCGTGAACTTCTCCCATCTGGCGATTACCCTAAAGGCGGCGAGCGGGGACCAACCGGCGCTCGTGTTAAAATACGGCAGTTTTATCCAGACCATCATTGACTTTCTGCTC
This sequence comes from candidate division WOR-3 bacterium, assembly GCA_013177935.1. Classification (NCBI taxonomy): domain Bacteria; kingdom Pseudomonadati; phylum Caldifarciminota; species Caldifarciminota bacterium. Next base: position 134,179 of record JABLXZ010000002.1, on the reverse strand, counting down.
ATCGCCCTGGCGATATTTTTCGCCATTGTTAAGCCAATCAACCTGCTTAAGCGGCGTCAGGAGGAGGCACCGGCACCGCCCGCGCCGTCAAACGAGGAGAAACTTTTAACCGAAATCCGGGACTTGCTTAAAGAGCGCCCGCGGTAATAAAAGGGAGGAAAAATGTTGCGATGGGTTAGGACAGGCACCGTTTTCGCGGGGCTGGTTTTAACCCTTCTTGCCTGTGGTGAGAAGGAGCCGGCGCCCAAGATAAAATGGCAGTTCACTGGTGCGGCATTTATGAACTCACCGGCAATTGGTAACGATGGCACCATCTACGCGTTCAGTGAAAAGGACACCCTTTACGCATTTAATCCGGATGGCACGGTCAAATGGCGGCTCGGTTTGCCCGATACTGTGTTCTATCATCCGTCCAACATCTTCATCTCGCCGGTCGTCGCCGCGAATGGCACAATCTACATTTTTGCCGCGGATGGCAATCTTTACGCTATCAACCCGAACGGCACGGTCAGCTGGCGGTTTCCGATTAAAACGGACTTCCCAACGATTTGCGGCACACCTGCGCTCGGTGCGGATGGCACAATTTATGTGTATGCGCCGGAATCGCTCTATGCTCTTTCGCCAGCCGGGAGTTTAAACTGGACGCGTTATGTTGGTGGCGGCTCCTGTATCACCTTTCCGGTGGTTGATGGAGACAGCACCATCTACATTGGTGCCGACCACGACCTGATTGCCCTGAAAACGGATGGCACCGTGAAATGGACGGCAGATATGGCACCCCTGATTCATACCGAAGACCGGATTGCGCTCGGTGGAGATGGTACGGTTTATGTCTTCGGCACCGGGTTGGACTTTCAGGGCAATCTTATGGCGTTTACTTCAGACGGCGCTTTACGCTGGGTCTGCACCGTGCTTGACAGCAACTGTATTAATGTCGGCACGCCGGTGATTGGGCTTGATGGCACAATCTATCTGGGCAGCGCCACCGACACAGAAAGGGGTGGGTTATATGCGGTTTCTCCAGCCGGACAGGTGCGCTGGACAAAACAGACCACCAATTATTTGCAGGAGGCTTATGACCTGACGATTGATTCTGAGGGCACAATTTACACCGTTGAAGGTGCGTTTGACAGTGAGGGCAATCTGAAATGGCGTTATCCATTAGGAAATGTCGTGGTGTTTGCGGTGGGGGCACCGGCAATCGGCGCGGACGGCACGGTTTATGTCGCGAGTGGTAGCGGTCTTTTTGCCTTTGAAGGCAACAGTTCTGGGCTGGCAAACTCATCCTGGCCCAGGTCCCGGCACGACAACCGTAATACCGGCAATGCGCTGAGCCCGTAAAGATAGGGAGCCCGAATTTTGAATACCGGTTGTACCGCAATCACAGACATCTTTGATAAGGTAATCTTTAAGGAGGTAAGATGAAAATGAAGGTCTGGTACGGTCTGGTTTTGCTCGTGGTAGCGGCTGTACTGCTGGTATGTCACAAAGGCGAGGTGGTAGTTACTCCCATTGACAACCCAACTTTACCAGCCCGGGGGTTCTTTATGGGTGTGTTGCCTTCACCGGCACAGGGTCAGGATTTCAGCGCGGCATATCAACAGGCGGCAGAATATGCGGAGTTTGCCCCGGTCTGGGGCAGACCAACACCCTTTTACAATTTGGCGGCGGATTTGCAGGGCGATTGGGGTAACACCTTTGTCAAGGGTTATATCCGCGGGAACGAGATGTTTCCGCTTGTCCATCTGTCTTTTATTGACGCCGGAGTGACGCTGGCGACACCGCCCGGAATGAGCGGTGCAACTTTAAGCGACTCTGCCTGGCGCGCGGCTTACAAAAAGGCGGTACTGGATGTGGTACGGGCGGTGAAGCCACGTTATCTGTCGCTCGGTAATGAGGTCAACCGCTGGTATGAAAAGTACGGGCTGGACGGTGTCAATGGATTCCGCCATTATGTCACGCTCTACAACGAGATTTACGATGCGGTGAAAACGCTTTCACCCGAGACTGAGGTGTTCTGCACCTTTGCCCGGGAGATGGTTGCCGAAAATCGGGAGGCGGACCTTGCTGTTCTTTCTCTGTTTGCCCCGGAGAAACTGGACCTGCTCATTTTCACCAGTTACCCCTATGCGTTAGGCTGGGTTAGTCCGGAAAGCGTTCCGGACGATTACTATGCACGTGCCGCAGGGTACTTCCCGGGTAAACCGTTTGGCTTTTCGGAAGTCGCCTGGTCGTCTTTGCCGGCACTGGGGGGTGAAGAGGCGCAGGCGACGTTTCTCAACCAACTGGTAACCCGTTTGACCCAAGACCAGGGGCTGGATTTAAAACTCCTGGGCTGGGCATGGCTCCACGACTTAAGCGACCAGGACGGGAATGGGTTAATCAAAATTGACGGTGCCGAAAAGCAGGCATATCAGGTGTGGAAACAACTCTCAGGCCGGTAGCGGCTAATCTTCGGGTACGGTGCGGAGCTGCTGGAGAAACCCGGCAAGAAGTTCGGAATAGTTTGCGGTCTTGACTGCGGTCCGGTGAAAATGGGCAGTTGCCACCGGTTTTTTGCCCGACCACTCCTCAAGGGTTGAGAGGACCTTCTGTTCCCGCGGGTCGGCGGAAGTGCTGAAAAATGCCGCTCTGGGCAACTGGTTCTGGTACCGGTCAAGATAAACCTTAACCGGCAGTGGTGGACGACCGGCCCAGGTTGGTGCACCGATGATTACAAGGTCGTAGTCGCCAGGGTTAAACTTTAGCGGCTTTAAGGTCAAAGGTCTTTTCCGCAGGAAAAGCCCATACCAGAAAACCGAAAACAGACTTTTGTATTCGTTACACTTTATCTCTTCAAGGTCACCCTTTAGCGCTTCGGCTAAATCCCGGGCAACCTTAGCGGTAATGCCGCTCCAGGAAAAATAGACAACAAGACATTTCATAGTTCATTTTAGCCAGCATAAAGAGAGAGTCAAAAATCGGGCGTGTTGTTTATTATAGGTTTATTGAGAAAACAGTTTTAGATAGGCGCCGTAGCCAAGGCGGGTAAGTTCGTTCTTGGGAATGAGGCGTAAGGCGGCGGAGTTGATGCAGTAGCGGAAGCCGGTTGGGGTGTTGTCCGGAAAGAGATGGCCGAGATGGGAGTCGGCGTGCCGACTGCGCACTTCGGTTCGGGTCATGCCGTGGGATGTGTCGGTTCGGGTAGCGATGTTCTGTGGTTCTAAGGGCTGGGTGAAACTGGGCCAGCCGGTGCCGGAGTCAAATTTGTCAAGGGAAGAGAAGAGCGGTTCGCCCGAGACGATGTCAACATAAATGCCCGCCTCGTGGTTGTTCCAGTATTCGTTGTTGAAGGCGGGTTCGGTGCCGTTATGCTGGGTTACCTGATATGATAACGGGGAAAGGGCTGTTTTCAGACTCTCGGGCGCGGGTTTTTTGTAGCCGAGCCAGTACTGCTGCCGTTCCGGAAACAGGCGGAACTTTTCATAGCCCTGCCAGAATTTTTTGACCCCTTGTTCCCGACCCGATGCTTTGTGATAAGATTGAAACTGTGCCGGGCACTTTTTGTAGTACTTCTGGTGGTAATCTTCCGCAGGCCAGAACCTCTTTGCGGGCAGGATTTTTGTCTCGATGCGCGGGAAGATGCCGGCGTTAAGGAGCCGTGCCTTTGCCTCAAGGGCGAGTTGTTTCTGGGTTTCGTCGGTGTAGAAGATGGCGGTCTGGTACTGTTCGCCCCGGTCGTAGAACTGGCCACCGTCATCGGTCGGGTCGATGTTCTGGAAAAACACCTCAAGGAGCCTTTCGTAAGATAGGCTTGCCGGGTGATAGGTGATCTCAATCGCTTCGAAGTGGCCCGTGGTACCGCTGCACACCTCCTGATAGGTGGGGTTCTCTTTTGTGCCGCCGGTGTAGCCAACCCTGGTGCGCACCCCTAAAAAGGAGAAGGCGAACTCCATACACCAGAAGCAGCCACCGGCAAAGATTGCGGTCGCCATCCTTTTCCTCCCTTTTTATCGCTGCCCGTCGCTCAGCGGGATGTCCAGCAATTCAATCGGTATATGTTAAACCTTTTTGCCGAACCGGTCAAGATGTGCTAAACCGGTTCAACCTTCACTTTACCTTCTTCTCCAGCCGGAATGGCGATGAGAAAGCCCTTTTTCAGGTTGAACTGTTTGACATAGAAGCCGAACTCTTCTTTTTCTTCTTCAATATCCTCATCCTTTTTGTAAGTTGTCACTGTTGCCACTTCACCATCGGGAAAGGCGAATTCAAATTTATATTCGTCGACCTTGTGGCACTTGTAGAGGATGTCGTGACCTGTTCGGGTGAACTCAACGCCCCGGAGCCGAAGTTCAACCCCGATTGCGGCAGGAAACAGTTTTTCGGTATCTTCCCGGTAGACAAATTCTTTGCCGAAGTATTCAAACACCTCTTTCGCGGCAGATTCGAGGGTGGTTTGCAAAGATGTTGTTGACGGTTTTTGGGGTTTTACCACTTTGATGTTCAGACTCCGGTCCGGTTTGGGAACCGGCTCGAAAAGGACCTCATCATCGCCAAAACTCAAAACCGCACCCTGGTCAATGTTGAGTGAGACCATATAAACCTGTGCCTGGCGCCGATGCGATTCGGCGATTTTCTTAACCGCCTTCAGTTCCATTACGGTCTCTTTCTCGCCGGTTTTCGCCCAGAGCGGGTTGATGATTAAGTCGGCACGGCCCAAGCCCACGCTGTAGCCCTTGTAGAGGATTTCAAAGTTGCGCTGTCTTTCATAAGGAATCTGCCGGAGGCGCAACTCATGGGCAAGCGCCTCTTCGTAAACAGTTTCCTTGTAGCCCGACCCAAGGACTTTCAGAACCTCTTCGGCTGCCTGCTTGATGGTTTCATTTATATCATTCTTGCCTGCCATCTTTTAACCTCCGAAACCAATTAACTCCCGGGCCTTTTTCCCGGGAAGAAGTACTCAGCCCTATGTTAAACGCGGTTAACGCTACTTCCGCACCAGCGGATTGCCACGGGCATCTTTTAACTGGCCCGTGGCGATGAGAATCACATCAATCAGCCACCAGATTCCCAATCCACCGAGGGTGAGAAGTTTTAACACACCCAGGCCGATATAGCCAAGGAAGAACCGGTCCACGCCCAGTTGACCAAGAAAGATGGACAACAAAAGGGCGGTGAGCCAGTCTTTGCCTTCTGCCGGTTTAGTTTCAGCTGACACAATGCCTCCTTATTTTTGCGATAAGGATATAGAATCCGGCGTTGATGTCAAAATTGACCTTTATCGCCTCCGGTCGCTATTTCACAAACACCAGGCGCTCAGAATTAACCTCATCCCCGGTTTTTAACCGGACGATGTAAACCGCGGGCGTTAGGTCGGTATTATCAATGGTCAGTGTGTAATTTCCCGGGGTCTGATAGGTGTTAAGGAGCGAACGGCAAAGTCGGCCCGTTGCATCGTAGAGTGAGATTCCCACCGGTCCGGGCTGGTTAACCACATAGCAAATTTTTACCTGCTGCCGTGCTGGATTGGTTTCCAGTCGCAAGCCGTGGTCGATTAACTCCGGATTCTGGTTTTCCGCGACTCCGGTCCAGTCGCTGCGGTCAAAGTAGGCTATGCCGTAATCGGGCGAATAACTGGAATAGATGGCACCATAGGCGCCGTTGCCCAGGTATTCAACCGCCATCCGGACATCGCTGCGGGGCCGATATTCACCCCAGGTGACCGGTGTTGTCCATGAGCCGTGATAGTTGCGCCAGGTGAACTGCGGTCGCCGGGCAGACCCATCACCCCAGGCAAAAACAACCCCCTGGCCACCATCAGCACGGCTGGCGACATCCGGAATACAGGAGACCACGGTGGTGTCAATAGGGAAGCACCCTTCCGTCCATGTTTGCCCACCGTTATAAGAGGCGCGATACCGGCAGTAGTAGGAAGCCGCGGCACCGCTGAACTCATAAACCGCGAGCAGGGTGTCGTGGTAGGCGCCAATTGAGGTGAAGCGGGCGTTTGGTCCAACCCAATAAGTGCGCAATGGGTAGCGAGTTCCATTGTAGTCAATGCCATCAATCTGAAGACTATCACGGTTGGTGATATAACTTACCAGAGCATAATAATCGGAAAAGCCTTCGTTGGTGCAGGCATCAAGTCCGCGTTTGGCGTTGGTGACACCGGTGGTAATTTCGTGCCAGTTGACACCAGCGGTATCGCTGTAAAAGTAGCGGAGTTGACCGGAACTGGTAATTACCAGCAGGTTTAGCCAGTAGTTCTCAAAATCCTGGTCGCTTATCAGGGCAAGCTCTTTAATCGTATCGCCGGCAGGGAGGGTAAAAATAACAATCCAGCTATCCCCATTGTTGAATCCTATCTGCGCGCCGTCTGAGGTGCGGAATCTGCATAACCATACCTGACGGCTACTGTTAATGGTAAGACAAAAATAATATTTATCATCCAGAACTGTACCACCCACCGAGTTTATTTTTTGTGTATTCCCAAACCCAAGTTTGTAACTCCAGTTGCTGCCGTTATCGCTTGAGAAGTAAACCCCACCAAAATATGAGTTGTTAGCGAAATGAGCAGTCCCGGCGAAGAGATGTCCGCTCTGCCTGTGGATGTCAAGTTTAACATCATAAACCGAGTCGTGTTGACCGATGGGTACATCAACACCCCATCCGGATACGAGGTTAAAACCGCCGGTAACAAAAAGGGCTGATATGAGGACTAAAAAGGTGTTTTTCATACCTCCTCCTTTCTTGTTTTATTTCCTCCGGACCATTATCAGCCTTTACCTTTCATAACAGCCGATGTCAACCCCGTTGCCCTGAGGCCGGGGTTGGTTTTCAAGGTCAATAGCCGGTGCGCCTGAAGCGTCACCAGCATCGACCGCCGGGCTGTTACTGTTTAAATGATAGTCTCCTGCTTCACCCCAGGCGGTGTGGACAAAGAGCGGACTGCCGTAGATGTTGCCGGTTCCAATCTGGCTGACTTCAGCCGAAGTGTAAGTGGTGTCGCCCTTAATTAACAGCCGGTCATCTTGCGGCGCATAGAACAGGTTGTGGTGAATGTCGTAATTGACCGAATTAGCAAGCCAGAGCGCGGGCGCATTAGCGCCCCGGCTGACAAAGATGGTGTTGATAATGCGTAAAAATACCGGCACGGTGGGGTTGTCGTACTGGATATGCATCAGGTAGTTTTCGCCCAGAGAGTCGTCAACCGTGCAGTTGACGATTTCAAACCGGGCATTCTGGTTCTCGGTATGGATGACAAGCGGTGACCAGGGTGTGACAGTGTTGTTGCCATCGCCCCGGCCGTAAATCAAGGTGTTTACTACCCGGGAAGAGTCGCCCCACAGTTTCACCCCGTCGCAGGAGTTGTTGGCAACGAGGCACTCGTGGATGTAAGTGCGCTTTGCCTTAGAGTCCAGACCATCGCTGTAGTTATGGGTGGCGGTGGTATTGACAATCTCAATGGGACCCTCGGATGCCTCAATACCGAACCCATCGGGTCGGTCATAAGGACGGTTAGAGCCGTCGCCGCCCTGATAGTAATGACCGCTGTAGGACAGGTCGCAGTCTTTAATCAGGACATTGCGCCAGCCGCCCTGTGCGCCCGCCGGTCCGCCAAGGCAGCCAAAACCGCAGTAGGTAAACTGGCAGTTGATGATTTGTAAATCGTCGGCATCGCCGATGTCAATGCCAAACTCGTCAATATGGTGGACCTTGATGTCCTTAAGGACGATGTGGGCGACCGGACCATTGGTGCCGGTAAAAGCCTCGCGGAAATGCCGGCCATTGTTACTCGTGATTTCAAGGTTTTCAATCCGGAGGTACTGGCAGTTGGCGATGTCAAAGGCGGCGATGAGGTTATTTTCACCGGCGATTACCGGGGTGCGGCTGCGTTCCCGGGCAAACACCACTAAGGTGTCACCGGGCTGGAGTCGCGTCACCGCATAACTGAGCGTTTTAAAGGGCGCTTCAGCAGTGCCGGGGTTTGAATCGCTGCCGTCCGGCGCCACATAGTATTTACCGGTATGATTGCCGCCGATGATGGTTATCCATTCCTGAGCGGTACCTGAGGGTGGGGAAATGATGTCGGTATCCCGGCTTAATATGTAGTCGTAATCAGCCAGGGGTTCTGGTTCTTTACAACTAAAAATGGCAAGTATAACAAATAGGAACGCATTAGCTTTTTTCATTTAACCTCCTTAAATAAATTAAGCCAGCATCAAAACACCCCGGCGCCAGGAGATGTTTTTTTCCAAGGATTAGCGCATCCCGCAGGCAGAATGCCCAATGAGGAAATTGATGCCCCTGATTGTAAAAAACGCCCTATTCGTCAATAAAATTTTATGCCCGGCAGATGTGCTGTCAAGTTTTTAAATCAATGGCGCAGTAGCAAGACTTTACCGGTTGAATTGGCTGTGCCCGCCTTCAGCTGGATAAAGTAGATACCCGGGTCAAGCGGTTTGCCGGAATTGTCTCGGCCGTTCCAGATAACCGGTCTGGTTCCAGACCGGGCAGGGATAAAAATGTCTCTAACTACCTGCCCGACAGGGTCATAAATAGTTAACCAAACCGGCTCATTTCTGGTGCTGAAGTTAATTGCCGTCTGGTTAATAAACGGGTTGGGAGTTACGGTTAATCGCACCGGCTGATTGCCGCTGCGGTCTTCGATACCAATTAATGTATCCGGTAATTCCATAGTCCGGGCATTGGCCTTGATGAGGAGCGCATCCTCTTGTTCGGCACCAAAGTTTTGGGTCCTTCCCGTGATGTATAAATGGTCACCGAATTTAACGATATCGTGAACAATGTCATCCTGACGCCCACCCCAGGTCCTGCAACCAAGTAATTCGCCGCTTGAGTTATATTTCACCAATACTATGTCTGTAGCACCGCCACCATAACTGGCAGTATTGCCACAGATATAAACGACACTATCGCCATCAGCCAGAATTGCCCGTCCCCACTCACTATTTGGACCACCCCAGCGCCTTTCCCAGAGCTTCTGACCGGTGCGGGTGTACTTCACCAGAATCAGGTCCAGTTGACCGAAAATAGATGGTTCGGTGTCGGTATAACCAAAGCAATACAGAAAAGAGTCGCTGCTCATCTCCAGTCCGAAGAAGTTGTCGTCGAGATGATACCCATCCCAGATTGAATCCCAGAGATAGGTGCCACTATCTTTGGAAAAGGCAATTAAGATGGCGTTGCCACTCGAGTCAAGCGTGCCGAGATGTGAGGCGAGGTAGATGTTGTTAGCGTCCAGTGCCAGATGACCATTGGCACCTTCCAGACCAGGTCCGCCCCAGGTGCTACTCCACAGGAGAGTGCCGCTGCGGTTGAGTTTCTGGACAACGATGTCATTGTTCCACAGGGACGGTGTGGTCCAGCCCGAGAGATAAATCACATCCCCTTCCACGCCGATGCCATCAACCTCCTCATATCCTCGTGCCTGGTCCCAGATATACTGCCATTCCGGGACAAAGGTATCCTGGTCGCGGCGCAGTGATAAAAGCAGCAAATCGGTACTAATCTTTTCAATTCTGCCCCCGATATAAAGATTGGGCTCTTCAAGCACGGCAATGAATGCAACCCGATTTCTTGATGTATCGCTCAGCGGTTGACTGCGCCACAGTTGCCTGCCGGTAGAGTCAACGATGTAAAGAAAGATGTCATTATGGGTGGCGCGGGGTTGCCATTCGGTTGTTGCCCAGTAAACCCTGCCGCTACTATCAACGGTAACCGCCCAGGCATCATCAAGACTATCAGCACCCCGGCGAAGATACCACAAATTGGCAAAAACCGGTGCCACCATTAGCACCAGACCGAGCAAAACCGCTCCGCAACTTATTTTCACATTTCCTCCTTACTTAACCGCCCACCTTTTTCAGCCGCTCCTGCACGGCATTGCTTGTTAGCTCCTTGATTGCATCCCGGGCAATCCATCTGGCACTCTTAGATTCAATCTTTTCAACCTCCCTTGCCGTTTTTAGTGCCTTCTCATTCAGGTAAATACTTCTTTTACCAATCTGCCTTAACGCCCAGTTCACCGCCTTCTTCACAAAATTTCTATTATCCGTTGCCTCCCTTTTGATAGCGGGCAGAAACCGCTCAAACGCCTCATCCTTTGCCGTCTTATCCTTGAACGCCAGCCACGCCATCAAGGCAAAACCTGCCCGCTTAACAAACTCCTCATCACGCCGGCTCCACTCCTGCGCCTTCTGATAGGCAAACTTGGTATAAATAAAAAGGTTCTGGCAGACCTGGTCACAGACCTCCCAGTCCGCAAAATCCTTAACCCGCTTCTCCATCTGGTCTTCAGTCACAAGTTCCGGCTCATCAACCATACCGGCAAGGATGCGCGTTTCCCGGTTATCTATTTTCCACAGTTCCTGCGCCAGTTTATGGTTCTTACCAATTTCCTTTGCCAGTCTTCTCAAATCGGGAATTGACACTCCGTAAGCCCGCTTCGTATTAATCCCGAATCGTGCCATTCCGGCAACCGCTTTCGGTTTGCCAAGCGCCCGCAACCGCTTTATGATTTCATTGCATTGCACTATTGCAGGATACCTGTCAATGGGTTAATGTCAAGTAGAGGTGGGTGCCATAAAGGCGCCATTCATTTTGGAATGGCTTTCTTGCCACAGCATGATTATTGACCTTCAAAGTATTCAAATGCATCGACAATATCGAGATACACGCCGTCAAATCCTGCATCAAGAATCTTTTTTAGATAGGAATTATCGTTTCCATAGATGATGCTCTGCCAATTCTTATCCCAGTACCGGACTTTATAGTTGCCAGGCCAATCCGGATTTTCCTCTACCAACCAGGCAGGTTGGTGTGTTTCCCATTCTGCCTCCCAATAATATCTGTAATCTTCTGCTTCGCCAATACTCATATAAGCAATTACCAGACGAACACCGCCATTAACCTTAACCTTCAATGATGCGATGTCGCCAGGATTTAGTTGCTCGGTGCCGTAGAAGAGGTCGATAATGACAACATCATAATCTGTGTTCTGGATTGCACTTAGAAATGCTGCCTTTGTAGGATAAGAGCCGGGGTTAATCAAATACAAAAAGTTCTTCGCTTCGGCTAGCGAAGTAATATTGTCAAGATTGGCATTGTAGGGAGTCGTCGGGTACGACGGAATGTTATCCAGTTCCCTATGTTCTGCCGCGAATGATATGTAGCCTCTAACTGCGTTCTGATTATAGGAGTCGTCCACAAACGATTGAGTCCAACAATAGTCAACGACTAAAACCCTTTTACCGTTATTCTTGGCAATATCAATAAAGGGTATCATATAGTTTCGTTCCGGCTGGGGTGTTGCCACATTATCTTCATCGTATCCGTAGAACAAATCCTCCCGCGCCAAACCATCAATAGCATTAAGATAATTCGTTGCTGGCGGTCCGGTTGGTTCTCCGTTTTCAGTTATCAGTTCTTGCCCATTCTGGGGAATGACAATGAAGTTAGGTTTTATTCCCTTTGCATAGGTACTAATATTCTGGATAAAATCGCGCATATCCTGCGTGTAGTTTCGGTTAGTGGAAGGTAGATTTATACATCCTGACATCAGGACTGTTGAAACAACCAAAATAGTGACCATTAATTTCTTCATAATATTGTTCTGCGCCAGTTTATGGTCCCTGCCGATTTCCTTCGCGAGTCTTCTTAAATCGGGGATTGACACCCCGTAAGCCCGCTTCGTATTAATCCCGAATCGTGCCATTCCGGCAACCGCTCGAGGATTGGCAAGCGACCGCAACCGCTTTACGATTTCATCACACCGCACTATTCCAGGATGCCTGTCAATGGGTTAATGTCAAGTGCAGGCAGGGGCTATTTAGGCGAATTTTTTGTAAAATCAATGTTATGCGAAGCAAATATTTGGGAATGTGCCGTAAGCACAACCTTTTTATGCTGTTTTATACGCCGTTAGGCATTCAAACGATACAATGAGTTTTTCATTCTTATGTAAATTCTAACTTTAGCTTTTCCCTAAGAAATGTCTCTAAAACGATAATTTCAATATTATCTTGGTCGGGAGAAGGTGATTCTGGCGTTAAATAGAACTTTGTTTCACCTCTATCTGTAGATGAGGTTATGATGCGAATGCCATCAATCCCCTTAACTCGGTTAAGCCCATCTTCAATCTTAAAACATATTACTTTATGAAGGTACATAAAGCAGTGATTGAAAGACCCCCTTAAAATATGTTTCAATTCTACATATTTATAACTTGGAAGTTCTGGAGGGTCGCTCTTCTTCCTTACTAAAAAATCAATTCCCTTATCGGTCCGATAATCTAATATTTCAAAGTCAAATAAGTCAGGGTTCACTGCCATTAACCTCATAATAAGTCCATATACCTCTGCTTCTGTCTTTGGTTCAAATAACGTTATATTTTTATAGACGCATTTCTTAAGTTTACTTAAATTTTTAATCCTTTTTGCAAATTCTTTCTTATCTTCCTCTAATTGCCGTTGTTTCTCTTCTTCCTCTATCAACCTTTCAATTTCTTTATATTCATCTGATTTTTGGATAATTTCTCTGTATATCTCTTTTGTGCGTTCTTTTACACTGGAAATAATGTCAGAAGGGGTATTATCAATAGTGCTTCTATTGGCTGTAAGTTCAAATTTATCACAATTTATAAATGCATGAAATCGGGACTTAATCCCGCGTGTTTCAATCCAACTTGTTATGTTTACAACAGGAATAAAATCCTTACATGCCCATAGACCATATCTGCTTTCTACTGTGTATTGGTCATAATGTAGTTTTGCCACCCTTCCTTTTGGAATGAGCATTTTGTTATAAGATCTTTTTGCCTCGTCTCCTTCAATATAAAATACTATTTGAAATGGAACATCAGGTTTTTGCTTGCCGGTTTCGTTTGATAGATATACCCTTTTGCAGATTAAGTCTATTTTGTCAACATCTTTTCCTTGATCTTGCAGGTCTGCTTGTTTTCCTGTCAAGTCATGTTGCTTATAACACTCTGGGGGAAAGACGTGCCCAAAAGGAATTTTTTCATAATAATCATTAGTATATACTTCATTCCCAATTTTCAGTTCTGGTTTAATTCGTTCGGTGTCAAACGATTTGAGATACACAATCTTATTGCTATAATTTTCTCTACCATAAAATTCAGACTCGATAGAACCATGTTTTGTAAACCAGAGTATATAATCCTTAATAGTGAGATGAGAAAGGTGAGCAGTAGGATTGGTTACATTTTTTATTATATCTAACATTTTAAAAAGTCAAGCAAGAGTATTAAGGACACAATACAGCCGTAAATGCGCTTAACGGAACAATTCCTTTTGACCCGTTGAGCCACATTTTAAGCACTTCCCCGAGCTAAAACCCTGGTTTGTGCACTTGCCCGGTTTACCCTGGTCACATCCAATATTCCCGCATTTCTTGCACCTGTAGAGCGTACTAGAACAGGTATGATTATCCCTTTTCCCCGGACAACTTGCCATGTTTATCACCTCCTTTCATGCATTTTGAAAATTTTTTATCCGCTGTTAGGCAGCGACTCATTATAGAATTTCTCCATAATCTACCTCAATCCCATCATCAATCTTAAGGAATTTTTGTTCTTTTACTGATGATGCTGATATCATTCCACTGTTCTTAGTATACCTCACATTTTAAAAAGTCAAGCAAGAGTATTGGGGGAACAAAGCCATCCTTAAATGCGCTTAACGGAACAATTCCTTTTGACCCGTTGAGCCACATTTTAAGCACTTCCCCGAGCTAAAACCCTGGTTTGTGCACTTGCCCGGTTTACCCTGGTCACATCCAATATTCCCGCATTTCTTGCACCTGTAGAGCGTACTAGAACAGGTATGATTATCCCTTTTCCCCGGACAACTTGCCATGTTTATCACCTCCTTTCATGCATTTTGAAAATTTTTTATCCGCTGTTAGGCAGCGACTCATTATAGAATTTCTCCATAATCTACCTCAATCCCATCATCAATCTTTTTGTAATAGATGATTTTGATGCCAATGTGTTCGGGTAATGATGCTTTAACATCATAGGTGTCGGGTTTTATTGATACAGGCACATCGCCAATGTAACCATCAATCCCTTTTGATTCCTCTTCCGGCTCTGCCAACCGGTAATCTGTTCCTTTTAACTCCGCGCCCTTTTTTAGTATCGCCTCCTGAAACCTTAATCCGGCAAAAGTTTTAACAATTACCAAATCGCGGACCCAGCGTTCAACCATTGTTCGGTCAATCCGGTCAAGTGAGTTTTTGATTTCCCTCAATTTCTGTAATATCTTTTCTGTAGCATTTCTGATTGCATCGGGTTTTTTCTCTAAATACCACTGTTCCCACTCGGAAAGTGTCTTCCCTTCAAACTCCTGGATAAGTTCACTCATCTGCCCGACAACTTTCGGCCGCGTTCCCTGGGCATACTGATTGGCTAAATTGATAAGTGGTGCGACATACTTAGGGAATTCGGGCGTTTCTATATCAAGATATTTTCTTATCTCTTCAACCGTGATTCTGACCTTCATATTGTGTTCTTTAACCCTTTCTGAAGAGTTAAGAATTTTGTCCGGTATTTATAATTAATTGTCGTATCCACATCAACCAGACCCTTTTTAATCAAATGGGCATTTAAGAAGGTCTTATTCTGCAAATAGAGATAACAAAGTAAGTTATTATTCTGGTCGTGCTTTACTTCGTCAAATTTCATAAAAACCTTTTGCCCTTTTGTCTTTTCTCTTATATATTGAATCGCCGCACCATTTTTACCCGGTTTCTCCTTCACACCAAGGAGTTGGATTTTTAATCCGTTGTTTAAAACCAATATCTCGGGCGAAACTATTTCTTTTACCGTATAATAGGTTTCGCGCTCAGGAGTGGTGTTATCAATCCTTGAACCGAACCTTAATTTTTTCGGGTCAATCTTCTTATCAAATCTTATAGGGTCCTTGAAGATGTAAGGCAACTTTTTAATCTCCTCTTTGAAATCTATATTTGGTTCATCCTGTTTGATAATTTCAAAGGTTGCATCCGGAAACATTGCCCTCTGCGTTATGCCCAGTTTTTCTTTTATTATCGGCAGGAACTCCTCATTTATCTCGTAGCCGATGGAATTTCTGTTGAGATTTTTGGCGGCTAAAGATGTCGTCCCGCTGCCAAGAAAAGGGTCAAGAACCGTATCGCCAACAAAACTGAACATCTTAATGAGCCGCTTGGGCAACTCTTCGGGGAACATCGCGAGGTGTTTGTCCTGCCTTTCGCCGGAAAATTTCCAGTGCCCGGTAAAATAGCGGCTCCATTCCTCTTCAGTCAACTTTGACATTTCCTTTATCTCCTTGCTGACTCTGGGCGGATTGCCGTATTTTTTAAAAATCAGGATGAACTCATAATCCAGTTTAATGATGCCATTTCTGGGATACGGATAAGAGCCCATCACCGTTGCGCCGCCGGTTGTGTGGCAGGTGGTCACCTTCTGCCAGATGATTGCTCCCATATAATCAAACCCGGCGCTCTCGCAGAACTTGATGATTTCGGTTCTTATGGGAATGACTTTGTATCTGCCGTAATAGACCGAACGGGCGAACTGGTCGCCAATGTTAATACACAATCGGCAGCCTTTGTGTAATACCCGATGGCACTCATTCCAGACCAGATTGAGGTTATTGATATAATCCTCATAACTGTCATTGAACCCTATCTGCTTGCCATTGCCATAATCCTTTAATTGCCAGTATGGGGGCGAGGTAACGATAAGATGAATTGATTCATCTTCAACCTCCTTCATCCATCGCGCATCACCGATGATTATCCGGTGCCAGGTCTTCATACATCACCTTAAGAGTTTGGCATACTCAAAGCCGCCGGTTTGCCAATTCAATCAACTTAATTTAACCCGGGTTATTTTTCTGTCAAGTTTATGCCGGGAGCACTAATTTTACTCAGCAATGTTGCAAGCGCTGGTCTTCAGCCGATAAGTTTTAATATCAAATCCTTGTTAAGAAGTTTGAGTTCATTCTTATCCTCAATAAATCTTTCGACATCTTTTTTGACCCTGGCAAAATCAACCCGTGCCAGCCTTGCCCTTAAAAAGTCATTGAAGTCTTCTTTATTTAAATTTATCCTTTTGTGTTCGGTCTGCTCAATCGCATTGTTGAGGAGTTCAAAATTGGGTAACACCTTTTTGCCCAGATACCAGATTAGGTCATAAAAGTCCCTGCCCTTGATATATTTTCTAAAAAAGCAGGCATGGAGTTTGGTGGCATAAAGCGAAGGGATGTCAAAATGGTTAACGGTGAAAACAAAATGTTTGTTCACCAGGGACAGTTCTGTTTGCCAGCCGCGGGGCGGGTTGGAATCGATTTCCAGTTTAATAGAAAGTTTTTGTCCCTTCTGGTGGGCTAACCCCAAAAGAAAGAGAATGTCTTTAAATTTTAACAGCGCCGAATGCACCGCGCCTTCGGTACTACTCTTAATATCTAAGGAAAATCCCGCCTTCGTCAATTCGTAAGCAACCTTTTCTAACAGGTTATCAAAATCATAGTCCTTTTTAGCGATGAGGGAGAAGTCAAGGTCTTCGGAAAACCGGCGCAAACCATATAACACTCGGAGCGCGGTCCCGCCGACAAAGGCGAGGTTTTTAAAATACCCTTTGTCATCAAGAATCTTTAACACAAGCAACTGTAAAAACTCCCTGGTGATATGAACCTTTTCCTCCCGGCGGGCAATACCGGCAATGCTTTTCTCAATTACCTCCAGCATCGGGCTAACCCCCTTTCTTCAGAAAAATTAAAAAATTTTTTAATACATCCATAACCGATTGATTTTCAAACCGTCGGGCATAAGCGACGAGTTTGCTCTTTTTCAGGATGCTCAGGTTTTGCAACCGATAGGACAGACTAAAAAAGTCCGGTTCTTTGCCCTTGAAATCCTCAAGGTTCAGGTAGATAAGGTCAAGCAGCGCCTTCTCGGGCTCGGCAATAAAAACCGGGAAGCGGTTTTCATCCTTTACTTCGGTAAAGCCAAAGAAAAGTTCGGGCTTCAGATGCTGATAGACAAAGGTGCCAAGGGGGTTAATAAATTTCGCGGTCTTTTTGGTCGTAACCGAAGTTACATCCGCGACCTTTTCCGGAATTAAGTCGTAAAAGCCCAAAGCGTAGGTTGTGCTCACATAAGAAGGTGAATACAGGGCATTAGCGAGAAATACTCTTGAGGGCTCAATCTTTCTATCGCCGGCATTCAGGATGTAAATTCCCCGCTTTAGCCTGATGATTAACCCCTTTTCCCGCCAGCCACTTAACTGGACCCGTAAAATTGGGGCTTTGCGGCTGAGGTTATCGATAATGGTTGAAGTGATGAGCGGAAAACCTCTTACCGCATCCTTAAACTCTGAATACTTCATTTCCGTAATTTATAAAAAATTATTACTTACAGAAATAACTATAATCCTAAAACCCGCCTTTGTAAAGTCAAAACAAAACGGGAAAATTCCAACCCGAATTGGATAACCTGGTGTATTCGGGAATGGGTTAAATAGCGGTTAGATTATTGCCAGGCGTTAAAATGCCGGCGGTGAGTTTTTGGGCCTTTCGAATTGGCAAGCGCCCGCAACCGCTTTACGATTTCATTACATCGCACAATTGTATTCTATGCGGAAATGGGTTAATGGCAAGTACAGGCTTTATTTTAAAATCATCATACGATGGAAGGAATTTAGCCCCGTGGCGAATTTAATATAACTCGGATAAATTTTGTTGTAAGGTTTTGTCCCCAATTATTTTAACCACAAACAACAATTTTTATTTACCCCCCGAAAGTCTTCCCATGTTAACCAACCTAATTTCTTGGATATATTTTGCCAATCAAAATTCTCTCTATGAGGTAAATCGTCTGCTAAAGAAGCGGGGTTGGTTTTATATTCATTGAATTTATATCCATACAAACGGCTTGAGGGATTTTCCTTGAAAAGTTTGGGCGTAATAAGGAGAAACAATGATTTCGAGGGATCTCTTTTATTCAAGGGGAATTTTTTGTTTCTATTCTTTTCTAACATGTCATCAATATTTCTTACAATTTGGTTGCGCATAGTGTCATAGGTAACATCGATGGAGATGTCTGACAATACTTTTGCTTCAATTATAACAGCAAATCCATTTTCTGAATTCAAAAGGATTGCATCAACATTTGTACGACCTTCAAGCTCTTTATCGTCATTAGCACATTCCAAAACGTAGGGAATAAAATGTCTTTTTTCGAGGTTCTTTCGCAACCATTCTTTATATGAACTCGGGGAGGGGAGCCCCGGTTCAAAAAATAAATGCAATTCTCCTTCAAAGCATTCATTCCATGAGTTTAATCCTTCAATTGGGGGTGTCTCACCATAACCTTTGCTAAAGATTTTGGTAAGTTCTTGGCTTCTGCTCTTACTATAAAAAACTGTCATCAGACATGCGGCGGTCCATAACCTTTCATTTTTTTCTATTTGGCGTGGCCCCCTCACCTGTCTCAAGTTCAATTTTTCTTCTGTGCACAATTAGCGGTGCACCATATCTTGTAATCTTCAATGCTCTTTTTATAATATTTTCTGAGAACGTTTTTGCTCGCAAGATGACATAACAAGTCTTCTTCTGTAAAGGGCATATATATTTCATGCAACTTATCCAAATAATCATACTTTTTTAATTCTTCTGGAATCATTTATTGCTCCTTTCATTTGTCTACCGCTTTTGACCTAACAGCTTTTTGCCTTTCTCCGCCCTGTCGCTGGCGGTACAATAAAGTTTTATGGCGTTACCAGTTCCTTATTCATATCGCCTTACTTTATTACATTATATTTTATCAAGAAAAATGAAAGCTTGGCGCGGCGGGAAGATAAGAGAGACCAAAAGGGGAGATTTAGAAACCCCGTTAACCCAAATCTACGGCGACGTAATAAGATGAATTTAGTAAAGCTTACTAAACACGGTGTTGCGCGCAAATTATCTCAATTCTTGTACCAGTTTGTTTTTAATTAAAGCTCTCCGTTCTTTAATAAACTTTTGATAATTACAGCTCATCCACAACTCTTCTTTTTGTGGTATTAAATGTCTTTTCAAATAATGCTCTTTATTATTTAAACTATTAATCCAATCCTTAAGTTCTTTGTTGCTTTTATTTCCTCTATTTGTCCCCCGGTCTAATAATTGTTTATTTGCGACTGTATTTATACCATCCGGTGAAAGCCCAATTTTTTCTAAAATTGCATATGGATGAATATGGTCAATGTCCTCTTCCCTAAATTTACTGCATCTTTCATAAATAATATACATAAGAAAAGAAAAATCATAAGAATCTAACTTATCCTCTCTAATGTTATCATCAAAACTTAAGGGGTAGTCAATATACATTTTAAACAATTTATCTACAGGAAATTCTTTATTTTTATGTTCTTTCATCACTTCTAATATTTTCCTTATCCCCGTTTTGTAAGCGGTCCAACCAGCCCCTCGCCTCCTAAAAACTCCATTAAGCAATGATAAGTAAATCCATTTATAAATAAGTTTATAGTCTTCATTGTCCTCCACATTATTAAAATAATCTTTTAAACTATCTATGTTAATTTCGGTTTTATGGAAAAGATGATATGCAATAAAATACAATGGTATCACAGATGGACGGTAATCTTTAAAAAAGTTATACAATCTAGAAGCTATTAAAAATTGCTTTGTCCCCCTGATAGAATTTAATATCCTATCTCTATTTTTTTGAATAAAATCGGAGTCTTGTTGTTCTACATCTAACAGCTCCTTTCTATGATTATCTTGCAAGATAAAGATTAATTTTATAATTTCATCCTGCCCCAAATTTAAATCGAGAAATTCATTAATGTCCTCGTATAAAAATTCTTCATTATCAGCAGTAAAACTTTTAAGCACAGACGCAATTAATTCTGAAGCATCTAATTTTGTGCCACTCTGATTGAGCCTTCTGAACAATTCTACCGTTTTTCTACGGTTATAATAAATATCTTTCTCGGTGTTTAATAAAACCTCACAAATTCCAATATTCTTGCAAGAAAAAAATTGTTGTGCGAAATTTTCAACATTTTTCTTAATACTTTCCTTCTCATCGTCGGTAAAATTTTCCTCATGATAATCATCAAAGATTTGCTGAACAACACGTTGATGTGGATTGCCGGCGCTCGCTAATTGACTATATAAATCCTTTACCCTATACCAAAAAGTTCTTCTGGTTCCATTTCCATCTGCAGCATCAACCCGACTTTTTAATTCCATATTTTTATCCAAAGCAAATTGTAGATAGAAATCATCTTTATCCCATTCGCTTAAAAGGTCAAAATATAGATATCTACTGTTATAACTACCTGTTAATCCGATATATATGGCATACAACCTTTGTTGCCCATCAATGACATAAGAAATATGTTTGGTTATTTTATCAACTCTCGTTGATAAAATATTCTTTCCTTCAACAAAATCTTTATCGAAGGGCCTGAACTCAAATAATGGCTTAGTACCTTTAATATCTTTTAAAGTCATAATCGCTCCAAAGGAATCTCCTTTTAAGATGGTATCAAAAAGGAGGGTGATATGCTCTTCATCCCATACTAATTTTCTCTGTATCACAGGCAAAACAAAATCTTCTTTTTCAATCAGTTCAATTACCTTACTAATTTCATGGTTTATCCAGTAGGCCATACAATTCTCCTTTTCTTATCTTAAATTTAGAGATTAAAACCCACTTACATAAGTGTGTCTCCCAAGCGGGATTTTGGCCGACTAAGCGAAACCGTATGTCCGCTCTTGGGTGCCGTTCGAATCATAGTTTAATCCCCGCTTTTGATGCTTTACTAATAAGGTAATTGACGAATGCAGAGCATGAAACTAACATAAATTTTGCATCTTCAAAATCGAGATTAGGTTCATCAACTAAAGCGTGGCGTATGCCATCCGCGTCGCTTGTGTATCCATATAAACTGCAAAATGCATTTTTCAGGGCAGGGTGTAAACTAACTTTGTCCTCTATTTTGTTTAATGCTTCTCCCAATGTTGCCTTTTCCTGTTTTGTTATTAGTTTACAAATGGCCTCTACCGCACTTATAGACTCTTTAACTGAATTTCTGTAATCGGGGGACTTTCTGTCTGCCAATTTATCCAAAGCACATTTTAAGTGTATATTAACTCCTTTTAGAGGCTCGGTAGCCTCCAATGCTTCTTCTATTTCAGTAATTTCTTCTTTGGATGTTATCTGCGTAATTTTTCCCCCAACGAAGCGATATGCTGACAACTCCCTTTCTAAAATGTTATTACAAGAATCTATAAATCTGGGGGTGACCTGGTTGTAGTCGTCGGGATAATTGTTAGCAACAAATTCTATGAAATCGTAAACTTCGTACCATTCGCAAGTAAAAAAATACTCCCTTATTTCCTTATAAGTATCCTTCTCATATTTGGGGAGAGTGTCAAGAGGGTATTTAAAATAATTGCACCATAGCCGTTTTGATAACGCTATAAAATTAGTTAGACGACGAATATCATCTAGGTTTCCCATATAAAAGCCAATTACGACGTTCCACAAACTATTTCTCAATTCCACATCCATAGAATCAACCTGCACTTTACTTTTAATGGGTTTTAGACCCTTTCGTTGAGAAAATAATCTCATAATAGTACCCCAAAATCTTGTTAAATTCCGCCTAACTCGTTCACATCCGAACTTGAGTTCGGACGTCCCTCATAGTCGCTGTTATTTGTCATTGGTTTGCCCCGCAAAATTGGTAGAAGGAATTTTGGCTCTTTTACTGCTATCATTCTATCTTCTTTTAGTTAGTATATGCAATATTTTTCAAAGTCAAGTACTGTACTGTTAATTACTATTTTTAAAGATGGTTGTTTTATTCAAATCCGGCGCATTTTCTGTCACTTACGCCCTTGTTTCCCGAGGATTTTTTCGATGATTTCGGAGCGCGTGGTGTATTCGGGGTAGCGGGTGTAGACATAGCGTAAAAGTTGGGTTAAGGGGAGGGAGGCAAAGGTGGTTTTGACAATCTGGAGTCCAGGGAGCAGGTTTTTGTTCTTGCGGGGCGCGGTTTGGGCTAATAGGCGGGCAAGTTGTCTGCCTTTTGGGGTGAGGTTGAAGGCGAGGTTGATGGCGTCGAGGCGTTCAGCGGTGGTGATGCCGGAGTTGAGGGTGGCGATGAATGAGGCGAAGTCGCGGTCAAGGTTGATGACCGGCACACCTTCGGGGTCAAGGGGATAGGCGGTGATGATGCCGAGGTCGGTGAGAATTTTCAGGTCGGTGTAGAGTTCCGGGGTGAATGGTCCGAGTTTGTAGGGGACAAAGCGGTAGGGGTTTTTGATGATGGTGTCAAGGCTAAGTTCCTGAAATGCGATGAAGAGGAGTTTGGTGATGCGGGTGATGCCGAGGATGGGTTCGCACAGTTTGCCGGTGGCGCCGCGGATGTAGAGGAGCAAAAGGATGATGTCTTTGCGGTCGGCGAGGCGGACTGTGCCGGCGCGGGTTTTGAGTTGCTCGATGCGGCGGCGGTAACCCTTGAGGTCTTTGGTGGCGAGTTTTTCCTGGAGTTTCTGCCAGAGTTGGTTTTCGTCAATCCGGTTGAGGTGAGAGTCAATCTCCTGCCGGAGCAGGTTGAGGAGGAACAGGACTTGTTTATCTTCCATACTTTTCCCTCCGGAGACGCTGCTGGCGCATCTTTTGCAGTTTTTTGATGCCGCGGTTGATGCGCATCGCCGCGGCGTTTTCCGGGATGCCAAGGGTGCGGGCGACTTCGGGCAGTTTTAAGCCGAGGATGTGGCGCAGGGTGATTGCCTCGCGCTGGGTCCGGGGCAGGCGTTTTAAGTCCTGATACAGGTGTTTGATTTCGTCCGCGGTTTCAAAGCGGGCTTCAAGGGGCGGGGTCGCGAACTGGTGTTCCGGGCAGGTTTCAATCGGGACCGTGGCCAGGCTGCGTTTGCGGCTGCGGTGATGTTTGCGGATGCGGTTTAAGGCAACCTGGTAAACATAGGTGGAGAGTTTTGACTCGCCGCGGAACCTTTTTATGCCCCGGGCAAGGTCCTCAAAGGTCTCAATCGCACAGTCTTCGGCTTCCGCGGTGTCGGAGAGGTGGATTAAGGCAAGCGCCATCACCGGTCGCCAAAAGGTGTGGAACAGTTTTTCAAAGGCACCGGGTTTTTCCGCTTTGAGTTCGGCAACGAGGTCAGCCTGTTCATCTCGCACCGGTAGAGGATATTCTGCCATTTTTGGTCGTCAAGGTAAGAGGGCACGGACATTTTGTTCAATCTTTTCGAGGACGGTTTCGTTTAAGCCCTGTTTTGCCCAGTACTGACGCAGGGTTTTTATCTGCTGGTCACCGGTTTTGCCCGAGTAGCGCCGGGCGGTTGCCCAGACTTTTCTGCCATAGGTGAGGTAGTGAACAAAAAATAGGGAGGGGATGTTTTCGGTGGCGAGCACGGTTCTCACCTTCTGGTCAACAAGGGCAATCTGGCTCTGGGCGATGGTATAGTTGTCAATCATCTGTTTTATCGTTTCTTCGGGCAGGACCCCTGCCATCCTGAGGACAATTTTTCTCCGGTAGCGTTCAATGACATCTTTTGTTTTGCGCATCGGTTTCTCCTTTTTGGTTCTGACCGTTTAGAGCCGATTTTGTAAAGAAATTAACGCATTAGTTTCGTGTGCTACTGGTATTTTGGGTATAAGTTTCTTATTTGTATGTGGTTATGATGTTAAAGATAACTTCCAAAACGGTGTCGGGAACGGGCGAGGGGACCGTTTCCGGGGTTGTTTGACAGGTGGGTCTTGTGTTTATATAATATCGGACAAGGGCGATTAGCTCAGTTGGCGAGAGCGCCTCCCTTACAAGGAGGAGGTCACCTGTTCAATTCAGGTATCGCCCATTGGGGGTTTTGTGGTCGCCGGTTTGTGAATCTCTTGCCTGAGTTGTGATGTCTAATAGAATCAGGGGGTCGGGATGGGAAGTGGTGGTTTTAGTAAGTTACATATTTTCAATGTGAAGTGGTATTATAAAAAGGAGGAACAGTATGAAGATTAAACCGTTACAGGACCGCATCCTTGTGGAGCGGGTTGAAGAAGAGGTGAAGAAGGGCGGTATCATTATCCCGGATACCGCGAAGGAAAAGCCGCAGCAGGGGAAGGTGATTGCGGTTGGACCGGGCAGGATTGATGAGAAGGGAAACCGGATTCCGATGGAGGTGAAGAAGGGCGACTACATCCTGTTCGGGAAGTATTCGGGCAATGAGATTCGGATTGACGACAATGAGTATTTGATTATGCGCGAGGACGATGTCCTGGCGATTATTGAGAAGGAAAAATAACCCGGAGGTATGAAAAATGGCAGCGAAAGATTTACGGTTTGAAGAAGATGCAAGACGCGCAATTTTGCGCGGTGCCGAGAAACTGGCTCATGCGGTCAAGGTTACCCTTGGTCCGCGGGGTCACAATGTTTTGATTGAGAAGAAGTGGGGCGCGCCGACCGTGACCAAGGACGGTGTGACGGTTGCCAAGGAGATTGAACTGGAAGACAAGTTTGAGAATATGGGCGCGCAGATGATTAAAGAGGTGGCGTCCAAGACCTCGGATGTGGCGGGTGATGGCACGACCACGGCAACGGTTCTGGCTGAGGCAATCTACCGCGAGGGTTTGAAGAATGTGACTGCGGGTGCGAACTCGATGGCGTTGAAGCGGGGTATTGACAAGGCGGTTGAGGCGGCGGTTGCGGAACTGAAGCGGATTTCCAAGAAGGCGACGGGCCGCGAGGAGATTGAGCGGGTGGCGACGATTTCGGCAAACAACGATAAGGAAATCGGGAAGTTGATTGCCGATGCGATGGAGAAGGTGGGCAAAGAGGGCGTGATTACCGTGGAAGAGGCGAAGTCGGTGGAGACGACGCTTGAGGTGGTTGAGGGTATGCAGTTTGACCGCGGCTACCTGTCGCCTTACTTTGCCTTAGAGCCCGGAACAACCTCGCCCCAGAATCAGAAGATGGAGGCGATTCTTGAGGATGCGTTTGTCCTTTTGTACGAGAAGAAGATTTCTTCGATGCGCGACCTTTTGCCGATTCTCGAGAAGGTGGCGCAGCGGGGCAAGCCCATCCTCGTGATTGCCGAAGAGGTTGAGGGCGAGGCGCTTGCCGGTCTGGTGGTGAACCACATCAAGGGCACGCTGCGCTGCTGCGCGGTGAAGGCACCGGGCTATGGTGACCGGCGCCGGGCGATGCTTGAGGATATTGCGGTCCTGACCGGCGGTCGCCTGATTTCCGAGGACCTGGGTATCAAACTGGAGAACATCCAGATTTCGGACCTCGGCATTGCCAAGCGTGTGGTGATTGACAAGGAGAATACGACGATTGTTGAGGGTGCGGGCAAGAAGGCGGACATCCAGGCGCGCATTGAGCAGATTCGCAAGCAGATTGAGGAGACAAAGTCGGATTACGACCGGGAGAAGTTGCAGGAGCGGCTGGCGAAACTTGCGGGTGGTGTTGCGGTGATCAATGTTGGTGCGGCAACTGAGGTCGAGATGAAGGCAAAGAAGGCGCTGGTTGAGGATGCGCTGCATGCGACCCGCGCCGCGGTGGAAGAGGGCGTGGTGCCGGGCGGCGGTGTCGCGCTGGTGCGCTGCATTCCGGCGGTCGAGAAACTGAAACTGGAAGGCGACGAGTTGATTGGCGCGAACATTGTCAAGCGGGCGCTTGAGGAGCCAATCCGGCAACTGGCGGAGAACGCCGGGGTTGACGGTTCCATCGTGTTCAACCGGGTCAAGGAGGAGAAGGCGAACTTCGGGTTCAACTGCGAGACGCTTGAGTACGGCGATATGTTTGAGATGGGTATCATTGACCCGACCAAGGTGACCCGGGTGGCGCTGCAGAATGCGGCGAGCGTTGCCGGTTTGATGATTACGACCGAGTGCGCCATCGCCGAGTTGCCCGAGAAGGAGAAGACACCACCGATGCCAGGCGGTGGCTACGGCGGTGAGTACTAATTAAGCGGTGACGGGGGCGGGAGGTTTCCCGCCCCCAAAACCGGAGTAAAGTATGCCAACCTACGAATACCACTGCCGCAAGTGCGGAAATAAGTTCAGCCAGTTTCAGAAAATCACCGAGCCGGCATTGAAAAACTGCCCGAAGTGTCAGGGGAAAAATTGTGTTGAGCGGCTGATTTCCGGGGGCAGCGGGCTGATTTTTAAGGGCTCGGGGTTCTATATTACCGACTATAAAAATAAGAGTTCAGCGGGTGAAAAGAAGCCGGAAAAGGGCGGCGAGAAGAAGCAAGGGGCGAGTGACAACACCCCCTGAAGGTCCCGCTAAAAAATTTTTAACGGTGAATAGTTAAGTAATTGAAATTGTGAAAGATAGTTTGGTTAAAATTGTTTTAAGCAGTTGCTTGACAAGAAAGAAATTTTGTGTATCTTTTAATTACAGAGGTATCGCTCTTTGATAATTCGGATGTAACCCAAGCGTGCTCGGGTTGTGCTATGTGAAAAATTCCTTCTAAGCTTTCGCTTGGAGGGTTTGATCCTGGCTCAGGACTAGCGCTGGCGGTGTGTCTTAGACATGCAAGTCGAGCGGAGCGCAGTGTGGTAGCAATACCGTGCTGCGCTTAGCGGCGAACGGGTGAGTAATACAGGGGTAACCACCCCCAAGGAGGAGAATAACCCACCGAAAGGTGGGCTAATACTCCATGTGCTGAATAGGAGGCATCTCCTGTTCAGGAAAGGTGCCGCAAGGTGCCGCCTTGGGACGGGCTCCTGGCCTATCAGCTTGATGGCGGGGTAACGGCCCACCATGGCTGAGACGGGTAGCTGGCGTGAGAGCGTGACCAGCCACAGGGGAACTGAGACACGGTCCCCACTCCTACGGGAGGCAGCAGTCTAGAAATTTGGGCAATGGGCGAAAGCCTGACCCAGCGACACCGCGTGGAGGATGAAGTCCTTCGGGATGTAAACTCCTGTCAGGGGGAACGAAGCCCGCCTTTGGCGGGTGACGGTACTCCCAGAGGAAGCCCCGGCTAACTACGTGCCAGCAGCCGCGGTAATACGTAGGGGGCGAGCGCTGTCCGGATTCACTGGGCGTAAAGGGTGTGTAGGCGGACCGGCGGGTCGATGGTGAAAGCCCCCGGCTCAACCGGGGAACTGCCGTCGAAACTACCGGTCTTGAGGGCAGGAGAGGGAGCTGGAACTTCCGGTGTAGCGGTAAAATGCGTGGATATCGGAAGGAACGCCGATGGCGAAGGCAGGCTCCTGGAATGTTCCTGACGCTGAAACACGAAAGCTAGGGGAGCAAACAGGATTAGATACCCTGGTAGTCCTAGCCGTAAACGATGCACACTGGGCGTGGGGCGCTTTGCCCTGTGCCGTAGCTAACGCGTTAAGTGTGCCGCCTGGGGACTACGGCCGCAAGGTTGAAACTCAAAGGAATTGACGGGGACCCGCACAAGCGGTGGAGGATGTGGTTTAATTCGATGCTACGCGAAGAACCTTACCTGGGTTTGACATGCTGGTGGTAGTGACCCGAAAGGGAAGCGACCCGGGATTTCCCCGGGAGCCAGCACAGGTGCTGCATGGCTGTCGTCAGCTCGTGCCGTGAGGTGTATGGTTAAGTCCCACAACGAGCGCAACCCCTGCCCTTAGTTGCCAGCCCGCGAGGGGGCACTCTAAGGGGACTGCCTCCGTCAAGGAGGAGGAAGGTGGGGATGACGTCAAGTCAGCATGGCCTTTATGCCCAGGGCTACACACGTCCTACAGTGGCTGTTACAATGGGTTGCGACACCGCGAGGTGGAGCCAATCCTGAAAAGCAGCCATGGTTCGGATTGCAGGCTGCAACTCGCCTGCATGAAGATGGAATCGCTAGTAATCGCAGATCAGCATGCTGCGGTGAATACGTTCCCGGGTCTTGTACACACCGCCCGTCACGCCATGGGAGCCGGTAATACCTGAAGTCTCCGATTATTCGGGGCCCAAGGTAGGACCGGTGACTGGGGCGAAGTCGTAACAAGGTAGCCGTACGGGAACGTGCGGCTGGATCACCTCCTTTCTACGAGTTTCGCACGACCCGAGCACGCTTTAAGTGTTACATCCGCAAATCGTGAGAAAGAAACGAAGGCGTTGGGGTGACGCCTTCTTTTTTTCTTAATAGCAACAGTTGTAGGGGCGGATAGTGTTTTATTTTCAGGTGAATAACAAAAAGTGCCGTTCGATTTCGGAAAAGGGGAGGGTTATTTTTTCTGTTTTCTGAAGTTGCAGGTGGGAACGGGCGATGATTTTTTCTTTCTTTTGCAGTTCATTTTCCCAGCCCGCCGTTTTATAGAGAACGATAACTCCACCCGGTTTTAAATGCGGTGCGGCAAAAGGCAGCGTTTTTTCGATTGGAGCGGTGAGGCGGGAGAGAATTACATCGCAGTTGAGGGGCGGGAGCGTTTCTGCCCGTTCGCAGAAAATTGAGCAGTTTTTCAGGTTCAGTTCTTTTAGCGCTGTTTCAAGAAACCGGCACTTTTTTTTGATTGACTCAATCAGGATGAATGTAGCGTCGTGCCGGACCAGCGCCAGCGGTATTCCGGGTAAACCAGCACCACTGCCCAAATCACAACAGCGGGCATTGGGCAAGATGAAGCGGTGGGCAGCAAGTGAGTCGATGATGTGGTAGGTTAGAATGCGGTGGGTGTCTTTCCGGGATATGAGGTTGACCTTTTCGTTGTACTGCCGGATGAGTTGGGCGTAAAGGCAAAGTTTGCCGTAAGTTTCGGGGTTGATATTTAAGCCGATAGTTTGGGCAGCACGGGCAAAGGTTGTAAAATCGGGGTCGTGCCCTACTGGCACGGGTCGTTCTCAGGCTGGTCTTTGATGTAGATGTCGGTGTCGAGGAAGTCGTTGAAGTCGGTCCAGCGCACGCCTTTGTTTTTCTCCATTGCGGCGCGGAAGATGGCAAGGCGGGAGTCAAGGTAGTCAAGGAAAAAGACGATGAACGCCTCGGGAAATTTGGGCGTTTTCGGTGAGCCGTACTCGTTCTCACCATGATGGGCTAATATCATATGGAGGACCATCTGGCGCAGGTCTTCAGGGAATTCAGGGATGGTGTTGATTTTTTCCAATACCATCTGGTAGCCGAGTACGATGTGGCCGAGGAGTTTACCTTCATCGGTGTGCTCAATTGTCAGGTCATAGGAGTATTCGCGCACCTTGCCGACATCGTGCAGGATAACACCGGTGCGGATGAGGTCTTTGTTCAGTTCTGGATAGGTGGCACAGAGCGGGTCAATCTGCCGGCACATCAAGACGGTGTGCTCTAATAAGCCACCAAGGTAGGCGTGATGGACCCTAACCGCGGCTGGTGCCAGGGCAAACTGTTCGGCAAATTTCGGGTCGTTGAAGAAGGCCTCAAGAAGCTGGCGGAGGTAGGGGTTCTGGATTGAGTTGATGTGGTTTTTCAGTTCTTCAAGGAGTTCGGTGCGGTTGAATCGGGTGACGGCGAGAAAGTCGCCCCGGGAAATCTGGCTCGGGTCAACTGGAAACAGTCCACTGACCGTAACCTGAACCCTGCCCTGATAGTCGCTGGCTTTGCCCTGGACATGACAGAACCCACCGTTGGCGATGTAGGTCAAGCCATCTTCAATGTTGTCCCACATTATCGCGGATAGGGTGCCGGTGCGGTCGCGCAGTTCAAAGGTGATGAATCTGCCACCGTCCCGGCGGTCTTTGATATCGAGCCGGTTGCAGAAGAAGACATCGTTGACCAGTGTGCCGGGCTTTAAATCTTTGACGAACTGGCGTTTCATTGTGCCCAGAGTTACAGGCTGAAACCGAAGGAGATGCGATGGACAGAACCGAGCGCGACCATCGGCACAAAGGTGTAGTCCAGTTGATAGCGGTTGTAGCGGACGCCAATGCCGGCGGCAAATCCGGCAAGAGGGTCAGCACCGGTACCCGCCATCAGGTCTGAGCCAAGGGAGTTGTAACCGGCGCGCAGGGCAAGAAACTGATTGACCCAGCCTTCAATGCCGGCACGGATGTTGAAGCGGTTGTTGATAGGTTTGTTCAGGTTCAGGTTGAGGTTGAGCGCCGGGGTTGGTTGCCAGGAGGCGCCAAGGCTGAATTCCAAGGGCATCGGGTCACGAACGCCAAACGGTTTTATTTCGGCACCGAGGTTTCGGGCGGTAAAACCGAGGTAAAGACCGGGTACCGGCGGTTCATAAGTGACGCCGATGTTGCCGACAAGCCCAACTGAGAAGAAGGTGTCGATTGTGCCGTAAAGCCCGGCGATACCGGCGCCGACTAACAGGTTGCTGATGAGCCGGTAGGAGCCGCTGAGGTTGAGGCAGGTAAAAGAGGCGCCAAATGTGCCCAGTTCTTCGCCCTGTTCATTGGTTTTCTTCATCGTGCCGGAGTTGAGATAATAGATGCCGACGCCGATACCTTTGGTGTTATCAAGCGGCTGGGTGTAGGCGGCAGAACCGAGATGAATGCCTGCCGGATAGTTGATATAGGTAAATTGGGCACCGGTCATTGCGCCGGTGGCTGCCGGGTTGTAATAGAAACCAAAGGCACCATCCGGCTGGGCGGTACTGGCACCGCCCAGCGCCGCCTCCCGCGCGGTAGGTGTTATATACAGAAAATCAAAGCCGGTTGTGCCGGCACCGGGGTCAATCGCAATCAAAGCCAGGGCAAGGACAATTGAGGTCATCAGTTTATTTAAGAGGAATAATCGTTAGTTGTCAAGTTAATCAGCAGAGGGATAAGAACAAGGGGCAGGGCAAGGTGATTTCTTGACACAAGTTAATAAGATTGGTAAATTTACTATATTGTTTAAGAAAATTTAACCTCAAGGAGGACATATGGCGTTAATAGATGAAGTGAAGGCGATTATCGCTGAAAAACTGCCCGATGCAGCGGGAAAGTTGACCCCGGACGCCCGTTTTCAGGAGGATTTGGGCGCGGATTCGCTCGATATTGTGGAACTGGTCCTGGCGTTTGAGGATAAGTTCGGGATTAAGATTCCGGATGAGGACTCGCAGCAGTTGACCACCGTGGGCAAGGCGGTTGAGTACCTGGAGCGGAAACTGGCTGAGAAGAAAGCCGCTGCCGAGTGATTTGCGGTTAAAGCGGTGAGTTGCGCTATGATGGAAAAACGGCGGCGGGTGGTGGTAACCGGCTTAGGTATCGTTTCGCCTCTGGGTCTGGATGTGCCCACCTACTGGCAGAATCTGCTTGCCGGTGCGAATGGCATCGGTCGAATAACCGCATTTGACCCTTCTGACCTGGCGGTGCAGATTGGGGCTGAGGTGAAGGGGTTTGACCCCAAGGCACGGCTCGATGCGAAACTGGCAAAGCGGGCGGACCGGTTTACCCAGTTTGCTCTGTGGGCAGCAGTTGAGGCGGTGGCAGATGCCAGGCTGGAGTTTGACAAGGAGGATAAAGACCGGGTTGGGGTTGTGGTTGGTTCAGGAATGGGAGGAATTGCCACCTGGGAGGAGCAGCATTCGGTTTTTATCAGCCGGGGTCCAAGACCGGTTTCGCCGCTTTTAATCCCGATGATGATTCCGGATATGGCAGCCGGTCAGATTGCGATTGTGTACGGGTTGCGGGGCCCGAACTACTGCTCGGTCTCGGCGTGCGCCTCAGGCGCGCATGCGACCGGCGTGGCGCTGCGCCATATTCAGCAGGGCGATGCTGATGTGATGATTACCGGAGGGGTTGAGGCGCCAATCACCAAGTTTACCGTTGCCGCCTTTGCCAATATGGGCGCCCTGTCCAAGCGTAATGAGGCGCCGGAGAAGGCATCAAGGCCATTTGACCGGGAGCGGGATGGGTTTGTGATTGCCGAGGGTGGTGCGATTTACATCCTTGAGGAGCTGGAGCATGCCCGGCGCCGCGGGGCGAAGATTTACTGTGAGGTTGTTGGTTATGGCGCAACCGCGGACGGTTACCACATAACCGCACCCGACCCCGAGGCAAAGGGTGCGGCGATGGCGATGCGTCGGGCGCTAATGGATGCCGGACTTAAGCCCGAAGATGTTGACTATATCAACGCCCACGGCACCTCAACGCCTTTGAACGATGCCGCCGAGGTAAAGGCGATAATGGATGTGTTTGGCGCGCATGCCCGGAACCTGGCGATTAATTCGACCAAGTCGATGATTGGTCATGGTTTGGGCGCGGCGGGTGCGATGGAGTTTGTGGCAATGGTGCTCTCGGTCAAAGAGGGTAAGGTGCACCAGACGAGAAACTTTGAACAACCGGACCAAGGGGTGGAACTGGATTTTGTGCCGAACCAGACGCGCGAGCTGAAAATCCGGGCGGCACTTTCCAATTCGTTCGGTTTTGGTGGCCACAACTGCTGTTTGTGTGTGAAGAGGTTTGAGGAGGATGGTGCCCAATGACGCCGCAGGCAACGGTCAACAGGGTCAGGCGCACAGTTTGAGACAAAAGGAGTGAGAGGATGAAGATTGTATGTTGCATTAAACAGGTTCCTTCAACCGAAACCAAGGTGCGGATTAACCCCCAGACCAACTTTGTGGATACAAATGAGGTTGAGTGGGTGATAAATCCGTACGATGAGTATGCGCTGGAGATGGCGCTACGGATAAAGGAGAAATTAGGCGTGGGTTCGGTGACCGCGGTCAGTCTTGGTCCGGAGCGGGTGAAGATGGCGCTGCGCACGGCGCTGGCGATGGGTGTTGATGAGGCGGTGCAAATATCAGACCCGGGTTTTGAAGGGCTGGATGGGCTGGGCATTGGCAAGGTGCTTGCCAGCGCGGTGGCGCGGATTGGGTTCAATCTGGTTTTGTGTGGTAAGCAGGCAATCGACGACGATATGGCATGGGTGCCACAGGCGGTTGCCCATTTTCTTGGTGTGCCCCATGTCGCGGTTGTAGCAGAGGTGGAGATTGCCAGTGCCGAGGCGCAGGAGGTTGTTGCCCATCGCGAGGTTGAAGGCGCAACCGAAATTGTTCAGGTGCGGTTGCCCTGTTTATTGACAATTCAAAAGGGCAAGTATCAACCCCGGTATCCGACTTTAAAGTTGATGATGGCGGCGAAAAAGAAGGAAATTCCGGTCTGGGGCGCTGCCGAATTGGGACTCGACCCGGCGCAACTTTCGCGTCGGGTTGTCCAGTTAGGTCATCGGTTGCCACCGGAGCGCAAGGCAGGACGGGTGCTGGAAGGAGAGCTGAATCAGGTTGTGCCGGAACTGGTGCGGCTGCTGCGCGAGGAGGCAAAGGTAATCTGATGTTTGACCGGCAACTGGTTTTACCGCGGCTCGTCGTTGGTATTGGCGGTAATATGGGTTCGGGTAAGTCGACCGTTGCCGAGGAGTTGCGGCGCTATGGTGCGCGGGTGATTGATGCCGACCAGATTGCCCGGAGTCTGTTGCGCAAGGGCAGTGCCGAGTACAAGAGGCTGGTTGCCGCTTTCGGCAAAGAGATTCTCGATAAAAAGGGGCAGATTGACCGCAAGGCGCTGGGACGCCGGGCGTTCAGTTCCAAGACCAGTTTGAAAAAGTTGAATGCGATTATGCATCCGCCCATCATCAAACGGATTGAGGAGGAGATAGCAAGGATGAAGAACGGACTCCTGGTGGTGGATGCGGCGCTCTTGTTTGCCTGCGGCCTTGATAAACAGGTTGATGTGGCGATTCTTGTAACCGCGCCGGACGGTTTGCGGCTGAAACGGATGACGAAACTGGGCTTCAGTGCCGAAGAGGTGGCGCAGCGTCTTGAAGTCCAGGGTTCGGACCGCAAGTACTGGTCAAAAGCCGACTTTGTCCTCGAAAACAAGGGTTCAATCGCTGAGTTGAAGCGTAAGGTCCGGGCGCTCTGGAACTTCTTTTACAGCAGTCGGGTCGAAGAGCTCAAAGCCAAAAAGACAGGCTCGTGAAACTGAATCAGGTGCCGCTGCGCGAACTGGAGTGCGCGGGCGGGGTGGTCAGGGCGTCAACACCGAACATCCTTGAGTATCAAGAGGTCGCGGACCTGGCGCAGGACTTTTTGCGCGTCTATCAGGAGTTGATAAATCCAGCAGCAGCGCGGTTAGGACCAAAGGAGCGGGAGGCGAATGCGGAAAGTTACGCCCTGTTAGGTAAGGATGGGGAACTGGGCCGGCTCCATTTCATCTACGACCTTGAGGAGACCCGACTGGCGGTTGAGGTTAGTGTTGCTGATGCCAATAAGGTTTATCGGCTGTTGCGCGAGCAGCGGATTGTGGTGCCGGACCTCGGTGCGATTCGGGAGATGATGTCGGGGAATCTTGCCGAGACAGTGGCGGCAATCTTCTGGCAGATTGGCGCAATCAAGGTGAGTCTGGGCGACTTAAGACCGCTGTTTAAGGTTGATGACAACCGGAACTACAGCCCGATTTACATCGATGTCAAAGGTTTGTCCAACTATCCGGCGGTGAACGACTTTGTGTTGAGCGCCAGTGCCCTTTTAGTAAAGAACCTCAATTTTGATGCGGTGTGCGGGATTGAAGCGGGCAGTATCGCAATTGCCGCACTTCTGGCGCAGAAGTTGTCCAAGCCGATGTTTTTTGCGCGCCGGGAGTTGCGCTATCCTGAGGCAAGCCCGTTTGAAGGGGTGAAACGGCACGAGCTGTTCCGCAAAAGGGTGCTTTTAGTGGACGACACCTTGGTGCACGGCTGGACCAAAGCCCGGGTGGTGGAAAAGATGCGGGATTGGGGCGCAAAGGTTGATGCCTGTTTTGTGCTGTTTGACCGGCAGCAGGGCGGTGAGGAGGAGCTGGCACAAACCGGGGTGAAACTTTACTCTCTGACCAATCGTGATGCCGCACTTTCGGAAAAGATTCCCCGCGAGGTCAGTTTTCTGACCGATGGTGAGTTTGCCGAAGTCCGGGAGTACTTTCAGGACCCGGCAGCCTGGCATAAACGCCGGGGGCTGGTGTTCAACCCACCCACGGCGCACCGTTAATTACCGGACGGTTCGCAACCGGTTAAAAAACTTGACAAAGGGATTTTTCCGGTTCACAATTTAACCGCACCGGAGGAAGCCGTGTCTTCCGGTGTTGAGGAGTTTTTTTGAAAGGAGGTGGAGATGACCTGGCATTACAACTGCCCGAACTGCGGTTATCCGCTCTCAGTCGACTGGTCACGGCACAAAGAGGAGGCGGTGTGTCGTAAGTGTCACACCCGGCACTATCCACCCACACCGGATGAAGACCATTTTGCCTACATCTGCGGTCAGAAGTGGCCCCCGGAGATGGAACATGTGGTTGTTGCCCGGCGCGGTACAACCTGCGTTGCCCCGGGCTGTTTTGCCTCCTACAACACCCTTGCCCTGCGCAAGCCAATCTCTTCTGGCGGCAGGATTTGTGTTGACAACCTGATACCGCTCTGCTTCAAGCACGCCCGGGATAAAGGCGAGCGGGATTATGACGAATGGTCGCGGGAGTTGCAGGAGAAGAGTGTGTCGGCACCGGTAGTTCCACCCGAACCGAAGATTCCTGAAACACCGCCGGTTGCCGCGGCCGAAGAGCCAGAGCCGGTGGTGAGTTATGTGCTGTCAATCGCCCAGGGTTGCAATCTCCGGCTTAATCCGCTGCCGGACAACCGCCCGGTGATAATGGCGCCTTTTATTCGCGGACCGGTACGCAAGTTGCTTTTTGATTACGAATGGCAGGTGCGGGGCGGTACTGAGTCCGAGGTGATTGTCGTTGCCTGGCCCAGAGGGGATGAGCCGAACTGGAGTGAGATAAAGAGCGATAGGTTCAACGGTGTGATGGCGAAGAAGGAGTTGCAGGTGGAGCGTGATGCCCGGGGTCAGGGTTGTGTGTGGCTGGAGTTGCCACCTGGCAATCCGGGCCGGTGGACCGCAGCGGTGATTCTGACGGGCACCGGCAACCTGGCGATTACCGAATATGTGCTTGCCGGCACCGACTGATAAAGGGGAAGGCGGTTAAGTGTTAAAAATTTCCCGAATCCGGCTGACAATTTCGCTCTGCGGAACTTCGGTCTGGGTGCCGGTGCGCAGGTCTTTTAACCCATAGACCCCGCGCTTTATCTCTTCGGCACCAACCACAACACACAGGGCCGCGCCGGCAAGGTCGGCAAGGTGGAGCTGGCGCTTGAGTTTCGGGGATTCGTAGGAGATTAGGGCGGGGATTTTTTCTGCCCGGAGCCGGTCAAGTAGTTCCTGGGCAACGGGCAGTTCCTCAGCCGTGGTCCAGACGACAAACACCAGTTGCCGGCTCGGCGTGGTCGCTGGTTCCGGCATCGCGAGCAGCGTCCGTTCCAAGCCGATTGCCAGACCGATGGCGGGTGTTGGTGGTCCGCCAAACTCCTCAAACAAATAGTCGTATCTGCCGCCCCCGCCCAGACTGGTTTGGGCGCCCAGCCCCGGTGCGATGAACTCAAAGGTGGTGCGGTTGTAGTAGTCAAGACCGCGGACCAGATGTTCGTTCAGTTCCCAGCGCACCTGGGTGCGTTTCAGACCGGCAAGGACCGCGGCAAAGTGTTCCTGGCACTCGGCACAGAGGTGTTGATGGGGCAAGGGTGCTGCGGCAAGCACCTGCTGGCAGCCCGGATTTTTACAGTCAAAGGTGCGCAACGGGTTGTGTTCGAGCCGGCTGGCGCAGTCCGGACACAGTTCGGTGCGGTGCGGGCGCAAAAAGTCAAGCAGTTTTTCCCGATAAAGGGGTCGGCACAAACGGCAGCCAATGGAGTTGACCAGAACCATGCCGTCGTTGATTCCGAGTTGGGCAAAGAACCGGGTACCGAGTTGAATCGTCTCGACATCAACCAGGGGATGAGCTTCACCCAGCGCCTCAACACCCAGTTGATAAAACTCCCGATACCGTCCCTTCTGGGGCCGGCTGTAACGAAAACAGGGTGTGATGTAGAACAGCCGGCAGGGCAGACGCAACCGGTTTTCCAGTACAGCGCGGACCACGCCCGGTGTACCTTCGGGTTTTAAGGTCAAACTGCGGCCGGCACGATCGGTAAATGTGTACATCTCCTTCTGGACGATGTCCGAAGTGCTGCCCGAAGATTTGATAAACACCTCGGTGTGTTCAAAGGTTGGCGTGACCACCTCCTGGTAGCCGTAAAGGTGTGCCAGCTGCCGGAAGGTTTTTTCCACCCAAAACTTCTTTTCGCTCTGGGGCGGGACAAAGTCCTGAGTGCCTTTGGGTCGGCTTGATTTGAGCACGGTTATTTCAGGCGGGTTGCCAGTTCATAACAGATGATACCGAGACCCAGTCCGATGAGGTTGGAGAGCAGGTCAACCTGATTGTACTCGCGCCGGGTTGGCAGGAGCCGTTGCAAATATTCAATACCAAAGGCAATGGGCGCGGTGATTAAAATTCCGCTCCAGGGCAGGGCGGCTTGACCCAAAACACCCATCACCACAAACATTCCGGTATGAATCGTTTTATCCAGCCCGCGCTGGATAAGCGGACTCGGTTTGCCGAGCGGCATTGACATCGCAACGATGGTAACAATCACCCAGATAACGAACAAAACCCGGCTTGCGGTCCGTTTAGCCATTGCCTTGCTCCTCACCGCGGACAATCTCCTTGATGCGCATCAGCCGGGTCAGGTCCTGGCGCTCGGCTTCCGCCAGTTTGAAGTTTATCATCCGGATGGACTCTTCAATTGAGGGGATTAAGACAAATTCAAGGGCGTTGACCCGGCGTCGGGTCCGTTCCAGTTCACCGGCAAGGATTTCAAGTGTCTTCTCCTTTTCGGCAAGGATAAAGAGTGCATCGAGCAGGTTGTCAAGGGATAAAAGCGCCTGGTCCAGTACCGGCGCGGTTGTGGCAAAGCCGTAGCAACGGAGCCGACCGGAGACCTTTTTCGTGAAAACCGGCACCTCAATGTTCATCGCCCGGCGCGTCGCCACCGTGACCTCAACCTTGCGGGTTGGAATCAACACCGCCTCGTCCAAAAACTGCGGCTCGTACGCGGCGCGGGCAAGGGCAAACTGGGCAAGAACCTGGCGCATCTCTTTGCGCACCCGGGCGCGGTGCTGGCGGATTTCACTAATCAGTTCCAAAAGCCGGCGCATCAGCTCCTGCTGCTTGTCTTTAAGCAGTTTGTGACCGCGGCGGGCGATAACGAGCCGGCGCCGCAGCCGCATCAACTCCATCCGGGTCGCACTGACCGAAAGTCTCATCGGGCAGATTTTAACAGAGAACCGGGCAAAGTCAAAATTCCGCTAACGGGCGGATGCTGGTCGGTCAAGACGCAGGGCGACAACATCGGTGGTCTGCCGCATTACATCAGCCGCGACAAACACATCCCGGTCATAGGCGATGGCAACACCCCGGACATCACCACCCAGGTCGATGTGTCGCTCCCACACGCTCGGAGCGTTCGGCTGGTACTCAAACACGAGCAGGTTGCGCCGTTTCGGGGTGATAAGGGCACCGCTGATGAAGATTTCGCCCTTTTCGGTAATGAACAGACCACCCGCCTCAGCCTGTGCCGCGGCGCCGTATGCGACCTTGCGCACCGCACCACCATCCGGGGTGTATTCAAGAACAACACAGCGGGTTGAGTCTTTGGTGCGAGCGGTGCCAACCGCAACGATATTGCCAAACTGGTCAACCGCAACCGCGGCGGGCAGGTCATCACCACCCGAGTCGTAGCGCCGGGTCCAGAGGGTTTCGCCCTTCGGATTGGTGTGCATCAGCAGAATGTCCTCGCCTGAGCAGGAGGTGACCTGACCGAGCACGGTCAAACTGCCGTCCGGATGCGCGGCAAGCGCCTTCGCATCAGCCGCCTGGTCGATTCGATAATTACGGGTCCAGACCGTTTTGCCGGCAGGGTCAAGCATCCCCAGGAAAATTTCAGCCCCGTATTCGGTTTGCACCCCACCGCCGAAAACGACATTGGAGTCAAGGGCGCAAACACCGTTTGCCCAGCAGGCGTTGCCGCTCACGATGCCCTTTTTCCACACGATTTTTCCCTCGGGTGCGACCTTGATGAGGAGGGCAAAGGTGGTGTCGTGGAATCTGGCATAACCTCCAAGCAACAGATTGCCGGTGCGGTCCAGCGCCGCCGAACGGCAGATGTTGACACTGCCTTCGGCAAACGGCTGGCGCCGGACAAAATTGCCCTTGCGGTCCAGAACCTGGACAAACCATACGGTCCTGCCCTTTTCCGGATTACCCTGGGTGCCGGCAAGGATAACCTCATCACCCCGGGTCAAAAGGGCAGCGACCTGCTCATCGGTATTGGTATCAAGCACCTTCTTCCAGGCTACGGTGGGCTTGCCACACCGCCCGAAAAAGAGCAGGGCAGAACAGATTAACAGGGTAATAAATAATGGTTTTATTAATGGTGACTCTCGGTCAACTCCGCGCCATCTCATAACCGATATATTTTATCAAAACGGGTGGAAAAGTCAATGCGGTGCGTATGGACTTTGGACAGTGGGCAGCAGGTACGGTATAGGAAACGGTCCCCTCCCCCGTCTCGGAGGCGGTTTCGCCGTCTATTTGCACATCGGCAGGTTATTGATAAAAAGTAAGTTATAGCAACGCTGGTGAACCGGTCGGGTTAAACACCGTTAAAAAAGGCAGAAAACCGGCTCTAAATGGTTGCGGATACCGGTGCTGGATTGTGCTGGAACTTGACTTAAAATCAACATTACTTACATTTACCCAGATGGGCTTGAGATATAATGAGATTATACTGGTTGGTGTAACGAGTTGTAGGCAGTTAGAAATACGGAGGAAAGGTAATGAGACGCAAGACAAGAAAAAGTAAAATCAACGCTGCCGGCGGAAATGGTAAAGTAGAAGACTTTCGCCATAAAGGGGCAAAACGAGTAAACAACCCGCCCGCGGGTTTAGCACCAATTTACGAAGTACACCAACCCGAGGTCAAACAGTACTTCTACGACCCGCATCTTGACCCGCAACTTGTCTGGGCAGGCAAGGCAGAGCATACTTCATTTGAGGTTGATGTTCTTCCCCTGCACATCCACGAACGGGTTTCCACCCGGGCGATTCTTGCCGCGGTCAAAAAGCCTGAACCCCAACTGGCGCTCTTTGGTAATCAGGAACTGACCGCAGACAAACAGATTGAGTTTTACCAGCACGAGATTGGCTGGGCAAACCGGCTGATTCTTGGCGACTCGCTTTTAGTGATGAACTCGCTACTAATCAAAGAAGGGATGGCAGGCAAGGTCCAGTGTATTTACATTGACCCGCCCTATGGCATTAAATACGCCTCCAATATGCAGCCGCGGATTGACCAGCGGGATGTGAAAGACAAAGACGACGATTTAACCCGCGAACCAGAACAGATTAACGCATATCGCGACACCTGGAAACTGGGCATTCACTCCTATTTGACCTACCTGCGTGACCGGCTCCTTCTGGCTCGGGAACTTTTGCACGAGTCCGGCTCAATCTTTGTTCAGATAAACGACGAAAACCTGCACCTCGTGCGCTGTCTGATGGACGAGGTTTTTGGCAGGGAAAACTTCGTGGCTGTGGTCAGTTTTGTAAAAACTAGTGGCTTCAGCGGGGAAAGGCTCGATACCATTGGCGATTTTCTTCTCTGGTACTCCAAGGACAAAGAACAGATGAAGTATCACAAGTTATATTTGCCAAAAGAGTTTGGAGAGCAAGGGATGAAGGGATATGATTGGGTCGAATTACCGCAAGGCACAAGACGGAGGTTGACAAGTGAGGAGAAGAAAAACCTAGCGTTACTACCTGCAGGAAGTCGTTTGTTTAAACCAGGTGATATGACGTCACAAGGGGTAACAGCCACTACAACTTACTTTATTTTTGAAGGAAGAAAACTCAATCCAGGAAGTAATAGCCATTGGAAGACAACGCTCATAGGCATGCAGCGTCTATTAATGGCAGACCGTCTATTATTAATAGGGAATACTTTAAGTTTTGTGCGTTATGCAGACGCCTTTCCTGTTTTTCCCCTAACAAATATCTGGTCGGACACAGGTATTGCTGGCTACGGTGATCCAAAACTCTATGTAGTGCAGACCAATACCAAAGTTGTTGAGCGCTGTATTTTGATGACGACCGACCCGGGCGATTTGGTTTTTGACCCGACCTGCGGTTCGGGCACAACCGCCTATTGTGCCGAGAAGTGGGGCAGGCGCTGGATTACCTGCGACACTTCACGGGTGGCATTGGCAATTGCCCGGCAGAGGCTTTTGACCGCAAGGTTTGACTATTTTGAACTCCTTGACCCGGAGCGAGGACCTGCAGGCGGGTTTAAGTATGAGACCGTGCCACATATCACCCTTGAGTCCATCGCCAAGAATTCGGAAATTGATGTAATTGCAGAGAAATATCAACCGGAGATTGATGAGGCGCTAAAGGACCTGAATAAGGCTTTGGGCAACAAGTGGCAGGAGTGGGAGGTGCCGCGCGAAGCAGACCGGTTATGGAATAAGGAGGCAAAAGAGGCGCATCGCCGGTTCTGGGAACTCAAGCGCGCCAAGCGGCAGGAGATTGATGCCAGTATTCAGCGCAATGCACCCCAGGAGACGCTTTATGACCGACCTTTTGTGAAAAAGGGTGTGGTGCGGGTAAGTGGACCTTTTACGGTTGAGGCGATTCCACCACCAGTTGTTTCACTGCCTGAAGCAACACCGATTCCCCAGTATGAAGCAGAAGAGGGCAGGGTTGATAATCGGGCAGGTGATTACATAATGACGATGGTTAACCTTCTGAAACAGCAGGGTGGTATTGTCTTTCCCGGTGGCAAGCGGTTGGAACTTAAGGACATTAGACCAATCGGTCTTGGTTATATCCATGCCCAGGCAGAGGCGGAGATGGACGGCGCGGTGAAAAGGGTGGCGATAAGTTTTGGACCCAAGAATGGACCAGTTACCGCCTATCAGGTGCGGGAAACGATTGACCCGGCAATCTGGAATAAGTTTGATATTTTGCTCATCGCTGGCTTCAGTTTTGCGCCCGATGTCCACTCTTTTGCCCGTAAGTCAGAGGAAGCGGTAAAGGGGTTGACGATTCAGTGTGTCAATATTACCCCTGATGTACTGATTGGGGATTTACTTAAGGCAAGTCGGGCAAGTCAGATATTTACCGTGTTCGGTGAACCGGATGTGGAGGTAAAGGAACAAAGGGATGGCACATTTGTTGTTGAACTTAAAGGCGTGGACATCTACGACCCGGTTAAGGGCGAGGTTCATTCGGAAAAAGCGGAGAAGGTGGCAGCGTGGTTTTTGGATACCGATTACGACGGGATGACCTTCCATATCTGTCAGGCGTTCTTTCCCGGTGACCCGGATGCCTGGGATAAGTTGCAGCGGGCGCTAAAGGCGCAGATTGAGCCATCAGCGTTTGAGAAGATGCGCGGCACCCAATCTTTCCCGTTCAAACCGGGCGAATATAAACGAATTGCGGTCAAAGTCATTGATTTCCGGGGAAACGAGGTGGTGCGGGTGGTGGAGTTGGGTGGCAAATCAGCAAGAAAATGAAAATTTTACTTGACAGGTGGCTTCGT
The DNA here is from genome assembly GCA_013177935.1 of candidate division WOR-3 bacterium. Lineage (NCBI taxonomy): Bacteria > Pseudomonadati > Caldifarciminota > Caldifarciminota bacterium. The sequence goes on along the minus strand of JABLXZ010000002.1, from coordinate 91,709 downwards.
AATAATATAATAAAGTTGAAAGAATTATCTGCCCCCCGCATGACATGCCGCAAGGCCTCATGCGGGGTTATCCTTTTATGACATCTCCATTACGCGTTCCTCGCCATGTGTATGATGCGTGTATTGATTGACGAGACTATCGGCAAGAGGAGTGATGTAAATGCTCGTTGATAACCCAATCATTAATTCGCCGTTTAAGGAGCCAAACATGTGGTGGGCTTATGAGGAAGGGCAGCCAGTATTAAGACTAGGACGCAGGCCGGCAGGTTATTATCTGAAACCACGCACCCGTGGTGAACAGGTAGCACTGTTTGAGGAAGAGTTTGTTGAACTGACAATGGTCAACACCATCCGGGAACGGGTGAAAGCGTGGCGGGAGCGAAATTATCCCGGGGTTACAAACATCACCCGGCAGTTGCTGAATTACTGGCACAATCCAGAACGGGAACGAAAAATTTTCTTCTGTCAACTGGAGGCAGTCGAAACGCTCATCTGGCTGATTGAAGGACCACCAGCAGACCGGCAGGGTATTGACATTCCAAAAGACAATGAACTCGTTCGCTACGCCTGTAAGATGGCGACCGGTTCGGGCAAAACGGTGGTGATGGGAATGGTCATTGCCTGGCAGGTGTTAAACAAACTTATCAATCCGCAGGACCGGCGGTTTTCGGATGCGGTGCTTATCCTGTGTCCCAATCTAACCATCCGGGAGCGGTTGCAGGTGCTTCTGCCGGCGCATAAGCAGAACTATTATGTGCGGTTTGATTTGCTACCACCCGGACTTTTTCCCCGACTTAATCAGGGCAGATTTTTTGTTACCAACTGGCATACACTTTTACCGGTTGATGACAGCCGGTCAAAGTCGGTAGTGCAAAGGGGCGTAGAATCCGACACCGCTTTTTGTCGCCGGGTTTTGAAGGAACTCGGGGAAAAGTCGCATATTCTTGTAATCAACGATGAGGCACATCATGCCCATCGGCCCGCCCCGCTTGCCGAAGAGACGAAGAAGGAATTGACGAAAGAGGAGATTGCGGAACGGGAAGAGGCAACGGTCTGGGTTAACGGTCTGGACCGGATTCAGCGGGTTAGAGGGATAAATTTCTGCGCCGACTTTTCGGCAACGCCGTTTTACATTCGGGGTAGCGGGTATCCCGAAGGCGAGCCTTTTCCCTGGGTGGTTTCCGATTTTGGGCTGGTTGATGCGATTGAATGCGGGATTGTTAAAATTCCGCGGGTGCCGGTTGACGATAACACCGGTGCCTTGATTCCCCGTTATTTTCGGCTCTGGGAGTGGATTAACGAACAATTACCCCAATCTGAGCGTTCAACTACCAGGCGCCGCGCCAAGCCAGAGTCGGTTCTACGGGAGGCAGAGGATGCGCTGGCAACGCTGGCGTCAGAGTGGAAAAAGACCTTTGACGCCTGGGAAAAGGCAAATCAACCGGTGCCGCCGGTGATGATTGTGGTTTGCGACAATACCGATTTAGCCCAGCTGGTTCATCAACACATCGCCCGGGGAAATATTTTAAGCGAACTTGCCAATGAAGAGGGGCAGGAGGTGACCTTTCGGATTGACACTAAACTTTTAGCCGAAGCCGAGGCGGCAAAGGAAGAAGAAACCAAAGCCGATGCCGCAGAGCGATTGCGCAAGACGGTGGACACAGTAGGGAAAACCGAATGGGACGGCGAAGGCGAGCCTCCGGGGAAGAATATCCGCGCCGTTGTTGCGGTCGGTATGTTGAACGAGGGTTGGGATGCCCAGAATGTCACGCAGATTCTCGGTTTGCGGGCGTTCACCTCACAACTGTTGTGCGAGCAGGTTGTGGGTAGAGGTTTGCGGCGGTTGAATTACGATGACTTTAATGAACCGGAATATGTTGATGTCTATGGGGTGCCGTTTGAAGTAATACCGGTTAAAAAGAAGCCGGCAAGCCGCTCTGACACCCCAAAAGTTTCCACTTTGATCCGGGCGCTGAAAGAACGAGAGGAACTGGCGATAACATTTCCCCGGGTGGAAGGGTATGTATTTGATGTAAAGCAGCGCATAAATATCAATCTTAATGGTGTTCCGTATCTGGTGGTGGACCCACGCCAGGCGCCAACCGAAGTCTTGACTAAACCCCAGGTTGGGTATCGAATAGGCAGACCAGACCGGCTCGGACCAGGTAAAGAAGTGTTGCAGGACCGGAATCCATTTCACCGGGAGAAGCGGTTGCAGGCAACGGTTTATGAAATTGCCGCAACGGTAACGGAACGTTTGAAAGGGAAACGAGAGGATTGGAATGCCCGTCACATCCTTTTCCCTCAAGTACTTGAGATTGTTTGGCAGTATATTGAGGAAAAGGTGCGGATTAATGACCCGAGCGTACCATTGGAAGATCTGGCACTGCTGAAATACCGGCAGGTAATTGTTGACCGCTTGAGCGGGGCGATTGAACCAGATGAGGAGGCGGGCGAAAGACCGCTCTTACCAGTGATTGAGCAGTTTCGGCCGGTTGGTTCAACGCGCGATGTTATGTTTAGAACGAACCGGCACGCAGTGGGTACGACAAAGAGCCATATCAGCCATGTGGTTTTAGACACCGAAAAATGGGAGCACAGCGTCGCCTACCGACTGGAAAGAATTGATGAAGTTTTCAGTTATGCCCGTAATGACCACCTTGACTTTGTGATTCCTTACAGTTGGCAGGATGTTGACCATGAGTACCGGCCTGACTTTCTGGTGCGGTGGAAAACGGACCAGGGCGAAGTAAAAGTTATTCTCGAGGTGAAAGGGCTGGAGAGCGAAAAGGACCGGCAGAAGAGGCTCGCGGCTGAGCGCTGGGTAAAAGCGGTAAATCGTCTGGGTGAGTTTGGGAGATGGGCATACTGTGTTTGCCGTCATCCCCAAAGGGTTAGAGAGGATATATTGCAAGCAGTGGGCAGAATCAGCCGGTAAAACACAGGTGGTGGATATTTCGGGTTGACGCATTCAATTCAAAGGTTTATAATCTTTTGAATGAGTGGTTTGATATTTTCCGTTTCCGGTTTGCGCGGTGTGGTCAATAAGGATTTGTTTCCGGAAACGGTTCAGGAGTTTGCCCGGGCTTTTGGTGAGTTTGTGGGCAGAGGCAGGCTGGCTGTGGGCAGGGATGCGAGATTGAGCGGTGCGGAACTGGTAAGGGCAGCAAAGGCAGGTCTGGCAGAGGCGGGTTGTTCAGTTGTTGACCTTGGGATATGTCCAACACCAACTGTGGTCCATTTTGTGCGGCAGCAGGGTTTGCCGGGCGGGCTGGTGATTACCGCGAGCCACAATCCAGCGGAGTGGAACGGGATGAAGTTTGTGCATGGTAAGGGCAGATTTCTTTCACCAGAGGAGTTTAACATTTTTCAGGCACAGGTGGCGAAGGTTAAATTTGACCGTGCACGCGGAACGAAAAGCACATCCGCAAGCGAAGAGGTGGCAGATGGGGTTGCCGGTCACATTGCAGCGATTATCGAAAGTTCTCTATTGCAGGGGATAAGGGGTGATGGGTTGCGCATCGGTGTTGATGCGGTTGATGGTGCGGCGTCTTTTGCTGCGCCCCAACTTCTAACACGGCTGGGGTGTGAAGTTAGAGAGGTTTTCTGCTCGCCCGGGACCGGTAAAGGGTTTCCAAGAGCACCCGAGCCAAAGGCGGAGAATCTAACGGTGCTTGCCGAACTGGTGCGTAAGGAAGGGCTTGATGCCGGTTTTGCGTTTGACCCGGATGGTGACCGGTTCAGTTGCGTTGATGAGATGGGTGTGCCGTTAGGCGAGGAGGCAACACTGGCGCTGGCGGCACTTTTTGTGCTCAACCGGCGTAAGGGTCCGGTGGTGGTGAATCTTTCTACGAGCCGGATGATTGAGGACATCGCTCAGCGGTTTGGCGTTGCGGTGGCGCGCACAAAAGTGGGTGAGGCGTTTGTGGTTCAGGGGATTTTGGAGCGGGGTGCGGTTTTAGGTGGTGAGGGTAACGGCGGGGTAATTCTGCCGGAGGTGAACTTGACCCGGGATGGGCTGGTTGCTGCGGCGCTCCTGGTGGCGCTGATGAAGACAAGTGGGAAAAGGCTTTCCGAGTTGAGACAGGAGTTGCCAGAGTATCACATTGCCAAGGCAACGGTGCCGGCGGGAAAATTGGAGGCTGAGGAGTTTATCGCCCGGCTCGAAGGGAAGTTGCCGTTTACCGGTATTGACCGGACCGAAGGGGTGCGGCTTATGGGCGCGGACTGGTGGGCGCACATCCGCAAGAGTAACACCGAGCCGATTGTACGGGTTGTTGCCGAAGCCCGGACCCGGCAAAAGGTTGAAAACATTTTACAGGTTGTCACCCGAATGGTGGCACCGAGTTAGGAGGAGCGATGTGTGGCATTGTCGGTTATGTTGGACCAAGGAATGTGGTTAATGTGGTGATGATTGGTCTGGAGCGGCTGGAGTATCGGGGTTATGACTCCTGTGGCGTTGCGGTGCTGGACGGCGGGATTAAAATCCGCAAGACCGCGGGCAGACTGCAGAAGTTGAAGGAGGTGCTGGAGCAGAGTCCAATTGAGGGGAAATTGGGTATTGGCCATACGCGCTGGGCAACACACGGTGAGGTTACCGATGAGAATGCGCATCCGTTTCTTGACTGTCAGGGTAAGATTGCGCTGGTCCACAACGGCATCATTGAGAACTATCGGGAGTTGCGCAAGGAGTTAATTGATGCCGGACACCGGTTTACATCCAGCACCGATACCGAAGTCCTGGTTCACCTGATTGAGAGTTATTACCGGCGGAATATGTTGACCGCGCTGCGCAAGGCGGTGGCACGGCTCAAAGGTGCCTATGCCCTGGTGGTGATTTGTGCGGATGAGCCGGACCGGTTCTACGCGGTGAAGATGGGGAGTCCGCTTTTAATCGGCAAAGGCAAGGATGAGTTTATTGTTGCATCGGATGCACCGGCTCTGGTCGGAATTGCCCGGCGGATGATAGCGATGCAGGACGGCGAAATGGCGGTTGTAACCCAGAGTGGGGCAAAACTGTTTGACTTTGAGGGCAAAGAGGTAGCGCGGCAGTTTGTGCCGATTGAGTTGAAGGCGAAGGAGATTTCCAAGGGCAGGTATCCGCACTTTATGCGCAAGGAGATTTTTGAGCAGCCCGGAGTGCTGGAGACAAACATCCGGCGCCGGTTTCGGGAAGACGGAATTGCGCTCGACCCGGAGTTTTTGCTTTATCCGGATTACATTGAGCGCATTGGCCGGATTGTGATTCAGGCGTGTGGTACTTCGTACCATGCCGGCCTGGTTGGACGGTACTACTTTGAGAAGTTGAGCCGGATTCCGGTTTCGGTGGAGATTAGTTCGGAGTTGCGGACCGCGGATTTTATTTATGAGAATGAGTCGCTGATGGTGGCAATCAGCCAGTCGGGTGAGACCGCAGATACGATTGCGGCACTGCGTGATGCCCAGCGCCGGGGTGTGAAGACGCTGGGTGTGCTCAATGTGCCACGCTCATCAATTGCGCGCGAGGCGGATTCGGTTGTCCATATCCATGCCGGTCCTGAGATTGGCGTGGCATCAACCAAGGCTTACACCGCCCAGATTTTGACCCTGCTTGCCCTGGCACTCTACTTTGGCAGGGTGCGCAAGGTGATAACCGATGAGCAACTCTGTCAGGTGCGGGACGAAGTCGGGCAACTGCCGGAAAAGTTGAAAAAGATTTTAGAACTGGACCGCCGGATACGGGAGATTGCAACCCGGCTGGCATTTGCCCACGACTTCATCTTTCTCGGGCGCGGGATAAACTACCCGAGTGCGCTGGAAGGGGCGCTGAAGTTGAAAGAGATTTCCTATGTGCATGCCACCGGTTATCCGGCGGGTGAGATGAAGCACGGGCCAATTTCGCTCATCAACGAGCAGGTGCCGGTGATTGGTATTGCCCTGCGGGATTCGGTTTACGATAAGATGGTTTCCAACCTTGCTGAGGCAAAGGCACGCCGGGGCAGGATAATTGCGCTTGGCACCGAAGGGGATGAGGCGCTTGAAGAGCTTGCCGAGACCGTGCTTTATCTGCCGCCGGTGCCAGAGTATCTGTCACCGATTGCGGTGGCGCCGCCTTTGCAACTCCTTGCCTATCACATTGCGGTTTTGCGGGGTTGTGATGTTGACAAGCCGCGCAACTTGGCGAAATCGGTTACCGTAGAGTAAAAACAGAACCGCGGCACCGAAAAGTAAAAGTCGGTTTTCGGCAGAGCCGGTTCAGGGTAGAGTGGGCAGGGTGTCGGTCGCTGAGATTGAGAACCCAACCAGCCGGGTTTCGGTGCCATTTTCAACATCGCGAATCGCGACGAGCCGGTGGGGCTGGGCAAGTTCATAAAGGAGCCGGAGTTGACGCCGCTGGGCAACGGCACTTACCTCGCGACAGAGAATGTCACCGAGCGGAGTGGAGACCATTTTGGTGCCGAGCACGGTGACATTAATTCGGCTGGTGCGGAATTCAAGCGGGATGATGATGTTGAGCTGAAAGTGCAAACCGGGGTCAAGCGGCACCGCCCGGAACAGATGCTGGAGCATCTCAATCCCATAGGTGTTTTGGGTATTCTTGAAATCTTTTCGTTCACTGCCATCAACCGTGGTCTTGCGCAGTTCAATCCGTTCCGGTTCAAAATCGGCTTCAACTTCGGTGATGGAGATTTCGGTTGAGACCAACCGATAGGACCAGAGCGGTGTCAGGGTGTAACGGGTAAGGGCAAATGTGGTGGAGTCAAAGAAGTAAAAGGGAGCGGTTTGACCCTGGACGATGTTGGTGATGACGACGGTCGGTTCTGTTCCTTCTTCATCAAACTGGACGACGGTCTTGCGGGTGTAAAGTACCGAGTCGTTACGGACGATTTCGTAAACAGCGGTTTCGCCATCCTGCCAATCGGGTGGTGTCAGTTCGGGTAAGGGCTTGAATGCGGGCGCGCAGCAGGGCAAAAGCACCGTTACGATAATGAGCAGGAGAAGGGAAAAAAGTTGCCGGTTCATAACTTTTTCTGGCGGGCAAGGTCTTCCAAAAACAGCAGCAGTTTCTCCATATCGGGCGGTAAAGGCGAGGTGAACTCAAGGTACTTTTTGGTTCGGGGATGGACAAATCCCAACCGGGCAGCATGGAGCGCCTGACGATGAACGATAGAGAGAATTTGCTTGAACACCGGCTGGTGTTCTTTTTGGGTCAGTACGGATGGGGTTCTGCCACCGTATTCCGGGTCGCCAACAACCGGATGGCCAATGTGCTGGAGATGTACGCGAATCTGGTGGGTGCGGCCCGTTTTGAGCCGGAGCCGGAGATAGGTGCAGATGGCGTAGCGGCGCAGGACCTCATAGTTGGTGAGCGCATTGCGGGCGGCAAAAGGGGTGACCGCCATACGCAACCGGTCAATGGTGTGGCGGCCAATCGGCGCGTCGATTGTACCGGCAGACAGTTCAAAGTCACCCCAGGCAAAGGCAAGGTACTCGCGGACAACAGTGCGGTGCTCAATCTGGGCGCCCAGACTGCGTAACGCCTCATCGGTTTTGGCAAACATCAGAAGCCCGGTGGTATCTTTGTCCAGACGGTGCACAACCCCGGGCCGCAGCACCGAATCGGACCGCAGCGGCAGGGTACGACAGTGATACAACAGACCGTTTATCAGGGTGTTGGTCCAGTTGCCTCGTGCCGGATGGACAACAAGTCCTGCCGGTTTATCAACGACGACTACATCTTCATCTTCATACACGATGTTCAGGTCCATTGGTACCGGTTCAATCGTGATTTCCGGTTCGTACTCAAACTCGGCGGTGATTTCATCCCCGGGTTTTACCCGATAACTGGGTTTTACCCGGCTGCCATTGACCAGCACCTTGCCCATTTCAATCAGGCTGCTCGCCTTGTTCCGGGAGACGCCGATGCCGGAAAGCACCAGATACACATCAAGCCGTTTGCCCTGCAGACGCTGCGAGGCGATGCGCCGAAACTGTTTGACCCGGATTAGTTCCGTACTCATCGCTTTTTTCCGTTGCCGTTGAGCCGGCATTCGTAATCTTTGGCAAATTGGGCAACACCGCGGGCAATGGCGCGGGCGATTTTTTCCCGATGTTCAGGGTTGCGCAGCAGTTTCTCCTCCTTGCGGTTAGAAAGAAACCCGCACTCCACCAGGACCGCCGGCATAAAGATGTTGCGCAGGACATAGAAGTTTGCCTGCCGGACGCCGCGGTCTTCAGCGCAGATTGCGGACAGCGCCGCCTCCTGAATCCGGCTGGCAAGTTCGCTGGACTCAAAGAGAAACTCGTTCTGGGCTAAATCGGCAAGGATGAGACTTACCGGGTCGTTCTCTTTGATAAGCGGGTTGGCAAGTTCCCGCTCAAACACCGCATTTTCCCGTGCCGCTACCGCCCGTTCCCAGTCGGTTTTGGCTTCAGACAGGAAGTAAGTTTCAACACCCGTGGCGGTGCGGTTTGGTGAGGCATTGGCGTGGATTGATACAAACAGGTCGGCACCACTCTTTGCCGCCTTTTCTGCCCGTTCGGCAAGGGAAACATACTCATCGGAATCCCGGGTCAAAAAGACTTCAAAACCCTGCTGGGTCAGGTGTTTTTTCACCCGCCGGGCGATATCAAGGACGATGGTTTTCTCCTCGGTGCCCAGTCTGCCGATGGCACCCGGGTCTTTGCCGCCGTGCCCGGGGTCAAGGATGATTTTGGTCACCCGGCGTTGCGGCCTGGGCCAGAGCCGGACCTCAATGCCGTTGGGCATCAATAGGACCGTGTCCTGGGTGGGCTGGCGAAAGTTCCAGTAAAGGTTGACGCCGACCGCCAGCGTGTCTAAGTGGACGCCGTTGAGTGTGGTGCCGCCGGTCAAAGAAATGAGACGCAACTGGGAAACAAACCCGCTGTCGGTACGACAGCCAAGCGTGAGGCGCAGTTCCAGGCTTGACTTCCGGTCCCGATAGAAAAGCAGGGCGCCCGACTTGGTCTGAAGCGGGTTAAGCAACAACCGGACGATGAGGGTATCGCCCTTTTTATCGGTTTCGGTTGTGGTGAGCACCGGCACATCAAGTTCTGGGAACATTCCGGCGATGAGGACTGCGGGCAGGTAAAGTTGCCCCTTATCAACTATCGACGCGATGGGCAGTTTCAACCGCTTGCCATTGTGCAGGACAACACCGCTGTCCGGAATAAACAGATACTCGTTAAAACTGGAGTCGGAGCCGGGCAGGATGGTGATAAACCGGTTTTCCACCCAGTAACATTTGCCGCCGTATTTTGCCACGACCCCGGAAACCGGCAGGTAGTCAATCCCGTTTATTTGACGCAACCCGGTGGTACTACTTGAGCCGGCAATGCCCGAGATAAAAAACAAAAGTGCCAGCAGGTGGAACCAGAACCGCCTCATCTTCAATACCCGTCCTTTGTACCGGCGCGGCGCTCGTCTTCCTCCATTGCCCGGCGCTTCAGTTCGGCGCGGCGGTCAAACGCCTTTTTGCCCTTGCACAGCGCCAGTTCCACCTTAGCGATACCGCGGTCGTTAAAATAGAGGCGCAGGGGAATGAGGGTGAAACCGCGCAGGGTTGTTTTGCCAAAGAGCCACTTGATTTCGTCTTTGTTTAAGAGGAGTTTGCGCCGGCGTTTGGGGTCACGGTTAAAGATGTTGCCCTGGCGATAAGGTGCGATGTTGACATCGTAGAGAAACACCTCGCCGTTCTCCACCCTTGCATAACCGCCGTCAAGGGAGGCGCCGCCTTCCCGCAGCGACTTTACCTCGGTGCCGTACAGGGCGATACCGGCTTCAACCTTATCGTGCACCGTATAGTCGCGCAGTGCCTTGCGATTGGTGGCAACGACCTTCACCGCTTGATTATAAAACTTCCCTCAAATCAGTCAACCTCGGCGGGTGTTCTTGACATCGGGAGCAAAGGTTAAATAATAGTAGAAAAAGGAGCAGGAAATGCGGCAAATTTTACTTGGTGTCTTGATTACAATTGCGGCGGTATGGGCGCTGGAGTGGCAGCCTGAAGTCCGTTTGACCGAAAACCACTACTCGGACTACTCATACTGGAGCACGCAGCGCCGGGTTGCGGTTGACCCGCAGGGCAGGGTGCACTGCGTCTGGTATGTGATGAACTCGGCGCTGGGCACCTATCGGTTTCAGGTTTATTACAAGCGGTACAATCCGGGTTCAGGCTGGACTCAGGATACGATGATTTCGTTTGACCTGTACAACCAGAACCTGAACTGCAAATACCCGTCGCTGGCGGTTGACTCTTCAGGCGTAGTCTATGCGGTCTGGGCAGCAGGCAGCACCGACGATGCCGATGAGTACATCTATATCAAGAGTTGCGTGCCGGCTGGTAATGGTAATGATGGCTGGGACGAGAACTCAAGGCTGCTTTCGGTGAGCGCACCCACCGTGGAAAAGGGGTGTCCAACCGTGGCTTCGGGTCCGGATGGCAACATTCAGGTGGTCTGGCTTGAAGGGGTAAACATCGTGCATCGAGAGCGAAGGGATACGGTCTGGCTGGAGCCGCGGGTTGTTGAAGGTGGAACCAATTACAAGGCTTATCCGGCGGTGGCGGTTGGTCCGGACCGCAGGGTGCATCTTGTATGGTATGGCAGAGAGGGTGCAAGCGGATATTACGATGTGTTCTACAAGGTGCGCACCGATACGGTTTGGGGAGCAACCGAAAATGTGTCACAGGCAACCCGGCACCAGATGTACCCATCAATTGCGGTCAATCCGGTTACCGGCAACCCGCACATCCTGTGGCAGTCCTATGGCGCAGACAACCACCGCCGGATTGTGCACCGTTTTCGCACCAGCGCGGGGTGGCAGCAGGCGGACACCGTTTCTGGTACCGGGGACACCTTGAATCAGGACCCGGGTCAGATTGTTTTCACCTTAAACGGTATGGGTTATGCTTTGTGGACCGGCAAGAGCGAATCTTCCCTTGTTGTGGTGCAGGTGCGGTGTGCGGAAAGGGCGGTTAACGGTGTTTGGGGTCCTGCCTACGATGTGACCCGGGCGTCAAACACGCGGGAAAGGCCGGCAATTGCCGCAGGTAATGGTAGTTCGCCCAACGACATTGTGGCAATATGGACCGATTACCGGGATGGCAATGCGGAGATGTACTTTGCCAGTGCCAGTCCATCCCAGTTTATTCAGGAGGGGGCGCGTTTTGAGCCGAATCCGGTGCGGGCAACGGTGGTTACCCGTAACGGGCTCGGATTCAAGGGTCAACTGTTTGACCCGTCAGGAAGAAGGGTGCGACAGTTGAAGCCCGGGGTTTATTTTGGGCAAGGCGAAAAGGGCTGGTTCCGGCTGGTGGTGGTGAAGTAAAATTTTGCTTGACAGGCAGGGATGGTGGCGTTATAATTTAGCGCCACCAAGAAGGGTGACATCCGAATTAAAAAGCGGTAAAAGTGCGCCCGGACGCAGGGCGTTTGGCGTAAACGGGCGCTGAGTACAAAGGTAAAACAAAAAAGGAGGCTAAGTATGCGTAAATGGGTAACACTCTCCTTGCTCCTCCTCGCGGTCGTGGCGTTTGCGGCAAGACCTGAGCCACCGCGCATTGACCCGGAAACGGGTCTGCACGAGGAGATGCTGCCGGAGAGGATGATGCAAAAACAGCCGGGAGAGCCGAGCGAGGAGTATTTGCAGTACCTCGCACGGCAGGCTGAAGGGCAAATGGCAGAGACCGATGCCCAGTGGGACCCAGATGTAAGGCTGACCAACAACTCGGTTACTGACTACAACTACGCATTTGGCAGGCACACGGTTGCGGTTGACCCTTCGGGCAGAGTCCATGTGGTCTGGATGTCCTATCAGACGCCGGGCACATACTCACCACAGGTTTATTACAAGCGGTACTATCCGGGCTCGGGCTGGACCAGTGACACCTGCATCTCAGCGGATTTGGCAAGTATCGGCTACTCCTATTATCCGGCACTGTGTGTTGACTCTTCGGGCAATGTTCATGTGGCCTGGTATGTGAACAAAGCTACGGCTCCGTCCGGCTACTACATTGCATACAAGATGTGCACACCGACATCATCGGGCAATGGTGGATGGGAGGCGACAACTACCCGTATCACCGAAGACACCCTGCTCTGGTACAAATACTATCCTTCAATTGAGGCGAGCCCGAACGGCAGAATCCATGTTGTTTGGTACAACTACTACTCAACCGTTGGCTATGCGATTGGTTATAAGGAGAAGATTGGCACAACCTGGCAGCCGAGAGTGTGGGTTGACTCTGGCTCAACCTCATATTACCGCTGGTGGCCCAAGGTGGCGGCGGGCAGGGATAACAACATCCATGTGACCTGGTATGGTTACGGTGGCACCTCCTACTACCAGATTGGGTATCGGGGCAGGTTTGGTGGAACCTGGGGTCCGGTTCAGCAGAACATCTCCGGTGCAGTCTATTACCAGTACTACCCGTCGATTGCGGTTAACCCGCAGACCAACAGAGTCCATATCGTGTGGCAGGGTTATGACAATGGCTACTACTACTACCGCATAATCCACAAGCAGCGGCTGGGTACGGGTATCTCGGACACCTTCCAGTTGGTCGGTGACACCGTTTCTGAGCCCGGTCTAAACTATTACCAGTACTATCCAACGGTTTGCTTCACTCCGAACGGTATGGGTCATGTTGTCTGGTACGGGTACAACTCTACAAGTCCATCCTATCCCCAGATTCGGTACAATGACCGTTCGGCATCTGGCACCTGGGGAACTCCGATTAACCTGACAAATGTGACAGGAAGTTACCGGTACTATCCTTCAATCAACAACGGCGGCAACAGTTCCAATCCGAACGATGTCCATGTGGTGTGGGATGACAGCCGGGATGGCAACTATGAAATCTACTACAAGCATGGTGCGCCACCGGCACCCTATGACCTGGCGATGTACCGGATTGATGTGCCGGGCGGGTTGCATCAGGTTGGCGAGAATGTCAACCCATCGGTCTGGGTGAAGAATGTTGGCACCTCTTCGGTTTCGAGTTTCTCGGTGAAACTGGACATCGGTAGTTCTTACACCAGCACGGTTAATGTCAACCAGTCATTGGGACCGGGCGAGACGCTGAATGTGACCGGGTTCAGCACCTGGACGCCTTCCACTTCTGGTACCTATGCGGTGCGCTGTTCGGTTCGGCTTTCGGGTGATGGTAACCCGAACAACGACCGGTTGACCGCGCAGACGATGGTTGCGGACTTTGTTGAACGGTTTGATGCGTCGAACGGCAACTTCCGGGGCACGGGCGGCTGGAGCTGGGGTGCACCACAATCGCCGAGAAACCCGCCACCTTCAAGTCCGAACTGCTGGGGCGATGTGCTGTCTGGTTCCTATGCGAACAATGCCAACGATACCCTGCTCGCGTTCAACCTTGTGGCGCTCCAGGACACGCCGGTGGTGATGTTTATGCACTGGATGTACTGCGAGACCTATTATGATGGCGGTAACTTCAAATACTCAACCGATGGCGGTCAAACCTGGACCCTGCTCTATCCGGACGGAACAAGGTCCTATTATGGTACCGTGTATGGCTTGGGTGAGTACGGCTATTCAGGCAACTGGAACTGGGAGGTGGCGAGGTTCAAGATTCCGGTGGCGAACGGCACATCCTTCAAGGTCCACTGGCGGTTTGGTTCGGACGGTTCGGTAACCTATTATGGCTGGCTGATTGACAATATCGCCGGGATTGGCTGTCGTAAGCCAATTGATGTTGCTGCAACCGAAATTCTGGCGCCGACTGGCACCATTCAATATGGTGTGCCGGTGACACCGCAGGCTAAAGTGTGGAACTTCGGCGGGGGTACCCAGACCTTCCCGGTTGAGTTCACGATTGGCTCGGTTTATACTGACACCCAGACGGTTTCAAACCTCGGACCGGGTGATTCGGCGGTGGTCAGTTTTGACCCGTGGACACCGACCACCATCGGTAATCACACCACCCGTTGTGTGACGCTACTTGGTTCGGACGAGGTCCATACCAACGACACGGTTACTGGTTCTACCTTCGTGTACCTGGTTGATGTCAAGCCGACCGAAATTATCGCGCCCAAGGGCGAAGTTGACTCCGGTGCGGTCATCAGTCCGCGGGTGAAGGTGCGCAACAACGGTACATCGACGGCTTCGTTCTATGCGCGGTTGCGGATCGGCAGTACCTACAACCAGACACGGCTGGTTATCGGGTTGACGCCGGGTGAAGAGCGGACAATCACCGGCTTCCCGAACTGGACTGTGCCCGCTTATGGCATGTATGCGGTTCGTTGCTCAACCGAGTTGTCCGGCGATATGATAAACTCGAATGACCTCTTGGTTGATTCTGCTTGGGCGTACTACCGTGATGTTGCGGTGAATGCAATCGTTGAGCCGACCGGCACGATTGTGGTTGGCACGGTTGTGACACCGCGGGTAACGGTGCAGAACCTTGGAAGCAATCCCGCAACATTCGACCTGAACTTCCAGATTACCGATGAGGCGAGCACGGTGGTCTATGACCAGACCGCAACGCTGACTCTGGACCCGGGTGTTGAGTCAACCTATGTGTTCACCACCACCTGGGATGCGTCAACCACAGGCAACTACACAGCGCAGGCGAATGCGATAATGACCGGTGATGCAGACCCGAGCAACAACCAGCAGGTATCGTCGTTCACGGTCAGGCCTTTGGGCAATCCGGGCTGGACCGAGAAGGCGCAGGTGCCCGGACCGGTCAAAGACGGTGGGTTCCTTGCATTCAACCCGGACAACGGTCTGATTTATGCGGCTCGTGGTAACAAGGCGGCTGACTTCTACTCCTATGACCCGAACACCGATGCCTGGACAACGCTTGCTCCGATGCCAACGCCCAGTGGTAAGATGCCGTCAAAGGGTGCGAACGGCTGCTATGGCGACGGCTATATCTACGCCACAATTGGTAACAACACCCAGGACTTTGTCCGGTACTCGATTGATAGCGCCGCCTGGGCGCCACTGACGCCGGTACCGCTGGGTGCGAGCAACAAGAAGGTCAAGGGCGGCACCGACCTGGTGTATGTGGTGCAGAACGACACCGGCTATGTGTACCTGTTGAAGGGATACAAGCAGGAGTTCTACCGCTACAACACGGTGAGCGGTGTCTGGGAGCCGCTGCCTGATGCTCCGGCTGGTGTCAAGCCGAAGTGGGACAAGGGTTCCTGGTTGGTCTATGACGGTGCGAACACGCTCTATGCGCACAAGGCTAAGTACAGCGAGATGTGGACCTTTGACCTGACAACCCTGCAGTGGAGCACGGCTTCGATTCCGGGCATTCCAATACCGAGCAGCAAGACTGGCAAGAACAAGAAGTCCAAGGACGGCTCGGATGCAGTACTCTACAACGGGTTCATCTACGCGCTCAAGGGTGGCAACACCGTTGAGTGGTGGAAGTGCGATGTTGCGGGTGGTACCTATGCCTGGACCGAACTTGACCCGATTCCTGAGGTTGGTCTGAGCGGCAGGAAGAAACGGGTTAAGGCGGGCGGCGCGGTTGCCAGCACCGACAACGGGCTGTTCTATGCGTTCAAGGGTGGCAAGACCCAGGAGTTCTGGTGCTACTATGAGCCGACGGTGTTCGCCTCTAAGCCGGAGCGCTCAGGCGTGATGGCGGGACAGGTGAGCGTTGGTCGGTTCAACTTCAGCGTGACGCCCAACCCGGTGGTCAAGGGCTTTGGCATCCTGTCCTACAGCGTGCCGCAGTCTTCACCGGCGCGGGTGACCGTGTTTGATGTGACCGGAAGAACGGTGAGCACGTTCAACTTTGTTGCATCGGGCACGGGCACGCACAGCCTTGACCTGCGCAATCTGGCATCAGGTGTTTACCTGGTGAAGTTTGAGAGCGCGGGTGCAAGCGCAAGCCAGAAACTCATCGTCCGATAAACTCGAGCACGAGTGACGAAGGGGGGCATTTTGCCCCCCTTCTTTTTTTGAAACGCTCTGTGCACCCTCCCCTTTTTCCCCTCCCATAAAGGGAGGGGAGAGTTCCGGAAGGCTTCCATCAAGGGAGGGGAAAGTGATGAAAGACTGCCATAAAGGGAGAAGAAGGTGACGAAAGACAGCAATCAAGGGCGGGGAGAGTGAGAAAGAAGCCATAAAGGTTGAGGGAGAAGGATGTAAGAGCAGATTTGACACCCTCCCCTTTTTCCCCTCCCATAAAGGGAGGGGAGTTTGACGGAATACTTCCATAAAGAGAGGGGAGGAGAGATAAGAGTATGTAGGAGAGAGGGGAGGAGAGTTGTTGACAGTATAAATTAAGGAAGGTAAAATCTGGTTTCACAGATGGAAACGATTGCCCGGTATATTGACCATACCCTTTTGAAGCCTGAGGCAAAGCCAGAGGATATTGTCAGGTTGTGTGAGGAGGCAAAGAGGTTCGGGTTTGCAACGGTATGCGTGAATTCGGGTTATGTGGAACTGGCGGCACAACAACTCAGGGGCAGCGATGTCGGGGTGTGTTCGGTTGTCGGTTTTCCGCTGGGTGCGTGTTTGACCGGGGTGAAGGTGGCAGAGGCAAAGGCGGTGGTGAAGGCGGGTGCGAGTGAACTTGATATGGTGATGAATATCGGGCTGTTTAAGGGTGGGCAGTTTTCCCGGGTAAGGGACGATATCCGGGCGGTGGTTGCTGAAGCCGATGGCAGGGTGGTGAAGGTGATAATTGAAGCCGGACTTTTAACCGAGGATGAGAAGAGGCGGGCAACCGAACTGGTAATTGAGGCGGGTGCCCATTTTGTTAAGACCTCAACCGGGTTTTTAGGGGGTGGGGCGACAAAGGAGGATGTGGCGCTCTTGGCGCAGGTTGCCCGTGGCAGAATCGGGGTCAAGGCGTCAGGCGGAATTCGTACTTTTCAGCAGGCAAAGGAGTTGATTGCGGCGGGCGCAACCCGTTTGGGCACGAGCGCCGGCATCGCAATCGTACAGGAGGAAAAAAATCAAACTTAAGGAGGAGTAATGGCATACGGTTCAATAAAGAGCTTTTTACAGAATGAGTTGAAGACGGTGCGGGACCAAGGTTTGTATAAGGAGGAACGGTATATCCATGGTCCCCAGGGAGCAAAAATCGCGGTTGAGTATCCAGAAGGTGCACCACAGAAGGAAGTTTTGAACTTCTGCGCCAACAACTACTTGGGGCTTTCCAGCCATCCGGAGGTAATCAAGGCGGCGCATGAGGCGCTGGAGAAGTGGGGTTATGGGCTGTCTTCGGTGCGGTTTATCTGCGGAACCCAGGCTTTGCACCGGCAACTGGAGCGCAAGATTGCCGAGTTTTTGGGGATGGAGGATGCGATTCTGTACTCGTCCTGCTTTGATGCGAATGGCGGGCTGTTTGAGGTGCTGTTGGGTGCGGAGGACGCAATCATCACCGACCAGTTGAACCATGCCTCAATTATTGATGGCATCCGGCTGTGCAAGGTGCCGAAGGAGCGGCGGTTGATTTACAAGCATGCGGATATGGCGGACCTGGAGGCGAAGTTGAAGGAGGCGCGGGAAAAGGGCGCAAGGTTTGTGATGATTGCAACCGATGGCGCATTTTCTATGGATGGTGATGTGGCGAAACTGAATGAGATTGTGCCGCTGGCAGAGAAGTACGATGCGCTGGTGATGATTGACGATTCGCATGCGACCGGGTTTATGGGCAAAACAGGCCGGGGCACACACGAGTACCACAATGTGATGGGTAAGGTTGATATCATCACAACAACATTTGGCAAGGCGATGGGCGGTGCATCAGGCGGGGTTACCGCGGCGCGCAAGGAGATTGTGGAGATTCTGCGGCAGCGTTCCCGGCCCTATCTCTTCTCCAATACGCTGTGCCCGGTGGTGGCGGCAGCGACTTTAAGGGTGATTGAGATTCTGTCCGAGACAACCGAGCGCCGGGATAAATTAGAGAGAAATACAAAGTACTTCCGCAAGGCGATGACCGAAGCCGGTTTTGACATCAAGCCCGGCGACCATCCGATTGTGCCGATTATGCTCTACAATGCAAAACTGGCGCAGGACTTTGCCCGGGATTTGTACTTTGAGGGGATTTATGTGATTGGGTTCTTCTATCCGGTGGTGCCGCGCGGTCAGGCACGGATTCGGGTACAGTTGTCTGCAGCGCATGACCAGGAGCATCTGGACCGGGCGATTGCGGCGTTTGTCAAAGTGGGCAAGAAGTACGAAATCCTGGGCAAGAGCCGGGATGAGATTGTTGCCCGCTATGGAGAATAGACCCCGAATTTGGGGAAAATTAACGGTGGAATTTCAGGCGGTTAGATAACTCACAGTTTTTAAGCAGGTTAGGGGTTTAGAAAATAATCCCCGGAACGGTCGAGGGGACCGTTTCGGGGATAGTATTATCCGGAGTCGGTGCTACCGGTTTACAGGTTATCTGATGACCATCTTGGCGGTTGCGCTCAGGGTGTGAGTCCGGTTTGTTGCCCGAATGAGATAGATACCGGATGGTAGGTTCTGACAGTTGATGGTAACCCGGTTTAATGTTGTTGTGAACTCCTGACACAGTCTGCCGGTCCGGTCGTAGATGGCGATATGGGTCTTTTCGTTGAGTGGTTTGTTCAGTTCGAGCGTGGTGAGATTTGTTACCGGATTGGGGTAGAGGTTAAGGGTTAACCTTTGTGACACCGGGCGGATGACAACCGGTTCCGCTACACCGGGTCCGGCTTCCGGGCTCATATAGCACCAGAATTCGTTGGTCTTGTTGCCTTTGAGTGCGAAGAAGATGCCGTTGCCCATTCCGGTGATGGCGCCTCCGGCTTTGACCCGCTTCTTTCGCTCGGTTGAGCCGAGCGCTGGGATGGTGTCCAGTTCCTCCCAGCGGTTTTCCTGGGGGAAGAAGCGCCAGAATTCACAGGTGTTGCCGCCTTTCAGGCAGTACATTGCGTTGTTCCACCAGACGCCACCGGCACCGTCTTTAACCTTTTTCTGTCTTCCGGACCTGCCCGCGAGCGGGAAGCGCTGAAATGTGGTGGTGAGCCAGCGCAGGGAGTCGGTGTCAAAACCGAACACCTCGTTGTACTTTGCCTTGACCGCATAAATGGTGTGGCTGCCATCATACACGATGAATGAACCGTCTTTGTAGGAGTTTTTGCCCGACGGTCCGAGCGGGGCAGAGGGCAGTTCTTGCCAGGAGTCGGCAGCGATGTCGTAGCGGTAGAATTCGTTGCGATAGCCTTTCAGGAGGTAGATATAGCCGTTGCCACGGTGGACAGCATAGGCGAGATAGGAGCCGCCTTTAATGGCTTTGCGCGAGGGACCAGGGGGCACCGGTTTCAGTGCGTGCCAGGAGTCGGCAGACACATCGTAGCGCAGGAAGTCGGGCTGGGAGTTGCCTTTGAGCGCGTAGATGTAGCGGTTGCGGTCGCTGGTGAGGGCACCGCCTTTGTAAACCGGCTTGCCATTAGAACCCGGCGGTACAGATGGAAGCGTCCGCCAGGAGTCGGTCTCAATGTTGTAGGCGAGGAATTCGTCGGTTTTGTTGCCGCGCAGGGCATAGACGGTATTGCCGAGCAGGGTCAAAGCACCGCCGTTTTTCACCGCTTTGGCACCGGTGGGTAATGAAGCCATCTCCTGCCAGCCAACAAGAATCGGGGTCCGGACGATTACGGTCTTTTCCTGCCAATCGTTATAAGATTCGAGGTCACCAGTCAGGGCGGTGGAGCAGCGCACAAGGTAGGTGCCGCGGCTTGCCTGCCAGACCGGGAATGTGACCAGAGCGGTTTCCGCGGGTTCAAGTGCCGGGCAAATTACCGAGTCGCGGTATTCACGGGTGCTGCCGCGGAAAGCCGAGAAGAAGATTTTGAAGTTGGTTTCCGGGAAGGTGCCGTAGTTGACGATTTTTGCTGAGGGGGTGATGCTGCCGGGCGGCGCGGTGTCAGATGGTGAAACGATTTGCTCGACGCCAACATCGTGGATTGGAGAGCGGACGGTAAACGATGAGGAGATAAGGTCGTTTTCCGGGTTGAGGTCGCGTTCAGCCCAGACCCGGAAGATAGAGTTGTAGGTGCCGGGTGGAGTGGCAATCCAGGCGGAGAAACTTACGGTGTCAATCTGGTTGGCAGAGAGATTGCCGGTGATGGAGTCGGAGTAAACCGGGCTGCCAAAGAACAGGATGTCAAAGTAGGCTTTGATTGTTACCGGATTGGCGGTGTTGTTTTTGATGATGCCACGGGGGATGACACTGGTGGTTTCGATAACCGCACCAGTCGGCGTGAGTATCAAGAGGGCCGCGACATCGTTGAAGAAGGGTGGTTTGACAAACACGCGGCGGTTGGCGGTGTCGTTTTCCGGGTTCAGGTCGCCGGGCAAAAGGGTCTGGAATTGGGCATAGACGATCCCCGCGGTGTCGGCATTATAGGAGCGAAATGTTAGAGTTGCCGATTCACCCGGGGCAAGGTCTTGGGTCCAGACGCTGTCCTGATAGTTGCCAATGGTAAGTCTGGTCCAGAATGAGCCGGTGCCGTTGGAAGGGTTGATGACCTGACAGCGCGGGCTGACCATCGCGCCCGAGTCCACGGTATCGGTGGGAGCGAGGATGCGCAGGATACCAACATCGGTTGCCCGGCGTGTGCCGGTGATGGAAACATCGTCAACAACGAAGTAGGTAAGTCCGGTGTCTTCGGCAGCGAGGTAGAAGGCGATACGCACGCTGCGCTGGTTTGGTGCCCAGGACAGGTCATAGGTGCGAAGCCCGGGTTCAACTGTCTGACCGGTCAGGTTGGCGATTTCGATGTTGTAGTTGACGCCCGAGTCGATTGAGGCGAGGATGCGGGCTTCATGGTAACCGGTGCCCGGGACAAATCCCAATGAACAGCGGAGTACAACATTTTCGCAACCGGTGAAGTCAAGGACCGGGGTGATAAGCATATCCTGGTCGGTTTCACCCGGACCAAGCGCAGCATAGGGTGTGGGGTTATCGGTCCAGGGGTGAAAGCCAAGGTCGGGTGCGCGGTGCCAGTCGTTGGTGCTGGTGTCGCCAGCAAAAAGGATTGACCAGCCCGATGGTGGATTGAGGGTGTTCCAGGGTGAGTTGAAGTTTTCACTGAAGATAGTCTGGCTTTCAAGCGGTGCAACACCGGTTAACAACAAGGACAAAATTAAAAGAGCAAAACGACAGGTTTTCATTTGAAACCTCCTTTAAATTTTCTTTACCACGCGAACCCGTCGCACCCATTTCGGGCGCAGAAAATGATAGACCGTTTTTGGTCTTTTGTCAATCAGCACAATTGAGCCGTGCCGATGCTTGACAAAAGGAAAATATTTATTTAAGGTTAATATGTTGTTAACTATGCTGTGGGCGAAATTTCTCGGAAGAGTCCGAGAATGGGACCGAATTAGTGATAATTTATGATAATGAAGGCACGGCATGCCGTGCCCGGAAAAAAGGAGGCAAACTGTGCGGAAAGAAGGTGTAAGTGGTCGCGTGCTGGTGGCGGCCAGCCTGATGTTCTTAATCATCGGGATTTTTGGATGTGGCCGGATGCCGCCAGCCGGATTCTGGAAACCGGACGCCGCCGATTCCGCGGCGATTCGGGATGTGGTGCTGGCGAACAAGGAACTCCTCCAGATGCGGTTTACCGAGGACAGTTTCCAGAGCTTCGAATGGGTGATTGCCGAATCCATCGTCAGGAAGGCGATTAGGGACAATCCGTTCAAGATGCGGTTTAAGTGCGACTCGTTACAGCACATCTTTTTCACCGAGGATATCAAGTTTAATTTTAAGTTCGTTGCTGTGGCAGACACCGCAACCAAGGAGACGACCGCAACCGTCACCGTAGTAGAAACGATACCGGGTGTGTTGCGGTTGCACGCCTATACCTACACCCGTTTTGTTAAGGAGTCGTTGATTGTCACGCCGTCCGAGACGATTCGGCTACCTTATTATGATACGGTGTTCACCGACACCTCAATGCTGGTGGAAAAACCGATTAACGGTGTCGTGACCGGGGGCTGTGTTTTGCGCAAGGAGTCGGGCGAGTGGCGACTCTGGAAATTGGCAGGTGGTCAGCGGTTTTATGCGCCGAATCCAGACGATGCGCCCTATCTTGCCGCGGTTTATCTGACCAATGGCGTGCGCGAGGACACCATCGCCTTAAGGCCTGATACGCTCCATTTCGGTATGCAAAGGCTTTACGAGTATCCGGATGGGCTTTTGAGTTATCAGGTGGGCGACACCATCTGGGTGCGGGCGCTTTTGACCGCGATGACCGATGCGAACAATTTTATCTTTTATAAAGGTAAAAGATTCCGAATGACCACCACCAATCGACTCGCCATGACCGAGACCGGGGTGCAGTGGCTGTTTGTTGAGCAGATTCCTTTTGGCGTGGTTTATGAAGCTGGCGGCGAGTTGAATGCGGTGGTCTGGGGGATTCCATTTCAGGTTAAAGGAGGCGGGCAATGAGGAAGATAGGTTTAACAGCACTTATCCTTTTGCTAACGGTGAGCAGCGCCCTTGCCGGGGTTGTGGGAAGAATTCGGGGACGGGTTACCGATAAGAAGACCCGGGAACCCTTAATCGGCGTGAATGTGATTGTGGTCGGGACCGATTTTGGTGCCGCGACCGATATTAACGGCGAGTATGAGATTATCAATGTCCCACCCGGCAGGTACAAACTCACCGCATCTTATGTTGGTTACAATGAGATGACCGTAACCGATGTCCTGGTGGTGCAGGACAATGTGACCGTGGTCGATTTCCAGTTGAGCCAGACCGCAATTGAGGTTGGTCCGGTTGAGGTGAAGGCGGAAAGGCCACTGGTGAACCGCGGTCAGGTGACGGTTGAGCGCATCATCACAGACGAGGAGTTCAAACGGTTGCCGGTCGTGCAGTTGTCCGAACTGGTCGGGATGCAAGCCGGTGTGACGCAAACCGCAGGCCGGGGCTGGACTCATATCCGGGGCGGCAGGTATGACGATGTCGCCTATTTAGTGGACGGGGTTGCAGCGCAGGATGCGGTGGTCGGAACCCTTTGGTCGAGCCCGAAGCCAACTTCGGATGCGCTGGCATCGGTGGTTGTGATTACCGGTGGTTTTGATGCCGAGTATGGCCAGGCGATGTCCGGTATCATCAAGGCGGTGACCAAGGAGGGTGGTAGCACAACTCAGGGTCGGCTGCGCTATATCACCGATGAGGTTTTTCCGAAGGAGGATTTGAACTTCGGATACAACCGGTTGACTTTATCGTTAGGTGGACCTTTGGGCTGGAACCGGCTGCGCTACTTTCTCTCAACCGAGTACTTTAAGACCGATGACGACCGGAACTGTCTGTATAAGGTGCCGGCACCGCGCGGTGAGTATGCGGTTGAAGGGAAGTTGACCTTGCAAATGCCCAAGGAGTTCTTTTTGACCCGGGAAGGGATGAAGTGGACGCTTGATGGCCACCACTCCAATTATCAGTGGCAGGCGTTTGCCAACTCTTATAAGTTCTGGCAGAAGGGACTTTATGCCAACCGGGTGCGGTCTTACAAGGGCAACCTGACTTTGAACCATATGCTTTCGCCGACACTCGTTTACGAGGCGAAGGTTGGGCTTTTCCAGACTTCACTGATTCGGACGGTGCGCAACTTCTATGCCGAACAGGCGGATACAACCGGTTTCTGGGGATTTTTGCGCAAGACTGGAATCTGGGACCGGTACTGGTTCCGGGCGGAAGACTGGGTTTTCAACAATCCCGAAGGCTTGAGCAAGAAGGAGGCGGTACTGCAGTTGTACCGGTCTTACTGGCTGGCACCGAATGGCGATACGGTCTATGCCTATCCGGAACAGAAAAAGAACTTTGTGCCGGCTTATGCGCTGATTGACAACCCGTACGGTGTTGCCGGGTTGTTTGTTACCGAAGGGGACAACCGGACCTGGCACTACCGGGCAACTAATAACTACATATTCAAGTTTGACCTGACCAAAACTGTTTCCAAGGTGCACGAGTTGAAGACCGGTGTGGACATCACCCAGTACTCGGTGTCAATGTACGACAACTCTCTGCCCTGGGACCAGAACCCGTTCTGGGATGCCTACAACTACAAACCGCTGGTTGCCGCGGCTTACATCCAGGACCGGGCAGATTTTGAGGACCTGGTGGTGCGCGCTGGAGTGCGGTTTGACTATCTCGATGCCAAGGCAAAGGTGCGGGCATTTCCGGAGTCGCTTGGCTCGACACCGAACATCTCTGACTCGTTCCTGCCGGTGCCACCCAAGTACCGGTTGTCACCACGGCTGGGAATCTCCTATCCGATTACAGAACGGGTGAAGTTCCGGTTTTCTTATGGCCACTTCTTTAAGAACCCGGTGTTTGCCAACCTGTATGAGTATGCGGAGCGGCCCGCAGCAGAGTTGCGCGGTCGGGGTAATGTGATTGTCGGTAATGCCAATATGGGTGCGGAGAAGACCATCGCCTACGAACTCGGGTTTGATGCCCAGTTGAGCGATGTGTTTGCGTTTGATGTGACCGCATTCTACAAGGATGTGTTTGACCTGTCCGGAGTACGGGTTGTTTCGGCACTGCCCCAGCCCTATACGATGTACTACAATGTGGAGTATGCCCGGATTCAGGGCTTTGAGGCGACGATGACCAAGGCGCTGGCGAATTACTGGAATGCGCAGATTGGCTATACCTTCCAGATTGCCAAGGGAACCGCATCAACCGCGACCGACCAGTATCAGCGCGAAACACCGATGCAGGTTGACTATTACCTTGACCAGGACCAGCGCCATTCGCTGCACGGTAACATCGGACTGTCGTTCCCATCGGACTTTGCGTTTGCGGTATTGCGCGACTTCAACTGGTCCGCGGTTGCGTCTTATGCGTCGGGTCTGCCTTATACACCAACCGACTTAAAGGGCAATCGGACCGGCGCGGATAACTCGGCGCGGATGCCCGGAAGTTTCACTGTGGACACACGGCTGAACAAAGACATCAAATTAGGTGGTCTCACCTTCTCAATCTCCTGCGACATTACGAACCTGTTGAATGCGGCGGTGGTGACAAGTGTTTATTCGGCAACCGGCAAACCGGACTTCGATGGTCAGGTGTACACGCCGGAGCAGTTTTCACCCGGTATCAGATTTGGTGACCTGTACTACCATCCGGCGCGGGATTTTGACCATGACGGCTATCTGACGCGCAACGAACTGTACCAGTCTTATCTGCGTGCCCGCGAGGACTATGTCAAGGCGCCGACTTACTACGGACCATCGCGCAAGATTCGGTTCGGGATTAGTCTGTCATTCTAAGGGAGGAAGAAGTGAAACGACGAATCTTTTCTTCGGTAATAGTACTTCTGGTGCTTTTCGGCGTCTGGGAACGGGCAAGCGCAAAGGCGATAAAACCCGTTCCCCGGGGAAAGCGAATCTATGATATGAAGTGGCTGAACATCAACCGCTGGAAGTGTCCGTTCTACAATGACGGGCGCTACGGGATTGATGTTACGGTAGGCACTGGAGTGGCAGGCGGTTCCTGGCCCCAACCGCTGCACAACTGCTACATATTTGGGGCCGGGATGTGGTTCGGTTCGCTGAAACCCCGTGCCGATGGCAAGGTGGATACCCTGGTTTCATTCGGATACAACCCGAACTCCGGGGGCACCGAGTTGACACCAACTACGGTCAAGAATGCAGCAGAGGGCGCGGGCAGTCCGGATGACCGGATTTTTGTCTATCCGAGTGACTGGCCACCAAGTCCGCGCAGTCGCTGGGAAACCGGTGACCCGAGAATGGACTCAATTTTGATACCGTATGAGGCGTTCTCGCTCCAGGATATGTGGTGTGTGTATTCGGATGCGGCACCGGAGAACCACATCGCACCGGGTAAGCCGCAGAATATCGATGTTTATCAGGTGGTGTACGCCTGGAACTATCCATCTAATCAGGACATCTTCTTCATCCTGTACTATGTGCGCAATTCCGGAGACGACACACTGAAGCGTTGCTTTATCGGCGCAGTGATGGACCCTGATATCGGTGACGCAACTGATGATATGGTGGGGTTCATTCTGAGAGATTCAATTCCGGGTGCGGGCTGGGTGGAAAATGTCGGTTATGCGGGTGACAATGACAATGTGGAGAGTCCGGGTACGACATGGGAGTCAGGCACACCGGGCGTTTTTGCCTATAAGTTCCTTGATTCGCCGAAACGGGATTCAATCACACCTTCCGGTGATACAATCGAGATTCCGCTTGGTATGACGGCGTTTAAGAAGTTTACGATTGACATCGATCCAGTTACAGACCCGGCACAGTATCTGACGATGGCGGGCTACGACTATCGGACCGGTGTTTATTCGGCGTTCGATTCGGTTGATGTTACGCCGGCGGATAAGCGGTTTATTCAGTGCTCCGGACCGTTTGACCTGGCACCGGGTCAGGTGGAGCGATTGGTGGTGGCGGCGATTGGTGCGCCGTTTGGCGGACCAAATCAGCCCTGGGCAAACAGACCCAAGGATTCACTGGTTCATCTTGCCCAGGTGGCGATTGCTGCGCAGTTTATCTTTGACCAGGGATGGCTTTTGCCCGGTCCGCCGGTTTCACCAAACATAACCTTGATTCCGGGTGATAAAGTGGTAAGGATTGTCTGGGATGACCTGCCTGAGCGAACACCAGACCGTTACTGGGAGAAGGTGGCGTCGCAACCCGGTCCTGGTTATGACCCGATGTACCGGGGTTATGACTTTCAGGGTTATGTGGTTTATAAGTCAAGGGACGGTTCGAACTGGCAGATTTTAGGGCAGTGTGACCTAATCGACTCAATCACTTTTTCGTATCCGCCCGGTGGCGATTCAACCCAGGCGGACTCTTTGTGGATTAACGCGACCGATAACGGTGTCTATTACACGCTGGTGGATAAGGATGTGATAAACGGGTTTAAGTACTACTACTGCGTAACCGCTTATGACTGGAACTACATTACAACCGAGAAGGATTCGCTGGGCAACCCAATCAAGTGGGATACACTGATTTTGCGTTCAGGCATCGTTTCCAACTTCTCAACAGTCCCGCGCTGGGAGCCGGTGAACTATGTTGCGCCCGAGGCACAGGTGGTAAGGGTGGTTGGTGATTCTATCAGCCCGGCGCTGGTTTGTTCAACCACGGTAGTGGTACCGTTTAAGGTGACAAGCGATGTTTACGAGTTAAGGTTCCTTGGTCCGAGCTGGACCGGTTCGAGTGCAAAAGCCCTGTACTCTTATTATGTGGTCAATACCAGCCGGGGTGATTCGCTAATTGGCGATACCAGTTCGTTCACCTATACAATCGCCACTTCACCGACAACCGCCTCAATTCAGGTGCCGGTGTTCAATGGTCAGGCGTTGCAGATGAAGATGAGGATGAAAATCCCGACCGCACCGTTTGATGGCGTGAATATCGTTAGTGGTAGTTATCCGGCGGAATCGTTGAAGATCGGAGGCGCACCTTCCCAGGCGTACTGGGCATTCCGTGGCTCAGACTATCGAATTGAATGGGTGAACAATGGTGGTTACTTAACTGCGAAGGTTTACGATGTGACGAACGGTGATATTGAGGTACCTTTTGCCAAGTTTACGACCACCGGTACCGGTCCGCAGAATGCTAATGGCTGGTGTTTTGTTGACCGAGCGTTCCGCAATCCAACCGATACGCTCAAGGGAACGGTGGCGAATATCTATATCTGCGGTGGTTATCTCGGGTTGAAGCAGTCCGGAGACTCGTTGCGCGGGCTTTTGAGTTCGATCAATGATGGTGATGTGTGGAGTGTTGTCGGGCATCGCGCCGAAGGTGCTGCGCCGTTTTTCAATGTGTTCCGAATCAGCGCGACGCCGGGTTATACGGATACGACGACAGAGCAGAAGCTGGCGGTGAAGGTGGTACCTAACCCGTACATCGTGTTCAATGGCTGGGAAAAGACATCAGAGCAGCGGGTGATTAAGTTTACCCATCTGCCCGGCACCTGCACGATAAGAATCTTTACAACTGCGGGTGACCTGTTGAAGGTGATTGAGCATAAAGACACGAAGAAGCAGCCGCTGGATGAGGGTGGAACCGCAACCTGGGATTTGATCAACGACTACGGACAGTTGATTGCCCCTGGTGTTTACATCTACCATGTTGAATCACCAGTGGGTGAGTTTACCGGTAAGTTTATGGTCATCCATTAAGAGGGAGGTGAAGGATGAGACCAGTTGATTACAGAGGTGATAAAGTCGGAAAATGGGGCAGGGCGATTTTAATCGCCCTTGTGCTATTTTCGATGAGCTGGGCGGCGTTTTCTAAGGTGGCGACAACCGGTGCCCAGTTTTTGAAAATCAGCGTTGGTCGGGCATCGGGAATGGGTGACGCCTTTACCGCGCTGGCAGACGACGCTTCAGCAAGTTACTTTAACCCGGCGGGTATTGCATACATCAAACGGCAGGCGCAGTTTAATCACGCCAACTGGTTTGCTGACATCAACCACGACTATCTGACGGTGGTGCTGCCGGTGACCAATTTCGGAACGGTGGCAATCTCAGCAACCGCCTTGACGATGGGTTCGATCGAGCAGACAACAGTGGATAACCCGCAGACACCGCTGCGCGAAGATGAAGGCACCGGGTTGACAATCGGTGCCTCGGACCTGGCACTCGGTCTGTCTTATGCCCGAATCATCACTGATAAACTGTCGTTTGGTTTGACGGTGAAGGGTATCAATCAGACGATATGGGACCTGTCGGCTTCAGCGCTGGGGCTTGATGTCGGGTTGTTTTACAATACCGGGTTCAAGTCGTTGCGGCTCGGTGCGGCGGTTACCAATTACGGCAGTCAGTTGAGTTACGCCGGTCCGCATCTTGACTACAACTTTTACTGGCCCGATTCCGGTCCCAGTCAGTTGCAGGGTTCTTACAAAACAACACCGGTGCCCCTGCCGACAACTTTCCGGTTCGGGGTGGCGATGGATGTTTTGAAGAACGACAACAACCGGCTGACCGCAGCGATTGACCTGGTGCACCCTTCTGACATCAACGAGACGGTCAATTTCGGACTGGAGTACGGTTTGGCGGATATGCTGTTCTTGCGTGCTGGTTACATCTTCAACACCGACCAGCAGTATATGAAGAAACTGGGTGACTTTACCGGATTGTGTGCTGGTGCCGGTGTGAAGGGTAAGGTGGTTGAAGGGCTGGAACTGGGGCTTGACTACGCGTTCCGGTACTACAGTTATCTGAAGCCGACCCATCGTTTGATGTTAACGGTTGGCTTCTGACAACGGGGATGCAGGTTAAACCGGTAGGGGGATGGTTAAAAGCCATCCCCCTTCTGATTTGTTTCTCGGTGTTGTCCGCGGCGCAATGGACCGTGGGTGTTTATATGGCGGCGGACAATGGAATGAGCGAGCAAGCCGCGGTTGATATTGGCGAGATGTTGAGGGTAGGTTCGACTGAAGAGGTTAACATAGTTGTTCAGGTAGACAATGCTGCCCGCGACACCAATCCTAACTGCCGGCGCTATCTGGTCCGTAAGGACACCCTCGTTTTGCTTGGTGATCTCGGCGAGAGAGATATGGCAGACACCGCAACCCTTGCCGAGTTTATCGGGTTTCTTGGTCAGCGGTATCCGGCGCGGAACTACTTTTTAATCATCTGGGACCATGGTGATGGCTGGCGCAAGGGTTATGGTCCGCAGCGGGCGGTGGTGATTGATGAGTCGGATGGGCATATGATGGGTGTTGCTGGTGGTGAGTTAAAACAGGCAATCCGGTCTGGTAAGAGGAAACTGGGGAAGAGTATCACCATTATTGGGTTTGATGCCTGTTTGATGGGTACGATTGAGGTGGCAACCGAGCTTTTAGGTTTGTGCGACTATCTTTTAGCATCAGAAGCGGTTGTGCCCTGGGAGGGTTTTCCTTACGATGCGTTTTTGAGCCGATTGGTGGCACATCCAACCGCAACTCCAAGGGAGTTTTTGCCTGAGATGTGTGCCGATTATGTGGCTTCGTACCCGGGTGAGGATGTGTGTCTGTCCGCGGTTGATATGAAGCAGCTGACGCGGGTTCTGGCGAGCGTCAAGCCGGTGGTAAGTGATAGCCTTGCGCCCAATACAGCAGGCTTTAAACTAGCACGCCAGGGGGTGCAGACATTTTCCGGAAATGCGATAAGCCCACCCTGTTATCAGGATGAGCAGGTCGATTTTATCCATCTCTGGCAACTGGCACCCGGTACCGGTTTGAGCGGCTTGCGCGCGGCGTTGAATCCACTGATTGTCGGCAATGCGGTGAGCGGTAGTTACGGGAATGCTCGGGGAATTTCGGTATGGTTTCCTGCCGGGTATCTGAGGTTTAAGCAGAAAATCGACGAGTATCGGACCCTTGACTTTGCCGATTCGGTGCCCTGGCTTCATTTCCTTAACAATTACTATTGCCAGGACGATGTCAAGCCAACGAGGCCAGAAATCGTCCATCACCAAACGGGCAAGCGGGGCGATGTGCGGCTCTGGTGGTATCAGGCGTTTGACCTGAGTCCGGTAGTATATGAACTTTATCAGGCGGCAGAGCCCGAGAATGTTTTTTTGGAAAGGGCGGATAGTCTGGGGAACTGGGAAAGTTCGGGCTGGACCGTTTCCAGCCGGTACTTTCGCTCACCAGGAACTGCATTCTTTTCCGGTTCGGCACCGAACCTGAACACGAGGCTTACACTCCAACAACCGCTTAACCTTGAGGCGGGCGGGTTGCTTTCTTTTTATGCGTATTACTGGACCGAAGAGGCAGAGGATACCACCGGTGATATCAGCCGCGATGTGTGTTATGTTGAATGGTCCAGGGATACAATTAACTGGTATTCACTGGATTCACTCTATGGGCAGGCGGACACCTGGCAGGAGTACCGGTATCTTCTACCCGCAGGTCAGGTTTATCTGCGGTTTTATTACAAAACCGATGATACGGGGAATCGGTTAGGAGTGTTTATTGATGATATCCGGGTTGAGCAGTTTGCGCGGTTACGCCAGGCGACGGTAACACCGGAAACCACCGCCTATCTGTTCAATCTTGCCCGGGACACAACAGGTTACAACTTCTTTGTTGTTGCGGTTGACTCTTTTGGAAACCGTTCAATGATTAGCCAGCGCTATCCCGTGAAAATTTCCAGCTGGGCAGAACCTTATACATTGCCGGCACCGTTTTCCGGTGCTTGTAAACTGGTGCTGGATTTTCCCGAGGAGGAGACACCCGATGTTTTAATCTACACCCTGTCGGGAACACTGGTGAGAAAATTCACGCGGGTGTCGAGCCGGATAATCGAATGGGATGGCAAAAATGAGTACAACCAGGACCTGGCGGACGGGGTTTATCTTGTTGTGGTCAAAGGCAAAGGGTTTAAGAAGATAGGGAAAATTGCTAAGGTGAGTGCTTCTACTCCGTAACAACAACCTTTTTTCGCACCGTTCCAGAGGTAGATTTCACCTCAATAAAGTAAACACCGTTGCTGAGTCCGTTCGTTGTAAACGGAATAGTGTGAACACCAGCCATTACCCTTTTTCTGGTAAACAGGTTTTTGAGCAATCGACCATCAATTGAGTAAATGCCCGCAGTAATTTCGTCTTCTTTTGGAGTTGTTAAATGTAATACACCCCGGGTTTTTAGGGGGTTGGGTTTAATGGCAATTTCCCGGGGCAAAGTGGCACCGGCTTTTTCTTGGACACCAATGGGTTCAAGATAAAATGCCCCAAGCGCCTTGTCGGTTTCGAGCGGGGGATAGTAGCCCCAAAAAGTCAAAAGAAACTGGGTTTCTGTTTCCCGTTGCGGCCCGCGACAGATATCAGGACCAATCCGCCACTGTTCGTGAGCGATTAACCGCATGCCCTGAGTGTCAATGACCACACCGGTGGTTGTCACCCGCGCACCGTAGATGGCGCTGACACCTGATTCCCGATAGTCTTCCCAAATCACCAAATATTTACCGCCGCCATAGGCAACGCGAGGATAAGTTTTGCGGTCGTTGGTGAGCGAAATCGGTCGAGGCAATGAGTCGAGTACAGTGCCATCCTCTCTGACCCTTTTGCCGTAGATATCAAATATTCCATTCGCATCGGCGCGCTGGTAAACAACGAAGTAGTTGGTACCATCAAAGGCAACATCGGGAAACATTTTTTCATAGCCGATTGCGGTGTCAATTGGTATCCCCTCGGGGTCAATTAGTTCTCCGGCGCGCGTTACCCTTGCTCCATAGATGTGGTTATAACTTCCGTCGTACTGCATGCGAGTAATAAAGTAATGGTCGGTTCCTTTGATAACTCTGGGGAAACCCACTCCCAACTCGGTCCGAGCGATTTCAATATTGTCCAGGACGCGGCCTTCTGGAGTGACGCGCGCCGCATAAACTGAATACTTTGCGTTACTGTTGTCGTAAGCCATCCAGGAAATAAGATAGTACGGGTCGTTAAATGTCACCGCCGGGTAGAAGTCGTCAATGCCACTGTTCTGCGAAACCCGGATTCCGGTTGAATCTAAGAGTACCCCCTGGCGCGTGACCCGGGCGGCAAATATGTCGGCTTCACCGTAGCGAAAGTCGGTCCACACGACAAGGAAGTTTTCGCCGTCAAAGTCCGCCACCGGTTTTTCCGTTATACTGCCGCCGGGGGAGATGAAAATGGAGCCTGAGTCAAGAATCTGACCCGTGGGTGTTAATCTCGTACCATAAATAACACCATTCGGTTCCCGAAAATCCTCCCAGACCACGAGGTAGTTTGACCCGTCAAAGGCGGCTTGCGGATAAGTCTGAGGGGTGCTTCTTAGTCCCCATGATGTCAATATTCCGTCCGGGTCTAAAATTGTGCCATCGGTGGCGATGCGGGTGGTCAGGATATCGGAGTCCATTTCACCATAAATTGAGTAAGATACGAAATAGCGGTTTTGCCCAAAGGTCGTTACCGGAGGGGATAATGAGAAGTTGTAGTTAACCATAAAACCGCCCGTATCAATCACCACACCTTCCCGGGTAATGCGCATCCCATAAACGCCATCAGCCCAGAGAAAGGTGATAAAGTGGTTTGTTCCGTCCGTTGTAATATCGGGAAAGGAGATTTCCATTTCGTTCAGGAGGATGCCACTGGAGTCGAGCGGGTTTGCGGAAGTTGATATCCGGGAACCCAAAAGACGGTATGATTCAAGGGCTGCGCGGTCATCCATCCATACGGCAAAGTAGTTGGTACCATCAAATGTCAATCGGGGTAAGAACTGACTGTTGACTTCCCGGATGATTGGTTTGCCATTGGTGTCAATTACCACACCGTCGGGCCTGATGCGAGACCCATAAATATTAAAGGACTCACCACCTTCGTCTCTACCATCAGACCAGAGAACAAGATAATTATTGCCATCGAAAGCGATACTGCGAAAGACAAACTGGTTATAGGCGGTCGTGCAGATAGGAATTCCGGACGGTTCTAAGACGGTGCCAGCAGGAGTAACCCGAGCGCCATAGACATCGTAGTAGTAGCTGCCGTTCCGGTCATCGCTCCACGCGACAAAGTAGTTGGTGCCGTCAAAGGCGATTGATGGGTAAAGATGGTCACCACCGTAAGAAATCGGTATACCCTCAGGGTCAAGAACCACGCCGGTTGATGAGACACGGGCACCGTAAATGTCAAATAACCAGTCATTGTCGCGGTCATCCATCCATACGACAAGGTAGTTATTGCCATCAAAGGCGATTGATGGAAATACCCGGTTTCCTTCGCCGGTAGAGATGGTTATCGGGAATGTGTCGAGGATTGTACCTTCGGCAGTGATGCGGGCGCCGCAAATTTGGGCATATTGATTGCGCCAATCGGTCCAGACGACAAAAGCCTGTGTGCCATTGAAGGCAATTGCGGGAAAATCCTGGTCTCCGGGAGCCGCTCCAAGATAAGATGTGGTATCAAAGGCGAACTCTTCGAGAAATGAGGAGTTCAATTTGGGAAACCCCATTTTAGAGCGGCGGTTTCTAAAATCAAATATGGTTTTATGAGCGTTTTTATTATTTTGCTTTAGATTGTTAAACAGGAAGAAATGCCGTCTGGGCAAATGATTTTGCGACTGCGTCATTTGCCGCTTTAAATTTGTCCGCGGGAAGGTAAATTGACTTAGGCAGATTAGGAGCGTTGGGATTAAAAAATGCATTTTACCTCCTGTTTGTAAGATATGTTAGAAAAAAGCGTTTTATCTGTCAATAAAACCGCAAAAGTCACAGAATTCAGTTTAGAAAGGGGCGTTTCGAAAAGCGGCAGGTCAATTTGTCGGGCGGCATACGGCGTGATTTTTTGGATTATAGAAAAACTTGACAAAATCGGAAAATCTGGCAAAATAAATTAGGGAGGGATTGTCGGGGTTTTTATAGTATTAAAAGCATAAAAGGAGGTTAGGATGCGTTGTTTCTTTGTATTAGCCGGGGTAAGCATACTTTTGTTTGCCGGTACCCCAACACCACAGCCTTCTGCTGAGGTTGTAACAAAAGACGGCGTGCCGATGTTTATCAATTACCAGGGCTACCTTACCGATGCGAGTGGCACACCCATCAATAACACGAGTCCGGGTCTGGCGATGGCGTTTGAGATTTACGATGCCGAAAGTGGTGGTCTGCGGCTTTTTGGTCCCCAGTTGCAAACCGTGCCGGTACGGCAGGGTGTGTTCAATGTTAAATTACTGCTGAGCGAAGGCGACACAACCATTTTCCGAACCGGGGAGCGGCGCTGGTTGCAGTTGACAATCAGCGGCCAGGTTATGACCCCACGCACTGAGATTACTTCAATGGCATATGGGATTCATTCGGCAAAGGCGGACAACGCCGATATGCTTGACAACAAGCACCATACTGATTTTATCTGGAACGGTACAACAATGCAGGCACCTTCCAATTTTTACATCAGCGGTGCCGGTATCAGCAATGGGATTTTTGCTGCTTATGGGGTGGGAGTTAGCGGCAATCACACGCCGACGATTTATGGCAGAAGTGAAAAGGACAGCAGTTTTGGCGTTTATGGAACTAACTTTAGCACTCGTGGCACCGGCGTTGCCGGCTGCGGTAACTACGACACCCTGTTCTATTTGACCGCGGGCTCGGGTGGAACCTTTTCCGCCCGGCGGTTTGGTCTTTTTGCCTATGCTCATGACACCACTGGTACTGGTGTTGCTACTATGGGGAACAGAATTCGTGATACGGTTTTTACGCTTGCCCAGGGTTGTGGTGGTGCGTTCAACGGTACCACGGTCGGTGTTTACGGTCTGGCGCGAAATTTGAGCGGCAACCGCGCCGGCGGTTATTTCCGGACATTTGGCACGACCGATTCCACCTATGCCTATGTTGCCTATCGCTACAACGGACAGAACTACAAAATCCTTGGTGATGGTCAGGTCTCAACGATAATGGCAACCCGGGAAGGGAAACGGATTCTCTTTGCGCCCGAGTCACCCCAGCCCTTCTTTGAGGATTTTGGCGAAGCCCGGCTTGTCAATGGCCACTGTCGGGTGAACTTAGACCCGCTGTTTTTAGACTGTGTTGCCGTGGATGAAAGTGCACCGTTACGGGTTTTTGTGACCCTGACCGACGAGTGTAATGGCGTATATGTCAAAACTGACCAGACCGGATTTGATGTTTACGAGTTAAAAGGCGGGCGTTCCAATGCCGGGTTTTACTGGCGGGTGATTGCGACGCGAAAGGATGGCAAGGACCTCCGGTTGCCTGAGGCACCACCGCCGGCATCCGAGATTGGTATTCCGGTAAGAATGCAGCCCAGCCGGTAAAACTCCGGCAGGAAACGGAGGCGAATATGCGGCGGCTTTTTTTAGCGGGCGCGTTTGGACTGGCAATTTTGCTCTGTACCGGTGTACTGGCACAGAGTTACCGGTTGCCCGAATGGGTGATTGATGAAGGCGGGGTAGAGGCAAGAAGTACCAGTTTTATACTTAACGGCAGTTTTCACCAGACGACAATTGGATATGTGACCGGTGGCAACTTTATCGCCTGGATTGGTTTCTGGCATCCCAGACCACAATGGGTTGGCGTACACGATGTTGCCGCAGTAAGGATTGTTGCGCCGTTAGGACGGGTTGATACATTGAGCGATATTACACCGAAGGCGGAACTGGCAAACTACGGCACCGAGGCGGAAAATTTTACTGCAATATTTAAGATTTATATGGTCGGCGGGGTAATTCCAGTTTACCAGAATTTTAAACTGGTCCATCTTGAACCGGGTGAGTCGCGGATCGTGGATTTTGTCCCGACCCGGTTGCATGGTCTGGGGTCACATATCGCCCGCTGTTCGGTGGCACTGGCGAACGACGCGCATCGGGAAAACGATACCGTTTCCGCGGTCTTCAAGGTTCTGGACCGACCACCATTGCCTGTTGGCTGGTCTGAGGCAGACCAGATACCGGCACCGCCGAGCGGTAGAGGCGTTAAAGACGGTGGATGGATTGCCGCGGATGAAGAAGCGGGTGTGATGTATGTTTCAAAAGGGAATAAAACTGCAGATTTTTACCTGTACGACCCGAACGCTTCTCCGGTATGGCGCGAACTTGACCCCTGGCAGAAGGGCGCGGAGGGTAAAAATCCCGGAAGGGGTTCGGTGGGCTGCGTCGCGAGCAATGGCTATGTTTATGCGACAAAAGGCAACAATACGCTTGGATTCTGGCGTTACAGTGCTTTGCTCGGCTGGGAGGCTCTGCCCGATGTGCCTTATGGTCCGAGCCATCGAAAGGTCAAAGATGGCTGCGATATGGTGTTTGTCGAAAAGGATGGACTTCCTTACATCTACCTCCTGAAGGGGACCCGTAACGAATTTTATCGTTACAACATTATCAACGGTGTCTGGGAGGAACTGGCACCGGCACCCGGAACATCAAAGTGGTACCGCGGTTCCTGGCTGGTTTACGACGGCGAAAATACGATTTATGCCCACAAGGCAAAGTATCATGAGTTTTATGCGTATGATATCGCGGCGGGCGAGTGGCGGCAAACACCGCTGGTGCCGATGCCAATCGCAAGCGAGCGGATGTTGACCCGGAAAAGGGCAAAGGATGGCAGTTGCGGTACCTGGGCGTTTGGTTCAATTTTTGCCCTGAAAGGCGGCAACACCTGTGAGTTCTGGCGGTATGTTCCGGAAGGCGATTCGTGGGTGGAAATGGACACAATCCCTTCAGTGGGCTCTACCGGTTCTAAGAAGCGGGTGCGCGCTGGTGGTGACATTGCGTTTTCCGCTGCGGGAGTTCTGTATGCGCTTAAGGGGAACAAGACCCTGGAGTTGTGGCGGTTTGTTCCCGGGGAGGAGATTGTCAATCCCGCACCACCGCACCGGTCTGCCGTAATGGCGGAAGGAGGCAAGTTATCGTCGGCACCGGGTCTACAACTAATCAATTCGGTAGGTCGAGAGCAGGTCCAGGTGCGATACCAGCTGGGTGATGCTGCGCAGGGTAGTTTGGAACTAATGGACATTACGGGCCGGGTGTTTGCGACTCAGAAAATCGCGGGTCAGGAGGGCAGTATCGTGCTGGGTGGGCATGGGATGAAGTCGGGAGTGTACTTTGTCCGGCTTCAGACCGAGACCCGTACCCTTGTACAGAAGGTGGTTTTAGCCCCTTAGTCGAGAATCGCTTTCAGGTCTTCTTCGGGTGTTGCGATCGGCGTTAGATTAAATTTGTCCACGAGTATCTGAACAATCCCGGGCGTGAGAAATGCGGGCAGAGACGGTCCGAGACGGATGTTTTTGATGCCGAGATAGAGCAAAGTCAAAAGAACCGCTACCGCCTTTTGTTCATACCAGGAAAGGATTAGCGACAGTGGAAGTTCGTTCGGGTTGACTCCGAGCGACTTGCTTAAGGCGACAATAAACTGGATTGCCGAGTAACTGTCGTTGCATTGACCGACATCCCAGAGCCGGGGCAGACCTTCAATCGTCCCGAACTCAAGTTTGTTGAACCGGTACTTACCGCAGGCAAGGGTTAAGATGAGACAGTCATTAGGAACCTGCTGGGCGAACTGGGTGTAGTAGTTCCTGCCCGGTTTTGCACCGTCACAGCCACCGATCAGAAAGATGTGACGCAGGCGCTGCGATTGAATCAGTTCGGTTATTTCGTCAACTTTGCTTAACAGGGTGTTGCGGCCAAAGCCCACGGTAATGTAATGCTCGGCTCCTTCCGTGACAAATCCGGGTTGGGCAAGTGCCGCTTCAATCACCGGGGAAAAGTCTTCCCGGGTCACATGGCGCACTCCGGGCCAGGCAACGAGTCCGGAGGTAAAGATTCGGTCTTTGTAACTCTCCTGAGGTCGCTGAAGACAGTTTGTGGTCATCAGAATTGCACCGGGGAAGAGCGGGAACTCCTTTTGCTGGTTCTGCCAGGCAGAGCCGTAGTTACCAACGAGGTGTTTATGGGCTTTAAGTTTGGGATAGCCATGAGCCGGCAGCATTTCGCCATGGGTGTAGATGTTGATATTTTTGTCTTTGGTCTGCTCAAGGAGGGCGGCGAGGTCGCCCAGGTCATGGCCCGAGACGCAGATTGCTTTGCCCCGCACCGGCGTAATCCGAACCCGGGTTGGAACTGGCTCGCCGTAGGCTGAGGTATTTGCCAAATCAAGCAGTTCGGTTACGCTCAGGTTGAGTGCGCCAACCGCTAATGCGTTATTTAACAGTTCCTGGGTGTCGAACTGGTCCCGGGTCAGGTAGTCGAGTAGTTCGTGAAACCGGGCGTAGAGCCGGTCGTCTTCTTTACCCAGAATCGCAGCATGGTCAGCATAGGCGGCAGCGCCTTTTAGTCCGAAGAGGATAAGGTCCATCAGGTCGGCTTGTTCGTCGCCGAAGCGTTCGTGCCGGCTGAGGATGCCGACTTTTTTACCCTGCGCGACAAGGCCATCAATATCAGGCGCCGGAGTCCAGGTAGCGGGTCCGGCAAGGGTTTCCGGTTGAACCCCCTTAGTTCGGCAGGCGTCAAGGTACAGTCTTTGTGCCCGGGTTTTTAAATCGGCGGCGCGGAAGAGAAGCCCTTTCAATCTTTCCGGGTCAAAGTCAACATTGGTGATGGTGGAAAAGAGCGCCTCAACCGTAAACAGGTTGATTTCGCGGTCCGTGAAACCCAAACGCCGGGCACGGTGGGCAAACTGGGCGATGCCTTCGGTCGCGTAGATTAACAGGTCCTGCAAAGTCGCGGTTGTGGCGTCTTTGCCGCAGACCCCCTGAGTTGTGCAGCCGGTACCGCCTTTGGTTTGTTCACACTGATAACAGAACATCTTTACCTCTTCGTTCATTTCTCCTCCTTGATATTACCATCAATACTTAGGGTGATTTCCTTAAACGGGATGTTTTTCCCGCTGGCAGCAAGCGCCTGACGGGCAATTTGCACCAGACCATAACAGCAGGGTACCTCCATGTGCAAACAGGTTACCGAAAGGATGTTATTCTCCTGGAAGATGTTTGTCAATTTTTCTAAATAGAACTGGGCATCGTCCAGTTTGGGACAGGCGATGAGCAGGACCTTACCGGCAAGGAAGTCGCGATGAAATGCGGTGCTGGTAAAGCCGGTGCAGTCAGCAGCAAGCAGGAGGTGGGCGTTGTTAAAGTACGGAGCATGGACCGGTACAAGGGTTAACTGAATGGGCCAGGTGGTGAGCTGTGATTCCGGACGAGTGGTATCAGGCGTCGGGTTTCCTTTGGGTGTTAAACGGCGTACCTGAGTGCCCGGGCAACCACAGGCAAGCGCCGGTTTTTCGTCTGGTGTCGGGATGTTGTGTTCCTTCAAATAGGCGAGCGCCTCCTCGTAAAATTTCTGGGCACCGTGCTCCTTTAAATGCTGGAGATGGGCGCGGATGGTATTGGCACCGGCGCGCACGATATTTTCCATCACCTTGCGCTCGTCATAGGGTTCAGCCGGCCGTTCTTCAATCGTGAGCGCGCCTTCGGGACAGGTACCGACGCAGGCACCCAGACCATCACAGAACAGGTCTGAGATCAATCGAGCCTTACCGTCAATCACCTGCAGCGCCCCTTCTGGGCAGTTGGGGATACAGAGACCACAGCCCGTGCATTTTTCCTCGTCAATATGGATAATCTTTCTTGTTTTTTTCATTTACCCTCCAGGTTTATTTTGACTTCGGCTAAACTGGTCGTCTTTAAGTACCGGACCAGTTGCCGGTTGGTTTTTAAAAGGAAATTTCCCACCGGGCAGCCACCGCTGCATATCGGGATGGCAAAAGGACAGTGGTTGACTTCGACTGTGCCAACAACCGCCTGATAGACCGCGAGCAGGCTTATTTCCTTTGCCGGTCGCGCCAGACGATAACCGCCCGCTGGTCCGGTTTTGCCTTTGACCAAGCCGGTTTTTTCCAGTTGCGCCAGTACTTTTGCCAGATGGGCAGCAGAGAGACCAAGGGTTTGGGCAAGGCGGTTGATTGTCCAGCGTTCCCGAGGACGATGGGCAAGGATTAATGCGGCATGCAGTCCGAGGCGGGCTGCTTCGGGGATGTTAAATAATTCTGCCATTCTGGTATAATAATACCATATTTATCGTTTCTGTCAAGAAAATTTTTCATTTGTTTTGATAGGTGGGCAAATTGGCAGAGCGATAGGGGAAAGGTGTGCCCGATTACCTTATTCTTTTTAATATTATTTAGTTCTCTCGGTGGGTTGCGAAAAGTCGCCTGATTTGGGCTGATGGGTTTGGGTAGTTGGTAAATTTGAAGATGATTTTTCAGGTGAAAATCCAGACAGTCTGCCCCGGGATGGCACGACCTTTTTAGGATATCACGGAGTTTATTCTGCGGGATGGGTCATTGAAAAGGATTAAAGACATAACATTACGGATTATCAATAAGATAGGCTCTGGAAGGGCGTTTGGAGTTGGGTTCAATGCGAAAAGATGGGTGATAAAATAGGCGGGGCGTAAATTGGCGGTGAAGACTATCCCGGTGATTGCCCCCGGGCAGCCGAGGGTACGAAAACCCTGTTGTTTGACAGGCGGTAACGAATGGCTACACTTAATTGGTTAAGGAGAAAGGGTTGATAAGCACACCAGGTTCGTCTTCTTCGTTTAGATACCGGCACTACGGGATTGGGGTGATGTCAGGCTTTTGGTGGTAGGCCAGTGCGGTTGATATTGATTTTCAGTTTTGTGGCGCTTGTTGAGGCGGTGCCGATAGTGCCCGATATCGGGCTGGGGTATCGAATTGAGCCCGGAGTTGAGGAAAAAGGGGTTATTGGGGGTGGGGTTCAGGTGACATTCAGAAACAGGATGGCGCTTGATGCCGGGGTTTACGGAAATTTCGGGAAAAATTCCGGGCTGGGCGGATATGCGTTCAAGGGTGAGTTCGGTTTGCCGGTAATTTCCCGCTGGCGTGGGGCATTGGGGTTTCAGCATCAGGAGTGGCGTGACTGGCGGTGCGGGGAGAATCGGGCTTTTCTCTTGCTCAATCGCACAGGCTTCGGGCGGTTGGCGGCAGGAGTTGGGGTTGCCTGGCGGCAAGGGGTGTTTGATACTACAAAGTTTAGACAACCCTGGGTGTTTTCCGGTCCGGCGGGCGAATGGAACCTTTTGTATCGGCTCGAGTGGACGGTCTGGCATACAACTCGAGCGGAGTTGGGGTTGTTTCTGTCCAATATCAGCCGGTACCAGATTCATAACCCCCAGATGTTTCCTATTGGTGTCCGCGCTAGTTATCAGGTGGCACCGCACTGGCGGGTGTTCGCTGTGGGTCAAAGCACGGTAAAGGGTTTTTCCACTTTGCTCTTCTCACCCGGCGAGTTTGAGGCATACCTTGGGGTCAGGTATGAGTAGAATGCGTCTATTTTTCGGGTTCCTTTTGCTGGTTATTTTCGGGTGTGAGGCGGACCTGAAGGAGGCATTTTTCCATCCCGATGTGGAAAAGAGGGCAAAAGAAAGTTTTGCTCTTCCTACGCCGGCACCGGTTCTGGTTGGCGACACATTTGAGTTTGCGGTGTTTGGAGATGTCCACATCGGAAAAGCGGCTGGATGTTATCTGGAACGGTTCCAGCACGATGTGGATTCGCTGGGGATTGATTTCTTTTGCGTTTTAGGTGATATCACCGAGTACGGGGCGGGAGTGGAGTATGACTCAGCCCGAACAGTGCTGGCAGCAATCGCCCCGTTTTATGCGACGATTGGAAATCACGACCTTTACTCTTCCTCCGGTTGGGCAGATTTTAAACAGACCTTTGGACCGGCGACTTATGCGGTGCAGATTGGCACGAGGCTGAAACTAATTTTCTTTGATACCGCAGAGGGTGAGGTGGGCAAGACCCAGTTTGACTGGCTGGAAGGCATTCTTGCCGATACAAACAAAATAAAACTGGTTTTCACTCACTTTCCCATTTACGATGGTACACTACCCGGACCGTTTCGGCTTGCCTCTAATTCCGAGCGGGCGAAGTTGATGAGTTTACTTGTTAAAAATCGGGTTTATGCCTACTGTTGTGGTCATATTCACGGCTGGCGGCAAAACTCAATCAACGGCGTCCAACACCTGATTGCGGGCACGATGTCGCGAGAGTTAGACTTTGGTTCCCCGGGTTACCTTCTGTTTGCGGTAAGGGGAGATTCAATCTCCTGGCGGTTTGTGTCTTTTACCCGATAACGGGTATTGGCTGAAAGTTATGGCAAAATTTAGAAGAAGATAGCTTATTATTCATACGATTGGGGGCGATAATTGACTTTCTCGGGTTAATATCAATAATTAATCTCAAGGTATTAACCTGAAAGGAGTGTTTATGATAACTGTTGGGAATAGGATATACCGCACTGCTATTGGTGCGGTTTTTGTTGCGCTAATTGCCGGGTGCGCACCGACACCAGCGATGATGAAGGCGATGCAGCCTTATTCAATTTCGGCGCAGTTTGACCTTGCTAAGCCGTGGCGGATAGCGGTATTGCCGGTTCAGCTAACAGGTGATTCAGATAATGCGATTGGCGCCGATTTAGTGGAACGGGCGCAGATGCAGTTGATGAAGGTTTTAAACTTTTCGGTTGTTGACCGGAGCGCCGTTGAGGCGGTATTGAAGGAGCAGGAGTTTTCCTATTCCGGGGTGGTTGACCCGCAAACGGCAGCCCGATTAGGGAAGTTGATGGGTGCCTCGGCGGTGATGTTAATTAAGGTCGGGCAGGTAAAGCACGACCCGTTTTTCTCGGACTCGCCAAACCAACGGGATGCGCAGTTGAATGTACGCATCATCGGTGTTGAGACCGGCGAGGTTTTGTATTCGGCGCAGGGTGAGGGTTCCAGTTTTGAAGGACCAGAAGAAGCCCTGGCGAGCGCACTGGATGTCGCGCTGCTCCCTTTGCTGGAAAAAGGAGGTGTTAAATGAAAGCAGCAGGTTTTTTGCTCTTGACGATTGTCCTTTTTGTCTCCTGTGTAAGTTCGGGTGTTGGTGTACGGAGTGCAGGTAACGCACAGATGCCAACCGAGGCGCCGGTGAGCGGACCGGTGCAGATGCCACCAATGCCGCGCGAGACAAGCGAGATTCCGCCCCTGCCTGTAGAGGAGATTGTTCCTCCGGGTGAGGTTGTGGAGCCGGTACCAGGTGGAGTTATTGATTGGGGGGCTAGGGTGGTGCGCGCGCGTGGTTCGGGTGTTGTTGACCCCGGGGACCCAAATCCGGCGCGCGCCCGGTTGATGGCAGAGCGCGCAGCGGTGGTGGTTGCCCAGCGCAACCTCCTTGAGATTATCAAAGGGGTGCGGGTTGATTCCGACACAAAGGTGGAAAACTTTGTGACGAAGTTTGATGTGATTTACACCCATCTCGAAGGGGTTGTTAAAGGTGCGCGCCAGGTTGGTCCGGCGCAGTTCGATTCGGCAAGTGGTGTGGTGGAGGTGGAACTTGAGGTCAACCTTGCCGGTCCCCAGAGTGTTACCGATGCCCTGGAACCAGCACTTATGCAACCTGGTGCGATGCCGGCCGAGGTTAAAACGACGGCAACTGTCCGAGAGTTTCTACAGAAGTATTCGGCGCTGGTTTTTGACGCCGGCAACAGCGGCTTAAAACCGGCGCTTTTCCCGAAGATTTATGACGAAGCGGGCAACCTGCTTCTGGATACGAAGGAGTTGTATCAGTACACCGGAACAACGGGTCAGAAGGTGGTTCATTATATCGGGAAACTGGACGAGATTCTTTCCCGGCCTGAGTTTGCCAACCAGCCCTTAGTTTTGAAGATTAAACAGGTTCGGGGCAAGATGGGAGCGGATATTGTTCTGAGTAAAGAGGATGCGGATAAACTTAAGTGGCTTAAAGATGGGGCGAAGTTTCTTTTCGATGCGGGCAGGTTTCTAATAAAACTTCTCCTGTAAGGTGGCAAGATGTGGAATGCAGAAAGGCTGATACTGTCTTTCGGGCTTTTTTGTTTATCCTGTTACTACCCCGGATACAGTCCGACACCGGTTCAAACCCAGACAACTGAAGTTGTGCTGAGTGGTGGTGAAGGAACCGAAATCCTTGCCGAGGGCGTGGCGACAATTACCGGCGATGTTGCGATGGCGCGGGACCAGGCATTGAAGGACGCCCTACGCAAGGCGGTAGAGCAGGGGGTGGGAACTTTTATCAACTCCGAGACCCGGGTCGAGAACTTTCAGTTGCTCTCGGACCGGATTTACTCACAGGCTCAGGGTTATGTTTCTTCTTATCGGCTGGTTAGTGAATCAAGGGAGGCAGAACTTTATCGGGTCGTGGTGCGGGCAAAGGTGAAACTGGAGCGGATTGAGGATGACCTGAGAGCGATTGGAATTCTGATTGCCGAGCAGGGACGGCCCAGGGTGATGGTGGTGGTGCGCAAGGTGGCAAATCCGGTTGCAGTTACGGTCAATGAGGAGACGATGACGCCCGAACTGGTGGAAACGATGTTGACCGCAGCCTTTCAGGAGAAAGGGTTTCCAGTAGTTGACCGGGCTACAGTGGAGAAAAATCTCGACCGGGAGCGGTTGCGCAAGATTCTGGAAGGGGATACGCAAGCAGCAATG
Source organism: candidate division WOR-3 bacterium (assembly GCA_013177935.1). Taxonomy (NCBI): domain Bacteria; kingdom Pseudomonadati; phylum Caldifarciminota; species Caldifarciminota bacterium. The sequence goes on along the minus strand of JABLXZ010000002.1, from coordinate 46,766 downwards.
GTTTTAGGTACTGCGACCGGCGCAGAAATTGGAGTTGTGGGAACTTTGCAGGAGGCGATGGTACGGAAGAAGGCTCCCTATACTTACGAGGAACGAGATTATCACCGCATTGAGTTAAGTGCGCGGGCAGTTAACCTGCACACCGGTGAGATACTTGGTGCCGGCGTGGTGAATGCCGAGGTTCCGTTCAGTGCTGAGGCAGCGCGGCAGACGGCAGCAGACTCAATCAGCCGCATTTTGATTTCTCGCATCCTTACGGACTGGAAAAAGCGGGAGAATGTTACCTTAATTTACGCCCGTAATGCGGATTTCCAGAAGGTAGAGCTTTTTAAGTCTGAGGTCAGAGCGAAGGTTCGAGGGGTGCTCGCAGTAATTACCAGGAAATTGAGCGGCAGTGATGCGGTGATTGAGATTGTGTCCGAGACGGCAACACCCGAAGTCATCGAGCAGATTGGCAGTCGGGAATTGGCGGTTCGCTTTCAGATTGAGGGCGTTGTCGGAAACCGGTTAGATATGAGATTTCTCGGCGACGCCGAGGGGCAGAAGTAACTGGCAGATTACTTGACAGAGATAAGGCGCAAAGTTAAATTCCATAAAGAAAGGAGATGAAGATGCGGATAAAGACAGGCATTTTTGCGGTTATAATAATTTGTTTTGGGTTGAGTGTCGCCAGTGATGTCGACACACTGAAACCTTCTGCGGTATTTGTTCATCCTGATGCCCGGGGTAAACTGCCGATAATTGGGAATGTGGCGGTGGCGCTCACCGGAGTTGACCAGCAGAGCACCCGATTACTGGAAGACGCGCTGGCGCTACTTTTGCTTGCCGAGAGCGTCAAGGTTGTTTACCCTTCGGATAAGGATGTTGGTAAAATGCGCGGTCAACTGCCCGACCCGGTTGAGTGGGCGAAGAAACAGGGGGTAAACTGCCTTTTGACTGGAACCGTAGTGGCACGATGCTCGCACTGCGCCCATGGCAAGTCGAAATGTTCGAATGAAGCGGTACGGGCGGTTTCGTTTACCCTGATAGATGTGCCTGAGGACAAGATGCTCCTCTGGGCGCTTTATGAACCGACCGGTACTGTGAGTCCGACCGATTTTGCCCGGTCGTTTATCAGTTTAATAAAAGAAAACCTTAAAGAGGAGGAGAAAAAATGAAACGGCTGGCTTTTCTGGCGCCGGTGCTTTTATTCTTTGCCTGCGCCACATCCCATTATGTCCGTCCCGATGAGGTAACCGAATGGGACTACACTTATAGCGATACCGATATGAAACTTCTTGCCGAAAAGATGGTGCAGTCACTTGCCGAGTTCAACCTGCCGGCACAGTCCGACACCGGCAAACCGGTACTGGCTTTTCTTGCCATTGGCAACCGGACCTCCCAGCACATCGACACCGAAGGGATTGCGGAGAAGATTATGGTGGCGCTGGTAAAACTGGGCAAGTTCCGGATTGTTGACCGGGAACTGTTGAAACAGCAGGCAAAGGAGATTGCGCTCCAGGAGACGCAGCGGATTGATGTTGAGGGTGCGGTGAAACTGGGAAACCTCATTGGTGCCGACTACTTTCTTACCGGGGATGTGATGAGCATTGAGAAGACCAAGGGCGCTACAACGCTCGCCTATTACAAACTGACGATGCGGCTGGTTAATGTCCGGACTTCAGAAATCGTGTGGGCGGATGAGCAGGAACTGAAGAAGAAGAGCACCAAGTCCTGGTACGAGTAAACGGCTAATGAGCCGAGCGGGCGTCCTTTTACTACTGGGCGCGCTGTTTTTTATAACCTGCGTGCCGGTTGCGCCTACCGTACCATCGGCACCTGAACCTCGCTACTTTTCAAATCTCTCCTATGAAAATGCGATTGAACGGTATCGGAAAGTTGTTGAAGAGAAGTTTCAAAAGCAGGACCTTTCCTACATCCTTTCCCTTTTGAGTTACGGGATTACCAACTTTTACGGCGGAAAAAAGGCGGATGCCAAACGGGCATTCCTTGCAGCGTACAAGGTTGATGCGGGCGAACGGCCTGAGGCGGCAAAGCTTTATGACTGGCTGGTGGTGGATTCGCGAGCAGTTTACAAACTGAAGAAACGGGAACGGGAACTGGTCCATCTTTATCTCGGGTTGTGCTATCTTTTGGAAAACAATCTGGAGGAGGCGCTGGTTGAGTTTAAAAAACTGCGGCAGTTTGACCAGGATGCTTCTACACTCCCAATTGTCAACTTCTACACCGGACTTGTTTATGAGAAGATGGAGAAGTTTGATGATGCTCTGATTGAGTTCCGGCAACTGGAATCGCTTGGTATCAAAGGCTTGGTACGAAATGTGGAACTGATGCGGGACAGCGGTTATATCCTTCCTGCCGATTCAGTGGAACTGGTGGTTCAGGTGGAGCATCAGACGGTCGGTTCAATTGGAAGAACAGAGGTATATGCGGACAGTTCCTTTCTGGTAACGGTTCTACCTGAGGTGAGCGACAGTTTTGCGGTGCGTTTAAGCCGAGCCGAGGCGAATCGTAAGGCAGCGCAGGAGGCGGGTGCCAAAGCGGCACGTATCGGGCTGCGGGTATTGTCGGCGGTGCTCTTGGAAAAGGCGTTACCCGGTATCGGGGAAGAACTGGCGGACAATATTGCTGATATCACATTGGGCAAGGAGGAAGCGAATCGGGACATCCGTGCCTGGGGCTACGCACCCTTAAACTTCGCCTTTGCCCGAATGCGGATTTCGAAGTCAACCAGCAAGGTGCGACTGGTGTTTTACAACCAGGCAGGCAATATGCTCGGCTACTGTGACTATCCGCTCTGGGACGAAAATAGCCGGGCGGTTTATGCGGCGGGGATGTTTTTCATCGTCGCCGGTCTGGCAGAAGAGTTTTATGTGTATTAAAAGGAGGTTAGAATGAAAAGTTTCTGGGCTGTGGCAGGCGGTTTGATGCTTATCCTCGCCTGTTCAACAACGATTAACTCATTATGGATAAACCGGGAGACCGAAAGCCGGCGCTGGGTAATCAACAACCCGGTTCTGGCGTCAGACATCCGGGTGCTGGATGTGAAAGAAGAAGAGAGTGGCGGGGCATTGATTGTCAATGTTCTGTTGAAGAATGGCTGGCATATGCCAATCGGCGGTAAGGTCAAGATGCTTTTTTACGACCAGAATGGCGTGCAACTTGATGACCCCTGGGGCTGGCATCAAATAAACCTTGAGTCCAATCAGGAGCAGTGGGTGAAGTTTGTGGCACCGAAGCCTGCGGACCAGATTTCCAAGATGAAACTGATGATTCGGGGAATCAACCGCTACTCCTCTTCCGGCTAAGAGAGAACTTTTTTGACCGGGATGTAATACAGAGCTGGGATTGCTACAATTTTCGGATATTAGAGGATGTTAAACTGGCGTTTTGATGCTTTTATTTATCGCGCTTATCAGCGGTATTTTTGAGTTCCACGGCCAGGCAACCGGGCAAATCGGCATCAGTGATTCGTTAAGGCATTGCTCCATAAATATGGAGGGGGAATACCGGCCCAGAGTTGAGTACAAATTTGTAACCCCAACGGGCAGTCTTGATTTTGTGGCTTCGGTGCGTGCGGTCATCGGAAGCGCAGTTCATTCCAGGAACACCAGTTGTCGTGCGGAGATAGACCTCTATCGGCTTTTTTTAAGTTATGGTACCGAGCGTTCTGAGGTGCGCCTTGGTCTGCAACAGATTAACTTCGGCTCGGCGGTGATGTTACGGCCCTTACGCTGGTTTGACCGAATTGACCCGCGCGACCCGCTTCAGACTACGGCAGGTGTTTACGGTATGCTGTACCGGGGTTATTCGGGCAATGACAATGTCTGGCTCTGGGGGCTTATTGGTAATTCAAAGCCCAAAGGGCTGGAAACAACACCGACCCCGAAATGGTTTCCTGAGGCGGGTGCCCGACTGGAAAAGGCTTTGTCGGGTGGCGAGATGGCCGGTAGTTTTCATCATCGCTGGACGGTTGTTGAGGGTGATACGGTACTGGAAGACAAGGTTGGTCTGGATGGACGCTGGGACATCGGTCCTGGGGTCTGGTTTGAGAGTGCGCTGGTACACACGGGCAAGCGATGGCAGGGGCAGATAATGGGTGGTGTGGACTATACCTTTGGAATTGGCAATGGGTTGACCGTTCTTCTGGAACATATGACAACCCATAATCATACCAACTGGCAACATCTCTCAGCGCTCTCTTTAACCTATCCACTCGGGCTCAACGACAACCTGAATCAGTTGACATTTTTTGACTGGCAGGAGCGCAAGCCTTATATTTATTTAGGCTGGCAGCATACTCTGGATAACTGGCAGTTTCTTATTACCGGTTATTTCAATGCGGTGGGAAAGACAAACGGTATAGTTGGACAGGTATTTTTTAACCATTGACAGGAGTGGAAAATGAACGACAGCCGAGTTATTGTTGAAACGATTAACCTTGTAAAGCGTTACCCGATGGGACGACAGGAACTGGTGGCGCTCAAAGGGGTAAGTTTAAAGTTTTGCCGCGGAGAGTTCAGTGGCGTTATCGGTCCTTCCGGTTCGGGCAAAACCACTCTGCTTAATATCATTGGAACCCTGGATGCGCCCAGTGCCGGTTCAGTTCTGGTGCTGAATGAACGGGTGGAGTCGCTTTCCCCACAGCGGGCAGCAGAACTGCGCAGCCGGCATATTGGCTTTATCTTTCAGACCTTCAATTTGCTGCCGGTTTATACCGTTTACGAAAATGTTGAGTTCCCGCTTTTGCTCTTAAAGATACCGGCAAAAGAACGAAGAAAAAAGGTGATGGCGGCGCTGGAATGGGTTGGGCTGGCAGACCGTGCAAACTCCAAACCGTCCCAGTTGTCCGGCGGTGAATGTCAAAGGGTGGCAATTGCCCGGGCGGTGGTAAAAGAGCCCGAACTTATCCTTGCCGATGAGCCAACCGCCAACCTTGATGCCGAGAACTCCCATCATATTCTCACCACAATGGTAAAACTCAACCAGGAACTGGGTACCACATTTATCTTTTCTACCCACGACGATAAGGTAATTAAGTTTTTGCGGCGCCGCATTAAACTGGTGGACGGTGCGGTGGTGGCAGATGAGGAGGTCAAAGGGTGAGTGCGATCAAACTGGCACTGCGCAACCTGCGCGGGGCAGGAGTTAGAACCTGGCTTAATGGTTTTGCCCTGTCCCTGGCGTTTGTTGCGATTATCTTTGGTCAGGGGCTATTAGAAGGGGTTAACCGTCAGGCAGAGAGGGCGTCAATCGATTTTGAGTTCGGGGGCGGTCAGTTCTGGTGTGAAGGTTTTGACCCATACGACCCGCTCACATTTGAGAATGCGCACCGGGTGTTGCCGGAAACGATTGCCCATCTGGTTGAATCAGGGCAGGCGGTGGCGATTCTTGTTGTTCCCGGGACGGTTTTTGTTCAGGGAAGGATGGTGCCGGTACTGCTTAAAGGGATTTCCACGCCGCAGACCGTTTTGAAGATTCCCACACAAGTACTCGCTGACTCAACTGGTGATTTACCGGTTTTGTTAGGGGCGCAGATGGCAAAGAAGTTAAATGTCAATGTTGATGATTATTTGACGCTGCAGTGGCGGGATAAAGAGGGCGCATTTGATGCCCGTGAGGCTCGGGTTGCGGGAATAATGCAGACAAGTGTCGGCACAATTGACCAGGGTCAGGTGTGGTTGCCCTTAAAGCAGCTTGAGTTGCTAACCGGGCTGGAAAGGCAGGCAACAGTCGTGGTTCTTAAACCCGGTGTTAAACCACCGCCGGTGGCGGAAGGCTGGAAGTTTTATACGACCGAATTTCTCCTGTCTGACCTGCGGCAGATGATAAAGACGAAGACCGTGGGGCAGTCAATTATGTTTATTGTACTATTTCTTTTGGCACTCTTGGCGATATTTGACACCCAGGTGTTTTCCATTTTCCGCCGGCGCCGGGAGATTGGTACGCTCATCGCGCTGGGAATGACGCGCGGTGCGGTGATTGCGATGTTCACCTTTGAGGGTGCGGTGTACGGGGTGCTGGCAGCGCTTTTGGGTGCGATTTACGGTACGCCACTGTTCCTTTATCTAAGTGCTTATGGGCTGGCAATGCCGGGCGGAAATCAGTGGGGGTTTGCGCTGGAAGAGCGAATGTATCCGGCATGGACCGCGGGTTTGATTCTCGGTACAACCATTCTCGTATTGATTACGGCGACATTTGTGTCGTATCTGCCAACCCGGCGCATCTTGAAACTGAAGCCAACCGATGCTCTCCGGGGAAAATGGGTATGACCGGTTTTATAATTAAAGGACTGATACGGGACCGCAGCCGAAGCCTTTTCCCCTTCCTGACGGTTGCGATTGGTGTTGCACTGGTGGTATTTCTTGACGCCTATTTGCGCGGGACGCAGGACAGCGTTTTTGACACAACCGCCCGACTGGTGACGGGCCATTTAATGGTAACGACCCGGGCACAGGCGCAGGAAGGCGAATCCGGTACACTGGAGACCGCGCTGTTCGGTGTCAAGGGGTTAAAGGCGGAGTTGAAGGGCAAGTATTCTGATATCATCTGGACCGAACGCATCCGGTTCAGCGGCTTAATTGATGTGCCCGATTCTCTTGGTATGACCCGGGCACAGGTACCAGTTACCGGTTTAGCAGTTGACCTGACACCGGGTTCGGTTGAGCATCAACTTCTCCAGTTGCAGAAGGCGCTGGTGCGGGGCAGGGTTCCCCAAGAGAGCCGCGAGATTTTGCTCAGCGAGGATTTGTGCCAGCGGCTGGGAATTTCTCCGGGTGCGCGTGTTAGCCTGATATCAATGACCGCCGAAGGCGGTATGGCGATTGCGGACTTCACCCTTGCGGGTACGGTGCGGTTTGGTGTTACCGCTTTAGACCGCAGTATGGTTATTGGTAAATTAGAAGGCGTACAGGAGGTGCTCGGGCTTGAAGATGGTGCGAGCGAAATTGTGGGATTCTTTGCGGACGGAGTTTATGACGACCGACGCGCGGTGCAAATTGCCCGGGAGTACAACACCGGCTTAACCGGCATTGAGGACGAATTTGCACCAATAATGCGGTCTTTGCGCGAGGCGAGTGATTTAGGCTCGCTGATTGACATCGTTGCGGGCGCAACCGGCTTGATTGTCCTGATATTCATTATGGCGATGGCGGTGGTGCTCTGGAATGCCGGATTGATGGGCTCACTGCGGCGCTACGGTGAGATTGGCATCCGGTTGGCTCTGGGTGAGTCCAAACCGGCGCTTTATTTTTCGCTTCTTGCCGAGGCGTTTTTTATCGGGCTGGTCGGTTCGGTGGCAGGTACACTTATCGGGTTGGTGCCGGCGTATTATCTACAGAAAATCGGGCTTAACATTGGCGGGATGATGAAAAATACCACGGTGGTAATAAGTGAGGTGCTGCGCGCCCGAATTACACCGACAAGTTTCTTCGTCGGGTTCCTGCCCGGTTTAATCGCGACATTTCTGGGCAGTGCGATTTCCGGGCTGGGGATTTTCCGGCGTTCAACCGCAAGACTGGCAAAGGAGTTTTCTGAATGAACACATTTTTGGCTCTGCTCATATTTTTCAGTATGAACCTACCCGATGGCGATTCGCTTCTTAGCCGAATTGATGAAAACACCTTTACCAAAAGCCGGATGGTTGTTGCCAGTATGCGCATCACCGGCAGAAGGGGCGTGCGGACCGTGCGCATCCGTTCTTACAGCCGGGGTGACAGCGCCTTTGTTGAGTATCTGGCACCGGAACGGGAAAAGGGCACGAAGATGTTAAAGTTAGGGCGTGACCTCTGGATTTACACACCAGAATCGGACCGGACAATCCGCATTTCCGGTCATATGTTACGCCAGTCAGTAGCAGGTTCGGATTTGTCTTATGAGGATATGATGGAGGAGCCGCGTTTGCGCCCGATTTACAGAGCGGTCACAACGGGCAGCGATTCAATTGATTCCAGGCCGGTCTGGGTATTGGAACTCAACGCCCGAAGTCCGGATGTTGCTTATCCAAAACGAAAAATTTGGGTGGACCGGGAAAGGTTAATTGTGCTTAAAGAGGAGCGGTTTTCCAAGAGCGGCAAGCCGCTCAAAAGAGCCGAGGTTCTTGAGACAAAATGGATTGATAGCCGCTGGGTTGCAACCCGGGTGGTCTTCCGCGACCTGTTGAAAACCGGAGCCGGCACCGAATTTGTCATTGAAGAAATTCAACAGGATATTTCAATTCCGCCCGCGCTTTTTTCCAAGGCGTCATTGCGGCGGTAAAGTCAGACCGAACACAGATATTCGGAAAATGATTTAGGATTTTCGGCGTTTTTGCCCGCTGTTCGGCTAAATGCGCCCGGACCGAACCCGAGAACCGGTTTGTCGCTGACTAAGGCGATAAGGTGGTGGTTTTCTTTGCCGGGTAATGAGAAGTGTCCGGGCAGGTACTGGTGGTAGTTGGCGCCGAGTTTTTCGTTCAATGTGGGGCTGGCTGGTGCAGGGTAAAAGGTGATATGGTCGGGCTTGAGCGCAAGGATGCGGGTTAAGGTTTCTTCCGGGATTGAGGCGGGTAGTTCCAGTCCAACCGAGAAGAAGTTTGTGTCGCGCAGGATTAAAAAGTCGTTTTCGGGCAGGGTTTGGGCATCAAGGTTGAGCCGTAATGTCACCTGGTCAAATCCGGACTCGCGCAAAACCTTTGCCCGTGCCAGATCCACGGTGTCGGGTAAAACAACTAATGTCTGTTCTTCAGGCTGGATTACAAGGTGGTCATAGAGCGCCTGTAAAATCCGGTACAACTGGTCAAGGGTGAGGCAGGACGGTCCACAGCCACCAAAGTAGATGGTGGTGAAGGTGTGTTTGCGATACGATTTGCTCCGGGAGCGAATTTCCCGAACAATGATGCTTACAAACCTTTCCGCATCTTCCGGTGTGTAAGGCATAGGCTGGGTGCCAAATCGCCAGTCCGGTTCGCTGCCAAACGGGACGGTGACGGTGATGCCGGACAAGGGTTTAACGGACGAGCCTGCCAATCCGATTGAACCGAATTGCCCAGGGTGAGATGATGATGCGGGCGATGTTGGGAGCGGCGCTGGATGAGAAGTACAAAACGAGCGGTTTTCCCCGGAGATAGCGTAAAGGCAGCGGTCCCCAGAAGCGGGAGTCTTCAGAGTTGTCCCGGTTGTCACCCATCGCAAAGATGTGGCCTTCGGGTACAACCACCGGACCAAAGTTGTCCCGAACATAGGGCGAAAGTTCCGAACGGTAAAAACTGCGGTTTTCCCAGAGGTGCTGGAAGTCGGGCTTCAACTCCTGAGGCAAGGGAGGCAGGGTGTAGTAGAACTTGTGGACCGCATAGGGTGCAACCACTTTTTTACCGTTGATAAACAGTTCTTTGTTGCGTACTTCAACGGTGTCACCGGCAACCGCAACGCACCTTTTGACAAAGTTGCGCGGGGTGTACCAGGTGAAGAAGTTGGTCTGTTTATCCCAGAACAGAGGCAGTAGCGGTAACCAGGACGGGAAAATGCGAGCATAGCGGTTGGGGTGCAGGGAGTCAACCGGCATATCCGGGTCAACCGGAAACCGGAAGATGACGATGTCCCCGCGTTTCGGGCTGGAGACGGGGATAAGGGTACGGTCGGTGAAAGGGATTTTGACCCCATAGACAAATTTGTTGACGAGCATAAAGTCGCCGACCAAAATGGTGTCTTCCATTGAGCCGGTGGGAACCATAAACGCCTCAACGAGAAATGAACGGATGAGAAGGACGGCGATAATGACCGGGGTCCACTCGCGAAAGAAACGTTTTACACCGCTGCCAAATCCATCAGCCATAACAGGTTAGTTTAGAAAAGGGTAAGGTAAAGTCAAGCATCTGGGTAGGCGAAGAGAGTAGATTTCCCTTACTGTTGACCCAGAGGTGGATACGGGTAGAATAAACTTGTGAAGGTTAAAGCGGTCTCGTTACTTTCGGGCGGGCTGGATTCCATCCTTGCCTGCCGGGTGATACTGGACCAGGGTATTGAGGTTTTTGGTCTGAACTTTGTCAGTCCGTTCTGTACCTGCACCAGGAAAGGGTGTCGCCATGAGGCGCGGCGGGCAGCCGAGCAGTTAGGTATCCCTTTGAAGGTGGTGGCAAAGGGTGAAGAGTACATCCAGATGATAAAAAAGCCCCGCCACGGTTACGGCTCGGCAATGAACCCGTGCATTGACTGCCGGATTTTTACCTTTAGGCGGGCAAAGGAGTATATGGAGGAGATTGGCGCCCAGTTTGTTTTCACGGGTGAGGTTTTAGGCGAAAGGCCTATGTCCCAGCATCTGCAGGCTTTGAAGTTGATTGAACGGGAGTCCGGCTTGCAGGGCAGGGTTTTGCGGCCACTCTCGGCAAAACTGCTGGAGCCAACGATTCCGGAAATAGAAGGTTGGGTTGACCGGCAGAAACTTCTGGCGATTCAAGGACGGTCGCGCAAGCCCCAGATTGCCCTGGCTGCCCATTACGGTATCAAAGATTATCCCTGTCCTGCGGGTGGTTGCCTTCTCACCGATAAAAACTTTGCTCAGAGGTTGAAAGATGCGTTTGCCCATAACGAAGACAGTTTGCGCGATATGAATCTGTTAAAGGTGGGCAGGCATTTCCGGCTGCCTTCAGGCCGGAAGGTGGTCGTGGGCAGAAATGAGATGGAAAACAGGGTAATCACCAATTTAATTAATGCCAATGATGTGGTGATTGAGCCGGTTGATGTCGCGGGACCGGTGGTGGTTGTCTGGCAGGGTGGTGACGACAAAGATGTGGAAGTTGCTGCCCGGCTCTGTGCCCGGTACTCGGATGGCAAAAACCTGCCCCGCTTAAAGGTGCGGGCTGGTAACCGGGTTTTTGAGGTGGCACCGCTTGAAGAGGAAACGACCCAGGCGTTGCGCGTCGGCTGAGTCAATCGGATTATTAAGACATCTGCAGGTATTGCAAGGGGTTAGAGATTTGGTATAATTTATTAGATGAGGGCGGTGCAGTTTAGTGTTGTCAGTTTCCCTAAATTACAACAGGATAAGGAACTTTTGCGATTGCGGGAGCGGTTTGCGCCCGGTCTATTTCAGCTGGAGCCGCACATTCCGGTTGTTTTGCCCTGGGTGCCGGTTGCGTTGGGTGATGTGGTTACAATGGTAAACTGTTTGAGTGAGACGCGAAGGAAGTTACACCCGATTGCGATTGTGTGCGACAACTGGCACCGCCAGGGTGAACTTCTACTTGGTGATGTAACCCAGGGACAGGAGGCGGTGCTGGAGTTGCGGAAAAGTATCACGGGTGTTGAGCCGGTATCTTTAATAAAGAATGATGAGTCCCGGGATGTGTATCTTGTGGTTTGCCGGGTTCCGGAAGAGGAAAAGTGGGACTCTTTAATTAAAGAGGTGCAGAGTGTGGGCAGGAGTTTAGGGGTTGTTGATTCGGTGGTGTTGCTCCGCACCCTGCCGGACGGTTCCTGGCAGCGGGTGGCAAACTTTCCTTTTGGTGTCGGCAGGGTCGATTTTTACGAGCAACTGGTGGGCTGAAAAGTAAACTCTTTTGTTCCAGAAAAGCCAAACCTGAACACAAAAGTCCAGCGTCGATAATTTCATAAAACAACAACTTGCTGACAATTGGTTAGTTACGATTCTGGCACACCAATTGTAATTATATCGGGTGATGGCAAGTAGAATTATGAAAACAGGAGGTCAAAAATGAAGAAACTGCTTGCGTTCGTTATAATCGGAACCCTGGTCGGCATTGGATTTGCCGGCACCGGCGGTATCGCGGGAAGGGTATTCAATGTCGCAACCGGTCAGCCTGTCGCCAATGCGATTGTTACCGCTTGCAGTGACAGTACGCCCGCAGGTAGAGCGGTGACTAATGACCAAGGCGAGTACCTGATTGAAGGTTTAGATGCCGGGAGTTATCGTGTGATAGCGCGAGCACGGGGTTTTGTTCCGGCACACTCTCCGGTTCTGGTGGTAGTTCGGGAAGGCAGTATCACCCGGGGTGTTGATTTGCGGTTAAGGCCCTTGCCCAGACGCACCGGCGCGATTAGCGGCAGAGTTGTGGACCGTATCACCCGGGAGCCTTTGCGGGGTGCGGTGGTGATTGTACGCAATCAGGCGCTTACCCGTCGGGCACGAACCGACCGTAACGGTTACTACATCATCCGCGGATTAGGTCCGGGAAGTTATCAGGTTGCGGCAAAGGCGCGGCGCTATTTTGGCGAGGTTTATCCCCAGCCGGTTGAGGTTGTTGAGGGTGAGGTTACCGAAAACATCAACTTTGCCCTGCAACCCAAGCCCAGGCGTGGTGGAATTTCGGGTCAGGTGGTTGATGCGAAAACCGGAAGACCGATTGCCGGTGTTCTGATTACTGCTTTAGGTTTGCAGGGTAACGGTTTTGCCCGGACTGATGGCCATGGGTTTTACCGGATTGTTGGACTTGAGCCAGGTCGTTATACAGTTTCCGCGACTAAGCCCGGTTATCAGGCGGCAACATATCCTGAACCGGTTGTGGTTAATTCCGGTGAGATGACCCGGGGCATTGACTTCCGGCTGCAACGGCTGGGTAAAAACCAGACTGATAGCAACTGAATTGGGATTCGACTTTTACCCTCTGGCGTACCACCGCTAGAGGGTAAACTTTTTATTGACAAAATCTTCTACCGTTTTATGCTCTAATGACAAATCGGGTTACATCCCAGGGTTATTTTAACAGGTTCAACAGGAGGTAATGGCATTATGCGAAAAGGTTTTGTATTTCTGCTCTTGGGTGTTTTTTCCTTGCTGGCTGAGGAAGGCGCCCGTTATTTGATAATTACCCCGGACTCTTTTGTTCCTGCCGCCTTTCCCCTTGCCCGCTGGAAGACCGCAAAAGGGATGTTAGCAAAGGTTGTGCCGACGAGTGAAACCGGAACCGACACCGCCTCAATTCGCAGTTACATTCGCAATGCCTGGAACAACTGGGACATTCCACCCGAGTATGTTTTACTTCTGGGTGGTCCGACTCATATCCCGAGCTTCACCAACAACAACGACAACTACTACGGTGATATGAGCGGGGATTACCTGATGGAAATCCCGGTGGGAAGGTTCCCGGCGCAGACGGTGCGCGACTGCAGCACATTTGTTGCCAAGGTCCTGGCGTATGAAAATCCACCTGCGGACATTGATACACTCTGGTTTTACAAAGGAACTACTGTGGTTCGGGAAGATGTACCACCGGACTCTTTTTATCAAAAGGATTCGCGGATTTTACGCCAGTACTGGGTGGACAGGGGTTTTGCACTGGCTGAGAGTTTGTGCGACCTTTATGGTGACTCGAGCCGGGAGGTGAATGCGGCAGCGCACGATGGCAGGCTTTTCATTACCTATCGGGGTACCGGTGTTGGCACCTGGTACTCGCCTTTTAATGCGGTTGATGCCACCGGCTGGGGAAATGGTGCGAAAATGCCGGTGGTGGTGAGCGGCACCTGCGCTACGATAACTCTGGCACCGGGTGAGTCGATGTACGGTGACCGGTTTGTGCGTGCCGGTTCACCAGGAGCGCTGGGCGGTGCGATTGCGTTTTTTGGAACAACCCGTTCGGGTAACCACCTTTCCCGGTACCGGAGCGCCTGTTTTCGGGGTTTTTTCCATTCGCTGTACGAAGAGGGTGAGTACCGATTGGGAAAGGCGGCACTGCGCGGCAAGTTCTGGGTTGATTCAATTTATGGAGATTCGGTGCGCTATCTTGAATGGAACCTGTTGGGCGACCCAGAGCTCAATGTCTGGACCGGACCGGTAAAAACCTTACAGGTGGAACACGATTCGGTTATCCTGCGAAAGCCTCAGACTTTTGTGGTAACAGTGCGGGCGGGTGGCGCACCGGTACCGAATGCGGTGGTCTGTATATCAATGGATTCAACCGTCTATGAGTACACCAGCACGAACAGTCAGGGCCAGGCGATTTTTGAAATCAATCCGATAAACACCGGCTCGCTTCAGATTGTGGTTACGGGTAAAGACCTCCGACCCTATATCGGGTCCTGTGATGTTGTGGCAAAGGATGTTGCCTGCACAGCGATTCTGGCACCGGTTGGGATGGTAGATTCGGGTATGGGTGTGACACCGGTGGTGAAACTTTTCAACTACGGTAGTAGGATGGAGAGTTATCCGGTCCGGCTCAGAATCGGCGCAAATTACTGTCAGGTGGAAACGGCATATTTTCATCAGCCCAACACCGAAAACGAGTTGATTTTCCCGCGCTGGTATGCCCGGGAAAGGGGCAGTCTGGTGGTCAGTTGTTCAACCGAACTGATGAACGATGTGGTGCCGGAAAATGACCGGGACACCGGTGCGGTTTTTGTACGGGTGCGCGATGTGACGGTGTCAAGGATTGTGGTGCCAACCGACCGGTATCCGGCAGGAAGTGTAATTACGCCCGTGGTAGCAGCCCAGAATCCGGGCAATGTGAATGCGACATATCAGATGTGGTTGGTGATTAACAACGCTCAAGGGCAACCGGTTTATAGCGCTCAACAGAATGTTGTGAACCAACCCCCAGGCAATTCCGAACTGCTTGTCACATTTGCGCCCTGTTCATTGAACACCGGTGGCAGATGGGCGGTGCGGTGCAGTGTCTATTATCCATTTGACCAGGTGCAGGCAAACAACATCAAAACTGGTGAGTTCTGGGTGACGCCGGTATGGCAGGCGGGCTGGCACGAGGTGGTGCCAATGCCGGCCCAACCTTCCGGCGCGGCGGTTAAAGATGGGGGCTGGATTGCCGCGGATGAAAATTCGGGTGTAATTTACGCGGGCAAAGGCAACAAAACAGGCGACTTTTATGCCTATGAGCCGTTTACTGACACCTGGCGTATCCTATCGCCGATTTTGCCGGGAAGAGAGGAAAGGTTGCCGAAAAAGGGTGCGCGGGGTGTTGTGGCTGGTGCAGGCAAGGTATATTTAGTTAAAGGTAATAATACCAGGGGTTTCTGGTGTTACCACGCAACTGAAGACCGGTGGGAACAGCTATCTGATATTCCGCTGGGTAATAGTGGTAAGGCGGTGAAGGGCGGCGGCGATATGGTATATCTAACGAAAAACGACACCGGCTATCTGTACCTGTTAAAGGGTTATTACAGCGATTTTATGCGTTACAACACCGCAACCGGTGAGTGGAGTGTGCTTCCAGATGCGCCGATTGGAAAGTGGAAAGAGGGTTCCTGGCTGGTTTACGATGGGGTTAACAACATCTATGCCCATCGGGCAAACAACGAGGAGTTGTGGGTGTTTGATATCGAGAGCAACCGCTGGAGTACAACACCCCTGCCCGGCATTCCGCGGCAGAGCACGCGGACCGGTAAGAGTAAAAAGTCCAAGGATGGTGGTGGTGCCGCGTATTACGACGGTGTTATTTACGCCCTGAAAGGTGGTAATACCGCGGAGTTCTGGTGTTATCGGACGGCTGAAGCCCGCTGGGAGGAGCTTGACACCATTCCCCAGCTCGGTTCGACCGGCAAAAGGAAGCGGGTTAAAGCCGGCGGTGATATCGCCCATTTTAGTGGAGGTGTGTTTTTTGCCCTGAAAGGCAACAAGACTTTGGAAATGTGGCGCTATGTACCAGCAATGGGTTTGGCTTCAAGACCCACAGTGCCGCGGCTCGGGGTTATGGACGAAGCGAGTGAGGAAAAGGGCGTTAAGTCAATACCGACGGTGTCAAGCCCGGTGATGCTCGAGAGGTATTTAGCAGAACTGGCAAGCGGGAGCGGTGCAAAAGGCGTCCGGGTCTGGATAGTGGACATCACAGGTCGGGTGGTGGCAGAGATGCATTCAATAAATTTCGGTAAGGCAGGAAAGAGTTCGGTCGGCAGTTTAGCACCCGGTGTTTACTTCATGCGGTATGAAACCGATGCCGGTTATCGCGGGGTAAAGAAGGTCACGGTGGTGCGGTGAGCGAAATGGTTTGACCAGGAGTACGATTTAAGTGCGGCGGTTCACCATTTATGCGCTGGTATTGACGGTGCTCGTGATTGCGGTTTTCAATGTCCACAGCTGGCTGGTGCTGTCGCGGAGTCGAGCGGCGCTCGAAGAGGAGTTAGGGAACCGGTTGGAAACGGTGGCAAAGACGATTGCCACGCAGTTGCGAACCCGGGAGTTGACACCGGAGCAGGTGCGGGCGCTGAATGAGACGATGAACGAAGCGGGCCTGTTCAACATCTTTCTTGTTGACGAGAGTCTGCGCTATGTGTTTAATGTGCGGGAGCCCGCAGCAGCAGGAAAGACCGACCCGATGCTGGAACTGGATGCAACCGAAATCTTATCAGCTTTCAGCGGGATGCCAAGCCGGACCCGACTGTTCGCAGCCGGACCTTACTATCTGAAAACCGCCTATGCACCGGTTTACGGTGCTGGTGGTACGATTGATGGCGTGCTCGGGGTTGAGGCGGATGCGCGGTTTTTCCGCAGTCTAACCCTTTACCGCAATTCGCTATTGTTTGTCAACGGGTTGAGTCTGATTGCACTGGTCGCGCTGGTTCTGGCGCTTTTGAGCATCGCCCGGCACGCCCTGAAACTGGAGCAGGCAGCGGCGCGCGCGGGCACATTCGCCCTGCTTGGTGAAATGGCGGCAGCGCTGGCACACGAAATCCGGAACCCGCTTGCCACCATCCTTGCCACAACCGAGCGGCTGAAGATTCGGTACGGGGCAGAAAACGACCCGACATTTGACTACATCCGGGAGGAGGTGGAACGGCTCAACCGGACTTTGACCAACTATTTGAGCATCGGCTCAGGCAAGCCGGGTGAGATGGAAGAGGTTGACCTGGGCGCATTGATTGGTCAGGTTCTCACACGAATGGAGGAGGAGTTGAACCGCAACGGGATACGGATTGAAAACCGGCTGGAACAGTTGCCCAAAGTCCGGGGTTCGGAGTTGCAGTTGCGCCAGGTGTTTATGAACCTGTTTCTCAATGCGCTCCAGGCACAACCGCAGGGTGGATTGTTGAGGATTGAGGCGAAAACCGCGGAGAAGGGCGGCAGACGCTGGCTAACGGTGCTCGTTACCGACCATGGTTCGGGCATACCAAAGGAGTACCAAAGCCGGGTGTTTGAGCCGTTCTTCACGACCAAAGAGAAGGGGAGCGGGCTCGGGCTGTTTGTGGTGCGACGGATTGTTGAACTGCATCAGGGTGCAGTGCGGTTGAGAAGTGCGCCGGAGCAGGGTACAACCGTGGAGGTTTGGTTGCCGGTATGAAGATTTTACTGGTGGACGATGAGCGGCGGTTCTGCGAGATGACCGCGGAAAATCTGCGCGAACTCGGTTATGAGGTGAAGCCGGTTTTCAGTGGTGAAGAGGCGGTCCGGGTTCTGGAGCAGGAGAGGTTTGATGTGGTGATTACCGATTTGAAGATGGTGCCAGTGGATGGCATGGCGGTTCTGGCAAAGGCAAAGCAGGTAAATCCCGAAGGCGATGTTGTGGTCATCACCGGTTATGGTACGATTGCCCTGGCGGTAGCGGCGATGAAACAGGGTGCGTTTGACTTCATCACAAAACCGGTGGCGCTGGACCACCTCCAGGCGGTGCTGGAAAAGATAAGGGAGCATCAGAAGACCAGAGATGAGAACCGGCAGTTGAAAGAGGAGCTGAAACTGACCAGCCGGTTTGCGGAACTGGTGGGTGATAGCCCGGCAATAGCGAAGGTCAAGGGTTTGATTGCCAAGGTGGCACAGAGCGACGCCACGGTACTTATCACCGGTGAAAGCGGCACCGGCAAAGAACTGGTGGCACGGATGATTCACCGTTTGAGCAACCGGGCGCAAAACCCGTTTGTCGTGATGCATGCCGCCGCACTGCCTGAGACCCTGCTGGAGTCAGAACTTTTTGGCTATGAAAAGGGGGCGTTTACCGGCGCGACGAGCCGAAAATCGGGCCGGCTGGAGCAGGCGCAGGGTGGAACACTCTTTCTGGACGAGGTTGGCGAAATCACCGCGTCGTTACAGGTGAAACTTTTGCGCTTTCTCCAGGACAGAAGTTTTGTTCGGCTCGGCGGCAGAGAGACGATAACGGTTGATGCCCGAATTGTGGCGGCAACAAACCGGAATTTACCGGAAGAGGTCCGTGCGGGCAGGTTTCGAGAGGACCTTTACTACCGGCTTGCGGTATTTCCGATACATCTGCCACCATTGCGTGAGCACAAAGAGGACATTCCGGCGCTTGCCCGGCACATTTTGTCCCGACTGGGTTATCAGAAGGAACTTTCCGAAGATGTGGTGAAAACATTGCTGAGTTATGACTGGCCCGGTAATGTGCGGGAACTTGAGAATGTGCTGGAGCGGGCGCTGATTTTATCGGAAAAAGGGGAGATAAAACCCCAGTTTATTCAGTTTCCCGAGCCGGTGTTTGCCCGCAAATCAGACTCGGACTCACCCGGTTCCTTATGGGAAATGGAGCGCAAAATGGTGGAAGAGGCGCTGGCGCGAGCGGGCGGCAACAAGTCCAAGGCGGCAAAACTGCTCGGGATTACGCGGCGGATGCTGTACACAAAACTGGCAAAGTTCGGGATTGAGACACAGGATGGCGAGTGAACATTTTGAGCCAGAATGGTACAGGAATGTTCAGTTTGTCTAACCCGGACAAAATGTTAAGCGACGTATTTTCAATCTGTTGTAATTCTGGCACGGCGATTGCTTTTAATTGACGTGAAGATGGATATGAAAAGGTTAACTTTACTGATTCTGGTCTTACTGGGCACGGTTCTTGCCCAGAGTCCGGACAAGGTCGTTTCCGAACTGCGCCGGACCGACGAGATTATTGAACGGGCACGACTGGTGGTTGAACCGTCCGGAAACGAGGAAGCCCGGACCGTATTGAGAAGCGCAATTGAGATTCAGAACAGCGCCTGGGATGGGTATCGGGGCCGGCGTTATCGCTGGGCATTGAGCCGGACCTTGGCGGCAAGGCAGCGCGCGTGGCAGGCGCTTGATATGGTGGTGAACAACCCGGAGCGGGTCCGGCAGGAGATAGAGCGGACCGCGCAGTTAATGCAGGAGGCAGAGCCGCTGGTCAATCGGATTGAGGACCAGCGGGCACGCGATTTGTGGCAGATGGCACGTTCAGAACAGGCAGCCGCTGAAGACAACTTCCGTGCCCGGCGCTATCGGATGGCGCTGCGGTTTACAATAGCCGCGCGCGAGCACATCGGTGCCGCGCTCAAACTGCTCAGGCAGATACTGGCACCGGAAAGGGTGGAACTGGAACTGGAGCGGACCGAACGGATTCAGGAACGGGCAAAGGGTCCGATTCAGGCGGCAAAAAATGTCCGGGCACAGGAGATGTTCCAGCGTGCCAATGAGTGGCAGGTTCAGGCACGCAACCGGTTTCGGGAGCGGTTTCTGGGCAGGGCGCTGCGTTTGACTCTGGCGAGCCGGGATTTAACTTTGCGTGCCTGGGCGCTGGTCAACAAGGATGTCAGCCCGGAACTTCTTGAAACTACGCTCAATGAGACCGAGCGGTTGCTCGATTTGTGGTCCGAACAACTGGAGAAGGAGAAAAGCGGTGAAGCCCGGAGGTTGCTCTTTGAGGCGCGCAACCACCAGCAGACCGCCCGTGAACTGCAAAAGGCAGGGAAGTTAGCCGCGGCATTTAAGGAGGCAACGCAGGCACAGCGGTTGATGAACCGGGCGCTTGAGGTTTTGGAAACCGAAACACCTGCGCCCGATTCGGAATGATTTGCCTCTATCTTTTCATCTTCAGTCTGAACCCCAAAAACGAAATCGGTGTGAGCGGCGACTACTTCGCGCAAAACTACATTGTGATTGACACCGTGACGCGGGACACCAGCGCCCTTGACACAGAACTGCGGCTTTTCTGGGACTTCTGGCTCGAATCGGCAGAGAAGGGGAACGACCGGATTGGGATAAGGCAAGGCGAATGGAGCGCGGGTAACGGCTTGGCTTTTTCTACCCGTTCGATACGGGACCGGCTCAATTTAAGCGCTACCCTGCCGGTCAGTTCCTGGCTGGAACTGCAGGGTAAGTATGACGGTGAACTGCAGTACTACCATCCGGGTTTTTTACTGAAGACCGATTCGGTATCTTATACCTCTTACCTGAACAACAATCTGAGTCTGGAACTTGACTTCGCCCTGGGGTCAGGCTGGAACCTTAATCTCAGTGAAGGGCTGGAACTGCAGCGCTATCTGCCCGAAGACAGTTTTAACACCAGTTATCTTTTAAATCGGGTCCGGCTTGGTGCTGAGTTGAAGCCGGATGATGGACTGTTCTTTACTCTGGTCTATGGGAACAATCGGTTGCTCGTGCCGCGCGCTGACACGAACAACTATGCTGAGCACACCGTTTACGGTGGCGCCGAGGTTTACACAATGGGCGGCAGCCGGTTCGGGATTGACAACTACTTCGCAAGGCGGCGCTATCCGGACCGATTCCGTTCTTACTGGGAGGAGCATCCCAATGTGACCTTTACCCAGGATTTTGGTACCGATTGGGCGCTGACGATTGAGGAGGATTTTCGGCTGACGCAGTTTGATGAGACAACCGCGGTGTATCAAAATCAGGCGGAAAATCGGCTCAAGCTGGAAGGCGAGTGGCGGCTGGGCTCGAGTTTTGCCTTACGGTTCGGACCGCACTGGGAGTTGAGCCGGAATACACAGCGGCAGGATGAGCAGGACTACAATGAATGGGCTTTTTCCCTCGGGGCTGAGGTGTTTACACCGGGCGGGCTCGGGCTGACCATTGAAGACCGGCTGGGCATGCGGCGCTACATTGCTGCCGATTCCGGATTTCAGTCCGATTACCGATTTAATGAGTTCAATCTGTACAGCAACTGGCAGTTTCTCACCACCCGGCGCGGTGGCTTGATTCTGGAGGGTATGATAAACATCGCACCGGAGTGGCACCGCGAGGCAATCGACAACCTTGCCGCGTTCAGTTACTCTTTCGGGCTGAAGTTCCGATTCTGAACAGGGCGGTTTGGCGCCGGTAGCGGATTGTTGACTGTGTTGACAGGGGAGGCCTTTCGGCTAAATTTTGAGTAATGGCGCGCCGGATTGCCATCTGTAATCAAAAAGGCGGTGTGGGCAAAACCACGACGGCGGTTAATCTCGCCGCGGCACTGGCAATCCGGAAGCCGCGCACCCTCCTGGTTGATATGGACCCGCAGGCACACGCTACAATCGGGCTGGGCGTGGACCGCAGCAAGGTTGCGGTATCGGTTTACGAAACCCTGCTGGAAGCCCAGCGCGTTGACGATGCGATTATCCATAACCCGTTTCCCGGAATGGATTTACTGCCGGCGACCATCAACCTTGCAGGTGCGGAGGTGGAACTGGTGGATGCGGAACAGCGGGAGTTTCGGTTGAGTCGGGCGCTTGGGTTAATCGAACCCAAGTACTCGTTTATCATCATCGACTGCCCGCCCTCCCTCTTGCTCCTGACCATCAACAGTTTGACCGCCGCGCGCGGGGTGATTATCCCGGTGCAGGCGGAGTACTATGCCCTGGAAGGGATGTCAAGGCTCTTAGAGACGCTCAATTTAGTGCGCACGAGCCTCAATCCCCTCTTGGAGATTGAGGGGGTGCTCTTGACGATGTTTTCGAGTCGGCTCAACCTCTGTCAGCAGGTGGAGAAGGAGGTGCGGGACTTTTTCAAGGAGCAGGTGTTTGACACGGTGATACCGCGCAGTGTCCGGCTCGCCGAAGCGCCCAGTTTTGGCAAGCCAATCTTTGCATACGACGGGCAGTCAGCAGGTGCCCAGTCCTATCTGGCGCTGGCGGATGAACTGCTTGCCCGCTACGAGAAGAAAGGGGAGGAAAAATGAGCGACAGCGCCCAGGAAAAACGCCGGGCATTGGGCAAGGGGATTCACGCCATCATACCCGAACGAACCCAGGCAGCGCTGGCAGCCGAGTTCCGGCCCATTCCAGTTGACGAAATCAGACCCAATCCGTTTCAGCCACGGGGTGCCAAACAGTGGGAAAACGACCCGAAGTTTCAGGAACTGGTGGCGTCAATCAAGGAGAAAGGGGTTTTGCAGCCGGTAGTGGTGCGAAGGCGCCGGGACGGTTACGAACTGGTGGCGGGTGAACGGCGCTGGCGCGCGGCAAAGGCGGCGGGATTGACAACCGTGCCTGCGGTGGTGCGCGCGGTTGAGGACCGGGAGATGCTGGAGCAGGCGCTGGTGGAAAACCTGCAGCGCGAAGACCTGAACCCGATTGAAGAGGCGCTTGCTTACAAAAAACTTGCCGATGAGTTTCACCTGACCCATGAGGAGATTGCGCGCCGGGTCGGCAAAGACCGCTCCACGGTGACCAATGCGTTGCGACTGCTGGCACTGCCCTTCCGGGTTCGGGATGCGCTTGCCGCCGGTTTAATCACAGCCGGACATGCCCGGGCGCTCTTGAGCATCAACAGCCGGCGCGAACAGGTGGAGCTGTGTGAGCGGGTGATAAACGAAGGGCTGTCGGTGCGGACCCTGGAACGTTTATGTGGCGAAGGAAAGCGGCGGGTCCGGCAACCGGAAAAGGAGAAGGATGTCCATATCAAAGAACTGGAAGAGGCGCTGCAGGAGGTGTTTCAGACCCGGGTCATAATCTTTCCGGCGGCGGGCGAGAAAAAACCGGGCAGGCTGGTGATTGAGTTCTTTTCTGAAGAGGACCTGAACCGCATTGTTAAAATTCTGAAAAGACAACCGTAAGTGGCACGCAAAGAGATTACCGTTTTCATCTTCGGCAACTACACACCCAACTCGCTAAGGTTTAGCCTTTCGCTCGGTCTGGCACGATTTCTGTTTGTCGTGCTCGTGTTTATGACGGTGATGCTGTTTGTTGCGTTCGGACTTGTGGCGTCCGGGGCGTACCGATTCAGCCGGATGGTTTATCTGGCGCGGCGCAACCGGCAACTGGAACAGGAGTTCAAAAAGGTGACCGCGCTCCAGGAGCGGCTGGAGTTTCTTGAAAAGGAGCGGGAGAAACTGGCAAAGATGCTCGGGGTTGACCTGACACCACCACCGGTTAACTGGCAGACCGGAATGGTTGACTCAGCCGAACTGCCTGACTGGGTCAAAAATCAACCCTGGGGTAGTCAACCCCTGCCGGTACTGGTGCCGGTGAGCAACTATGTGGTCTCGCGCGGGGCGGGTATTGAGCATATGGCGATTGACTTTGCCTGCCAGAAAGGGAGCCTGGTGCGGGCGACCGCAGATGGGGTTGTTCTGGAAAGGGGGGTTGACAAACAGTTCGGCAGATACCTCCTTTTACGGCACGAAAAGGGCTACGAAAGTTACTATGGCCATCTGGAAAACTGGCTGGTCCAGCGCGGGGATACGGTCAAGGTGGGTGAGATAATCGGTAAGGTCGGAATGACCGGACAGGCAAGCGCGCCCCACCTCCACTTTGAAATCAGAAAAGATGGCAAACCGATTGACCCGGCAACGCTCCTGAAACTGTAAAATCGGGCTTTACGACAAAAACCGCGTTCTATTTTACGGATATGGTCTCCTTATCTTTTAGACCCCAAACTCCCGCCTTTTTCACGCTCCATTAACTTATTGAAATCCAGTGGATTACCGCAGTGGGTAGGGTACCGGTAACGGTCCCCTGGGTCGTTCCGGGAGTAGTAACCAGGGCTTTCTTTGGTATGGTTAATAAGTGGGAATCGGTGGCGAATTTTTCGGCTGATGCCGTTTTTATGGTTTGGAATCTGCCCGATTTTTACGCCGGCACGGTCGCTAATTAGTAATAAAGATTGTCCTTTTTTTCTAAATTGACTTAGCGGACTGGGTGATTATACTGAAGGCAAAATAACTTTTGCCCTATGCTGTGGCAAAGAAGAGTAAAATAATGACTCAAGGAGAAGAGCCTTACATTTCGTTGCAAGATGCAGTTGCGGGCACGGAATGTAGCAATGGCTATTTCAGACTGAAAAGTCATTATGCATAAAAGGGGGTGTAGATGTCCCAGACTCAACAATCGAAAATAAACCAGATTTTTTCCGCTTCAGATGTGAAACATGGATTGTCTCTTTTCACGCCTGATGAGATAAACGCTGTGGAAGCAATGATTATAGAACGGGATGGAAGGTTTTATATCAGATGCCAGATTAAAGATAAATACAGGGGGGCAAACCCTGAAGAAATCGTCAGACAACTGTGGATTTATAGATTATTGAATGAATATAATTATCCAAGAGAAAGAGTGGATGTTGAGAGGGTGGTTTATTTTGGCTCAAGAGATTCTGGTTTGGCAGATATAGTTGTACTTCACAATGATTTACAACACCCATATATAATCTTTGAGGTAAAAAGGCCTCAAAGAACCGCAGGCTTGGAACAATTAAAGAGTTATTGTAATGCAGAAGGCGCACCGATTGGTGTTTGGTCTAATGGGAATGAAATGATAAGGCTTCATCGCGAAGAACCAAATATCTTTGTGGAGATTCCAAGACTACCAAAGGTTACAGAAACACTGAGAGATATTTTAACTGAAAGATGGAGTATTAACTGGCTTGAAGAAAATGATGAATTAAAAAAGGGTAAAACTACCCTTAAAAAGATATTGCTGGATTTAGAGGAACTTGTTTTAGGCAATGCAGGAGTGGACCCATTTGAGGAAATTTTTAAGTTAATCTACGCCAAACTCTACGATGAATGGCAAGGAATCAATAATTCATCTTATCAGTTAGAATTTTTTGTTGGCGACAGAAACTCCGAACAGGTAAAAAGAGCAGTAACAACTCTGTTAGAAGGCGCAAAAAGAGAATGGCAGGGGGTTTTTGAGCCAACAGATAAAATTGAGTTGAGAAATGACCATTTAAAAGTTTGTGTCTCTTTTTTAGAAAAAATAAAGTTGTTTAATTCTAATTTACGCATTATCGATGAGGCTTTTGAATATCTAATACCACAGGTTTCCAAAAAGAAAGAAGGGCAATTTTTTACCCCGCGTCCAGTTGAAGATATGGTCGTTAAAATGCTCAATCCTAAAGCAGGTGAATTCGTCATTGACCCAGCCTGTGGTTCTGCGGGATTTCTCTTGCATTCGGTGATGTGGGTTGCAGGCGGAATGATAAGCGGAAAACCCCTGCCTGAAAACGCAAGAAATTTCGCGCAAACTAAGATTTACGGGATTGACTTTGCCAAAAAGGCGGTAAAGATTGCCAAGGCAATTAACTTAATCGTAGGAGATGGAAGGTCCCATGTCTATAAAGACAACTCATTAGCACCTCATACATGGGAAGATGAAACAGAATCGGGCTTAAGAGGCAGACTGTTAAGATTCCCTGACAACCCCGAAAGAGACCGCGAAAATCAAGAGAACTTTTTATACTTTGACTTTGATGTCTTAATGACCAATCCACCATTTGCTGGCACGGTAAAGGAAAGAGATATTTTAAGACTCTATCGCCTGGCTGAGAAAAACGGAAGATGGGTAAACAAAATCGGCAGGCATATTCTCTTTTTGGAGCGCTCTTTACAATTTATAAGACCTGGTGGAAGGATGGCTATTGTTTTACCTCAAGGGTTACTTAACAATACAAATGCTGAATACATCAGAAGATTTGTTATTGATGAGGCAAGGATTTTAGCGGTGGTAGGCTTGCATGTTAACACATTCAAACCACATACCGGGACAAAAACAAGCGTTTTGTTCTTACAAAAATATACGGATGAAGAAAAAGAGGAGATTCAGCAGATAAGGGTAAAATACGAGGGTGAATGGGAAGCATTTTGGGAAAACCTAAAAGAGCAATATCAAAACATAACTTGGGATAGTTCGGTAGAGGAAGATGAAATACCAGAAGAACTCAACTCTTTCCTTGAATCCTATTTTGAAAGCAGAGAAGACATTGAGGAATTACCACGAGAGGAAAGCGAGGTTGAAGAAATAGAAGGGCAAGAAGAAGAAAACGAAGGGAAGAAACCCCTTGCTGTTTTGGTTCAGGAGAAGTCCGAATTAGAAGAAGTTCTAACAGAAAAAGCGGAGGAACTCCAAAGTGTAGATGCTACAGGAAAAGCAGAATTGAAAAAGGAAATAAAGACATTACGAAAGAAGATAGATAAACTCATAAAAGAAATTTCTCAAAGGACATTGGCGGGTCAGATAAGTTTAGTCATAAATGATGAAAGGATTACAGAAGCATTTAAGAAATACTGGCTTGACGGAAAGGTGATGCAAGAGTTGGACTACCCGATTTTCTTTGCGGTTAATGAGAAGCCGGTTAAGAACGAAAGCGGAGAGTATAGGTACAAGAAAAACCCTGATGGTTCCATTGCTTTAGATAGACACGGACACCCAGTAATTGACCATGATTTAGACGAAATCGCAGAAGCATTCATTAAGTTTGCTAAAGAACAGGGTTTTGATTTCTGGAGATGATAAAATGGCGGTATTTAGCATTATAAAATTATCAGAACTTGAGGGGGCAAAAAGGATAGATGCGGAGTATTACAAACCTATCTTTAATAATCTTAAAACCATACATAAATTTAACGCAAGAACGCTCAAGTCTATTTCTGATGTTGCTTTTGGCACAACTCCGCCTGGAGGAATTTTTGAAGAACAAGGAATACCTTTTGTCAGGTCTCAAAATTTTGCCATAGGAATGGTAAATAAAGCTGAAATTGTTTTTTGCAAAAATGAATTTCACCAACAAAATAAAAAATCTGCTATTCATCCTGGTGATATATTGTTTGCTGCGGTCGGAGGAACAATTGGTCAGATAGCTATTGTCCAAGATAGTATTAATGAAGGTAACATAAATCAAAATATAGCAAGAGTTAGAATTTTAGACCCAAGTATTAAGCCTTACTATGCTGGATTGTTTTTTCTTTCCAAGTATGGGCAATTGCAAATTTTTAGATTTGTTACAGGTAATGCTCAAGCATATTTAAATTCTTTTCAAATAGGTTCGTTCAAAATACCTGTTATATCTAAACAAGTACAAAACAAATTAGGTTCGTGTTTTTTAAAAATAGAAAAATTCATAGAGGATTCTTACTCCCTCTACTTCAAAGCCGAAAACCTTTTTTTAGAAGAACTCGGGTTAAAAGACTTCAAGCCAAAATATCAAAAAACATATATTGCTAATCTTTCCGATGCTTTCACTGCCCATAGAATTGATGCCGAATATTTTCAGCCAGCGTATGAAGAGGTGATTGAGAAATTGAGACAAAAAAGTATAGAGATGCTACCCTTAAGAAAATTTATTTTGAGCATTCAAAAAGGTATAGAAGTTGGAAGCGAGAATTACCAAGACGAAGGAAAGCCATTTATTAGAGTAAGCAATCTTTCTATAAACGGATTTACTGACAGAGACCAAAAATATCTAAGTGAAGGGTTATACCAGCAATTAAAAGGAACTTATGAACCCAAACAAGGCGATTTTCTTTTAACCAAGGATGCAACCCCTGGGATTGCTTATGTTGTAAAAGAACAAATAGAAGGAATAATTTCAAGCGGTATCTTAAACTTACAAATAAACGAAAGCCAAATAAATAAAGAGTATCTTGCCTTATGTATAAATTCGATTGTTGGAAAAATGCAGATAGAAAGGGATTGTGGAGGCTCTGTTATACTTCATTGGAAACCAGAGCAAGTTAAAAAATTAAAAATCCCTTTTCTTCGTCTATCAACCCAGCAAAAAATTGCCGAGTTAGTTCAGCAATCTCATGAGGCAAGAAGAAAAGCAAAGGAATTGTTAGAGACAGCAAAAAAGGCAGTAGAAGTTGCCATTGAAAAGAGCGAAGAGGAAGCGCTGAAAATTCTTTCCGCTTTCAGAAACTAACCCGCTGTTACTTTAAATTTAGACATTTACGCAATAAGTGTTGAAGACGAACGGTTATTTGTTGAATTTGTAGGCGATTTATTGGATAAAGGCTTATTATCCGCACGGTGTGCGTTGCTATTTTATTGGGAAGGGTGATGGCGTGAGTTGACATGGGTAAAGTTGCGAGTAGAATGGTTGTAGAACCAAAAAGGAGGTGCGTTTGTTGAAGTTCGTGAAGGTTGGTGTAATGGCGTTTTTGCTGTTGACACCGGCTTTGGTAATGGCTTGGCCGCAACCCGGCGACCCCGCTCCGGATGTTTCAATTCCGGACACCGCCTGGGTTACACATCTTGTGCCTTCGGAGTACCGGGGGCAGGTTGTCCAGCTCTTTTTCTGGCAGTCCACCTGACCAGGTTGCCTCGCGGAGTTGCCGCGAATTCAGGCAATGTATGATGAGTATGGCGCTCAGGGTTATGTGCCACTGGCAATCAATCTGTTTCAGGATATGAATTCGGTGGTGAAGGTTTATGCCCGGCAGTACTCGTATCCGTTTTTCCGTGATGGTGGTCCTGCCTGGAGTGCCTATCGGATGAATGGCTACATCCCGCTGAACTATGTGATTGATACCGCGGGTATCGTGGTCGGGTCGATGGAAGGTTTTAATGAGGCACTCATCCGGAGCTGGATTGAACCCTATCTGACCGGTGTGAAGGAGGAGAAGAGGTCAGCGGTACCAGAGCTGGTGCGCGTTTTCCCGAACCCGGCTGGAATGAGTCAAAGGCTGAGTTTCAGTCTGCCCGCCGCAAGTCCAGTTACGGTGCGGGTCTATGCCGCTTCCGGGGAACTGGTGCGTACGGTGTTTTCCGGTACGCTACCGATGGGTAATCAGTCGGTGGTCTGGAATTTGACCGATGATGCGGGTAAGCCGGTACCGAACGGTCTTTACTTTTATGAGGTTGCTGCTGGTGCCAGTAGTGTGCGGATGAAGGCGTCGGTTTTGCGATAGCGGAAACAGGTTTCAAAGGGCGTCCGGTTTTCGGACGCCCTTTTTTGTTGACCTAATTTGAGAGGTTTTTAGAATAGTGGTGTGAGAAGGTTGCTGATTTTCAGTTTGATTTTTCTTGTAGTCGGAAGCGGCTGTCGCGCGAAACCGAAGCGGGTTACGGTGCGGTTCTGGCATGCGATGGGCGGAGAGGCGCAGAAGACCCTGAAGGCGATGGTTGAGCAGTTTGAGAAGGAGAATCCAGATATTGATATTGAACTGGTGGGGATGGGGAATTACGATGCACTGGCGCAGAAGTTGCTGGGCGCGGTAGCGGTGCAGAGTCCACCAACAATTGCCCAGATGTATGAGAACTGGACAACACAGTTGTTTGCCGCGGGCGAACTGGAGTTTTTAGAGGATTATATGAATGGACCGGATGGGTTGAGTGCGGAGGAGCGGGCTGATATTTATCCCCGGCTGCTGGAAAACAACCGCTGGGAGGGGAAGATTTTGACCCTGCCGTTTAATAAGAGTGTGCCGGTTTACTATTACAATGTGAATATGTTGAAGGCGGCAGGTTATGACTCGTTTCCCGCTACCTGGGAGGAGTTTCGCAATATGTGTCGCCGGCTGGTGCGTCGGAATCAGCGGGGTGAGGTTGAGGTGTGGGCAACAGCAAACGGGACCGATATCTGGATTTTTGGCTCGATGCTGTTTCAGCGCGGTGGCAGGTTTTTAGACCAGGAGGATGGCAAGCCAGAGTTTAACAGTCCAATCGGCGTTGAGGTGCTTAAGTTTCAGGTGGATTTGATTTACCAGGACAGTGTCCAGACCACGATGACGGGCCGGAATCCGATGGACGACTTTTTAATCGGCAGGATTGCGACTTTGACCGGCAGTTCGACCTGGCGGGCACCAGTGGTTGACAAGGAAAGTTTTCCGGTGGGAATGGCGCCGGTGCCGGCTTGGGGTAAAAGGCGGGCCGCAATTATCTATGGGACAAACATCGGGATGTTCAAGCGGGCAAAGCCGGAGGAGAAGAAGGCGGCGTGGCGGTTTATCAAGTGGTTTATTGCGCCGGAGCAGCAGGTGGTGTGGTCTTTAGGCACCTGGTATGTGCCAATTCACCGGCGGTGCCTTGACGACCCGCGGATGAAGGAGCGGCTGGACAAGACACCGGGTTTGCGCGCGGCGTATGAGCAGATGGAGTTCGGGGTTTTTGAGCCGCGCGGGCTAAAGTGGCTTGCCGGTAGGAAGGCGCTGGTTGAAGAACTGGAGGCAGCAACGCTCGGCATCAAAACGCCGGAGCAGGCGCTGAACGATGCTGCCCGGCGTTATCAGGCTCAGTAGCGGACCGATTCCAAAATGAGCCCTTGAGCAGGTGCGGTCGGGAACGGCCGCGACTTTTTCCCGGCAAGGGCGGCACGGATTTGTTGCTGGGTGATGCGGCCCGAGGCATAAGCGACCATTGCACCGACAATTCGGCGCACCATTTTGTAAAGGAAGCGGTCACCCCGGATGAAAACGGTTATCTGGTCGTTACTGGTTTTTATCCGGATGGAGAAAATCTGGCAGACGCCGCTCGGCTCCCGGGTGTGGCAGAAGGGGTTGTAGTCGCGTTTACCGAGAAAGAGGCGGGCGGCAGATTTGAGCCGGTCAAGGTTTAAGGGGTAAGGGTATTCCCAGGCGTAGCGGCTGCGGAGCGGTGAGCGGTTGAGGACAATTGTGTAGGAGTAGGTTTTGGCGCGCGCCGAGTAGCGGGCGTGGAATTTTAGAGGAACGGGTTCGGCAGACTTCACGAAGATGTCACGGGGTAGATAGAAGTTGAGTGCCGGTGCAATTTTTTCTAAGGGGAGGGTAGAGTTTGTAAAGAAGTTGGCGATGTAGTTGCGGGCGGAGACGCCAGCGTCGGTACGGCTGCAGCCGTAAAGTTCAATGGCGGTGCCAAACAGCTGGCAAAGTGCTTTCTGGAGTTCGCCCTGAACAGTTGGTCGGTTGGGCTGAATCTGCCAGCCATAGTAGTTAGTGCCGTCAAACTCGATTGTCAGCCGGATGTTGCGCAGGGGAGTGGTTTGTTTCATCGGTCAAAAGATAAAGGAGAAAATGGTACACAGGACAGCAGGGATGAGGAGAAGGAGGTCGGCAGAAAAGAGTTTTAATCTTTTGTCGGAGTGGTTGATGGAAATTGGGTTTTGGTTCAGGCAATGGTGCTGTGCCAGCTGGAGGCGTCGGGCGATGGCATCAGGAAGCTGGCGCAGTTCCGGGATGCGGATATCGGCGAAAAGGGGGACGAGTTGCAGGGTGGTGGTTAAGAGTGAGGCGAGTTGTTTGCCAAAGATGCTGTGGAAGAAGTCAAGGAGTTGCTGTTGCGGACAGGCGGTGACGAGGATACCGGTGAGCACAACACCCCAGATAAGACGGTAGGAGATAAGGATGCCGTTGAGGGCGCCCGTTGTACTGAAGAGGTTAAGGAGTTTGGGTTTGGGACCGAGCAGGGCGTTGGAAAGGATAAGCGCGGGTGCCAGCCAGACAAAGGTGCGCAGCGGGGAGATGCTTGGCCGGGACGGTTTCAAGGTAATGTAGAGGTAGAGGATGAACAGCGCCGAGACGGCAATCTCGAGTTCGTGGTTGATGGTTAAGAGTCCAGGAAGGGAGAAGAAAAGCGTGCCGATTCGGCCCGGGACCGAGAAGCGTTGATGGTTTGTCAGGCTTCTTTTTTCTCTTTTTGCGCACACTTCATACAGAACCGGGCAGCGGGCACCGCCTCAAGTCGGGCAAGAGGTATTGGTTCGCCGCACAGTTCGCAGATGCCATAGGTGCCGGCAGCAATTTTGCTGAGGGCATCGTCAATATCGCGCAGGGAGCGGGATTCAATCGAGCGTAACTGGGAGGCGAGTTCGCGCTGGAAGTTTTCGGTGCCCTGGTCAGCGATATGGGTGCGATGGCTGGAAAGGTCGCCGGTGTTAGACGGGACATCCATTACCTGACGGGTGAAGTTGCCCTGGCGCAGGATGCGCTGTTTTTCATTGAGGAGCGCCTGTTCCAGACGGCGCAGGTCTTTAGTTGAAATGTGGCGGACGGTTTTTTTCTTTGCTTTCGCCATTATGTTTTTACCCTCCTGATGGCGAGCCGTGCCGGCTCGCGGTTTACGGTAATTTCCGTTTCAATTTCCGGGTCGGGAATGGGCTCAAATTTCAGTTCTATCGTCAGGGTTTCCTGCTGGAGGTAGTTCTGGAACAGATGGACCGCCTGATTAAGCCGGTCTGAACCCTGGCAGGAAAGGACGATGCGGTCGGCAACCTCAAATCCAGCATTTTTGCGCAGGTTCTGAATCCGGCGGATGAGTTCCCGCACCAGACCTTCGGCTTCCAGTTCCGGTGTTAACCGGGTGTCAATCCCGATGGTAAAATGGTCACTCTCTTCTATTGCCAATCCTTCGGGGAGAGTTCCGGTTGTAAAGATGATGTTGCGAATGTTCAGCTCGTCTTTGATAATCTCGATGTCGGGTTCGAGGCGGTTTTGGTCAACCGGTGGTTTTGCCATAACGAACATCCGGGATAGCGGCTGGCGCACTTTGATGCGCGACTTTTCCCGGGCGGCATGGCCCAGCGATACCAGTTCGCGCACCAATTGCATATCGGCTTCCAGTTCTGGGTCGATGAGCGTTTTATCAGGTTCAGGATAGAATGTGAGGTGGACGCTGTCTGGAGCATTGGGGTCACAGGAGCGCACGAGGTTCTGGTAGATTTCTTCGGTAAGGAAGGGGATGAATGGCGCAAGGAGTTTGATGAGAGTAACGAGGCAGGTGTAAAGGGTGTGGTAGGCGGCTGATTTGTCCTGGTCGGCAGCAGACTTCCAGAACCGGCGCCGGCTGCGGCGGACATACCAGGTGGACAATTCGTCGATAAACTGTTCCGCTGCCAGTGCCGCTGCAGCACAGTCGTAGTCTTCAAGCCGTTCGCGGGTGAACAAAACGAGGTTGTTGAGACGGGAGAGAATCCAGCGGTCAAGGCGGCTGAGGTGTTCTTTTTTTACATTTAAGGTTGTGGGGTTGACTTTGTCGATAAGGGCGTAGGTGACGAAGAAGCTGTAAACATTCCAGAGGGTGAGGAGTTTGCGCTTAACCTCTTCGCCGACCTTGAATCCGAAGAGCAGATTCTGGGTCGGGTTGTGGCGACAAAACACCCAGCGCATTGTGTCGGCGCCCATTTTTGCCACCGCCTCCTCGACTTCGATGGCGTTGCCCCAGGATTTGTGCATCTCCCGACCATCTTCGGCTTTCATTGTGGCATAACCGAGCACGGTGCGGAAGGGTGAGCATTTTTCGAGAACGGTGCTCATTGCGAGAATGGCGTAGAACCAGTTGCGGAACTGGCCGGGGAAGGATTCGGTGATGAAGTCAAAGGGGAACCACTCCTGCCAGTAGTTGCGGTCGGTAAGGTAATGGGTGGTAGAGAAAGGCACGATGCCAGCGTCAAGCCAGGGGTTGCCAACATCTTTGATGCGGGAGACGAGGTTGCCACATTTAGGGCAGCCGATTTTTACTTCATCAATCCAGGGGCGGTGCGGTGTGTGGCCCGCAAACTTTTCCCAGCCGGTGCGCGCCCGTTCTTTTAACTCCTCAGGGGAACCGATGACATCAAACCAGCCGCAGGTGCATTTGTAGATAGGAAGGGCAAGGCCCCAGTAACGCTTTTTGGAAATGCACCAGTCACCCATATTGCGCAGCCAGTCCAGTTCCCGCTCAAGGCCAAATTCCGGAATCCAGCGCACCTGTTTTGCCGATGCCATAATCGCCTCGCGCAAGGGGTCCATTGCGATGAACCACTCATCAACGAGGCGGAAGACCAGTTCCTCGCCACAGCGCCAGCAAACCGGATAGCGGTGGGTGTAATCTTCTACCCGATAGAGCAACCCTTTCTGTTTGAGGTTTTCAAAAATCTCGGGTGCAACCCGGGCGGCGTCTTTGCCTGTGAGCCAGTCAAAACCTTCTTTGAAGGTGCCGTCTTCGTTCAGGGGTGCAATGACCGCGAGGTTTTCCTCTTTGCCGAGGAGGAAGTCTTCTTTACCGCAGCCCGGCGCGATGTGGACGATGCCGGTACCTTCGCTGGCGCTGACATCTTTCCAGAGTACGACCCGATGTTCAACCCCTTGCTGTGCGGGCAGTTCGTCAAATGGACCCTGGTATTTCAAGTCGGCAAGTTTGCTGCCCGGAAACTCTTCAATGACCTCAGCACCGTTACCCAGCACCCGGAGCAACTCTTTGGCAAGGATAAATATTTCACCGTCCTTTTTTGCCCGGACATAAATGAGGTCGGGATGAACCGCGGCAGCGGTGTTGGAAGAAAGGGTCCAGGGTGTGGTGGTCCAGACCAGGAGCGATTCGTTAGCACGGTTTAAGATGGGAAAGCGGACAAAGACTGCCGGATGGGTCAGGACGCGGTAACCCTCGGTGGCGATTTCCATATCAGAGATGGCGGTGCCACAACGGGCACACCAGGGCATCACATCGGTTCCTTCGTAAATTAAGCCGAGTTCGTGGCACTTCTTAAGAAAATACCAGATGGAGTAGTTGTTTTCTTCGGACATCGTGTAGTAGGAGTTTTCCCAGTCCATCCATTGACCGATGAGGATTGACTGCTGGGTCTGGATGCGGGAGAACCTCATCACCCGTTCTTTGCACTTTTCAACAAACCGGGCGATGCCAAACTTTTCGATGTCCTTTTTGGATTTGAAGCCCAGTTCTTTTTCCACTTCGACCTCAACCCAGAGTCCCTGACAGTCAAAGCCGTTCTGAAACCGCTGGTCAAAGCCGAGCATCGCTTTGTAGCGCTGGAACAGGTCTTTATAGGTTCTACCCCAGGCGTGGTGGACACCCATCGGACCATTGGCGGTAATTGGTCCGTCCAGGAAGCGAAACTTTGGATTGCCGCGGTTGCGTTCTTTCAGGCGGTGAAAATGGCGACCTTCTTCCCAGAAGCGGAGTATCCGCGGCTCAATTTCGCGATGGTCGGGTTGAGAGGGTACAGGATTAAACATATTGATTTACTCTGCCCGACCGGTGTTTTTGATGTCGCCACCAAACATAGGCCAGGAGGAGTCTGCCGGACCACCGTAGCCAACAACACACCAGGCACGGGTGCCATCACCGATATAGATATAGCCGGCATCGTCAATCTTCGGGGCGGAAATAAAATCGCCGGGCGTGCCAATGCCCAGTCCTGCAGCCCAGCGCCTTGAGCCATCGCTGTTGACCGCGTAGAGCGAATCCCGGTCGCCTTGCTGGTCTATTAAGCCAACACAAAGGAAGTAGATGACACCAGTATTGCTTACCGCCGGGGTTGAGGCGTCACCGGTTAGTGGCGGGATGAACTGCCAGTTGATGTTGCCGTTTTGTGGTGAAACGGCGAGCAGTGTACCACTCAGGGTGATGTAGATTGTGCCATCACCACCGATTACCGGAGCCGAAAGTTCGCCAACGAAGCGCACCGCCCAGTTTTCATTTCCATCGGCAAGGTTCACCGAGGCAAGCCAGCCATCCTCGTCGGTTACATAGAGAACAGAACTTCGGGTGTCAATCGCGGGCGGTGCGGCTATCGCCTGCCGCATACCGTAACGCCATTTTATCTGACCATCCGAAGGGCTAAGGGCATAGAGGGTGTCGTCCTGAGATACAAACACTGTGCCGTCTGGACCGATTACGGGTGAATGCTCTCCGCCACCAGCATAGAAGACCCATTTCCGGGCGCCATCGTTTGGGTCAATGGCAAATACCGAATCGTTTTCGGTCTGGATAAAGATTGTGCCGTCCGACCCAAGAGCGGGTAGAGCAACTATTCCGGAACGGAAGGTTACCTTCCACTTTTTCTGGCCAGAAGGAGTGACCGCGTAAAGGTTACCTTCTTCGGTACCGAAGTAAATCGTGCCGTCCGGGCTGATTGTCGCCCCGATGGAAAGTTCGTCTTCCTCTTCCGGTATGAACTCCCAGCGCCGGTTGCCGTTGGCGTTACGGCACATCAGTGCCGGAATGTCCGCCGCCGGAATGTAGATATTGCCTTCGGGTCCGATGCTGAAGATGTGGTTGGAGAAGTCGGCGGAGTCTTCGGGTGATTCCGGGTCGGTATAGGTAAATCGCCAGCGGACTTCGCCTTCACCCGGGCTGATTTCGATAATTAGCGGCTCAGACCAACCGGAAACCCGGCCTTTGGAGTTTTTTGCCCGGGCTTTAATTTCCATCGAGCCCGCGGTAGTGTAGGTGTGGGTATCGGCATAGACAACACCACCATCAACCCAGCCGGACCATTGAGATTGCGAGCCATCGCCCCAGTCGAACTGATAGGCAACCTGACCACCTGATGGATCGGTGGTGCGAGTAGAGCAGGTGAAGACAACATTTTTGTAACCGAGAAGTGGTCCACTGGGTTTTTCCGGAACAAGCGGTGGTTTCGGACAGCCCGAAAATATGAACGCCGCGAGGAGCACAATCCCCGCGCCGAGCCATGTCTGCGCAATCTTAATCTTCATACATCCTCCTTGCAGTTAAAAACATCAGACATATAGGATAACAGGAAAAAAACCCCTGTCAAGGGTTAGCGGTGGTACATTGAATAACGCGTCTATCCAAAAAGTCTAAGACGGTGGGCTCGATTTCATCCCAGATGTAATCATGGTCTGGGATATGCCACACCTCTTCGAGGCGGTGGTTTTTCCCTTTTACCCAGCCGGTGAGAAGATTCCTGATGCCTTCGAGCAGGGAGGCAAGAACAATTTCGACTTCACCGGTGGTGAGAGGGTCAGCGCCTTCGTTATTGAAAATCAGATTGTTTTCGCAGGACAATAAGCCATGCCAGAAGGGTGGACCGAGCTCGATAGAAAACGTCTGCGCCGCCAATTCTGGAGGGAGCAGCTCCATAACCTGATTGGCAAAAACCGCACCGTTTGAGATGCTGACAAAGACAAATTTAAGTTGCCTATTTGCCTTTGCGAGAGACTCAATTTGGGATACGCACTGACGAGCCTGACAGTGGTGGAGGTCGAACATCTCAGTTAATGTTTTCAACTGAGTAGAAAAGTTCGGGGTTGTGGCAGGGGGCTTAACTGAAGCCCGATGATAAGGAATGACAGTCGAAGAAACCCCTCTACTGGCGAGGTAGTCTTGAATACCTATTACAATCGGGAAGATGTCGGGCGATTTCTTGAGCGGGACATTACCCCAGCCACCACGATGGGTGATAATGACAACATCAAATTGCTCTGGTTTCTCAGTAAGGGTTGCAAAGGAGGACTGGGTAAGAAGTGGAAAAAGCAGGTGTAGTAGTAGGCTGGGCGTAGGCTATTTTTTGTTTTGTGTGCTGTCCTCGGGTACTGGTTCAGGTTTTGGAGCAAGGCGAAAAGTGTAACTGGACTTCTTGGCGTGTTTGGCTTTTAGGGATGGGCTTTTCGGGTTACGGGCAAGGATGAGGCTGTATGTCTGTCCTGGGGTCAATTCTGAAATCGCCGTACCTTTTAACCCAGTCCATTTGAGCGGATAGGTGAACTCAATTACCATTTCCCCGATTTCATCATCGTAATCGACTTCCCAGTCCTCAAGAAGGTTCGTATCGATGACCGGCTTATGGGACCAGCCAGCGCCGATGTGGTTTTCGAGGTTTGTTGAGTCCTCGGTATAGTAGCCAATAAAGATGTTAGACTTGTCCATTTTGGGTGAGCCAAGACCTAGTGCTATCCAGCCGGTTCCTTTTGCGGAGAGCGCTACATAGAGCAGGCTATCGTCATAACCCCAGTAGATAGTAACACCGGTAACAGGGTCATAAAAAGAACCTGGATACTCCTGGCTTTCTATATCAACGAACCCATCAACACTAACCCAATCTTCCAGTTCGGGGTCATAAGGCACTACAGGTGTTTCGGGCGTGCCTTTTCCCTGAGCGAGGGCAAACGAAAAGGTGATTGTTATCAAAAAAAGCAGGGTCAATGCGATATTTTTCCTCATTTAATACTCCTTTTTGTTTATTAAATTTTAGCGGTTAAAACCTTGAAGTCAAGCATTAAAAGATTGTGTAGTTATGGCATTATATCCGAACACCGGTAAGCACAGACAATATGACAGCCGTGTTTTTATGCTGTATTTGCCGTTTTTTTCGACAGTAATATAACCCTGTGTCGCATGTGGTCTAAAGATTGGTAAAAATAACTTATTCTATTATAATGTGTTACTTAATTTAATTTTGTGCGACACATTTGGAACATAAATTGCATAATTAATATAAGAATTGTGGGAGAGGCTTTTGAGGGGGTAGAGATGCGTCGTAGCTCTGCGCCTGGCCGCCCGCTTTATTCCGGGCGGTCTTTTTTTAATATAATAAACTGTTGATACCACAAAGGGCTTATGTTATAATCAATCAAAAGAAAACAAAGAGGTTTGTTTATGGATAAGAGAATTTTGCCGATTTGTTCCCGGCGTAGTGTCCGGGAGTATCTTGATTTACCGGTGCAAGAGGCGGATGTGCACGCTCTGCTCGAGGCGGGAATGGCGGCACCGTCGGCAAGGAATCTGAAACCCTGGCACTTTATTGTGATAAAAGAACGGGAGATGTTGCACCGAATCGCGGAGATTCACCCTGCAGCGCAGATGCTAAATCAGGCATCGCTGGCGATTGCGGTCTGTGGCGACAAGGAGGTTTCGCCCCATTTCTGGGTGCAGGACTGCTCAGCAGCAACCGAAAATATCCTGATAGCCGCTTCAATACTTGGCCTGGGTGCGGTCTGGCTGGGTGTTCATCCAAGGGAGGAACGGGAACGGTCGTTAAAAGAGCTGCTTAACATTCCTGGTAAATTTGGGCTGCTGTGTGTGATTTCGGTCGGGGTGCCGAAGGTCAAGCCTGAGCCCCGGACTCAGTTTGACCCGAGTCGGATTCATCAGGAGCGGTGGTGAATCGGGTGCCGAGGATTGCAGCACCAATCTGGGAAAGGTGAAAGTTAGCCCGCTCCAGGTCTGCTATGATGTCCAGATGAATGGTTGAAGTGTCGAGCGACTCTTTTAAGCCGCGGGATAAACGGGTGAGGTGGCGGTTGTGGAGCTCTCGTTTGCGCTCCACCCCCCAGCTGCGTTTTTGAACAAGTTGCTGGGCGAGGTTTTTGTCCCAGGTGGTAAGGCAGGCGATGGTAAGAGTAAAGTTTTCTTGAACCTCGTGGTGAAACTGTTTGATATCCTCCAGACCCGGTTCAGAGAAGGCAAGGTTTTCGTTCAGTTTCTTGCGCGTGTAGTTGACGAGGTTTTTAGAGACGATGTCGGCAATGTGTTCCAGTTCATCGGTTATGTAGAAAAGGGCGAGGGTCTTTTTTGACATTTCTGGACTGAGCAACTCTTGAGAGATGCGGGCGAGATAGCCGGTAAGCGCTTCTTCGAGCCGGTCAACCTGGTCGTCCTGGGCAACGAGTTGCCGACAGTCGGTTTTGTCGCCTTTCAGAAACACGGTAATTGATTGCTGGAACATCTGCTGGACAAGTTCTGCCATCCGGAGGAGTTCACGGTTGACCTGAGCCAGCGCCAGTTCCGGTGCGTCGAGCGAAGCCTGGTTGAGGTATCTTGTGCCCAGGTACTTCTGTTCTTTGTCGGGGACGATAAGGCAGAGCAGTTTCTGGTATGCGGTCAAAAAGGGAAGAAAGAGCAGGGCAGAGCCGATGTTGAGCAGGGTATGGGCGTTGGCGATTTGCCGGGCAACGGTGTTACCGGTGGCAGAGAAAAGCCTGGTGAGCGGGTTCAGAAAGGGCAGGCAGATGATAGCAACGGTAATCTTGAACAGAACCTGAGCGGCGGCGATGCGCCGGGCTTCGGTATTAGTTCGCCAGGATGCGACGATGGCGTTGAGGGCGCTACCGATGTTGGCGCCGATGATGAAGGGGATTGCGGCTTTAAGTTCGACCAGTCCGGCAAAGGAAAAGCCGACCACGATGCCAATCGTTGCGGCTGAGGAGCGAATGAGTGCGGTGAGCAAAAGGGCAAAAAGAAGGGCAAGAATGGGGTGGGAACTGCCAGCTTTAACCGCCTGCTGAATCGCCGGAACAAACGGCAGGGGCTCGGCGGCATTCAGCACCACCTTAAGAGAGTAAAACACCAGACCGAAACCAAATAGCGCCTGACCGATGTCCCGGACCCGGGGAATAGTGTTCATCAACACAAGCCCGAGGAACACGACAATCAAAGAGTATTCAAACAGCTGGAAGGAGAGGAGCTGGACGGTTATTGTGGTGCCGATGTCGGCGCCCAGAATAACACCGAGCGATTGGGTGAGTGTAAGCAGTCCGCTGGAAGCGAGGGAGATGAGCAAACTTATGACCGCGGTTGACGATTGAAAGATGACTGTTACAACAATACCAACAAAGACACTGAAGAACCGGTTTCTGGTCAGGGAGAAGAGCGCCTCGCGCAACCGGTTACCGGCAAGTCGGCGCAAACCTTTCGAGCCGTAGTACATACCGAACAGGAACAAAGCCAGACCACCAAAGATTTCAACGAGGGTGAGCAAAAGCCAGTTCCGTTTTAACCCGCGCAGGGAAAACATCAGTTCCTGACCATTGGCGACAGCGCGGATGCGGTAATTACCGGCACCGGTGCCCAGTTGCACACGGGTACGGGCAAAACCCAATCGGTCGGTGAAAACAATGGTATCGGTAATGCGTGCCGATTTGCCGGGATAAAACCGATTTTCATCCGGTTCGCTGAGCAGCGAGAATCGTACCGGCAGTCCGGCAATTGGTTTGCCACCACTCAACACCTGCACCGTAAGCGGCTTTGGCAGTTCGGTTCCGGCTTCGGTTACCTGGTTGTTGCCGGAGATGTCTTCATCGCCAAGTTGGGCAAAGCGTAACTCCAGGTTGCGGCTGAAACCCAATGACGCGCCGAGAAGCGCCCCAATAATGAAAAAGATTTTAAGCCATTGCCACTGCCGCATAGGAAAACCTTAGAGGCAAAATGAGCATCTGTCAAGGATGGGTGAGGAAAATGTAATAGTATTCTTCTGATTTGAACTAAGGCGTTGATAGATGCCCGTGTTAGGAAATTTGAGGATAGTGCGCCAGGTCAACTCTGTTGACAATATTGGAACTTATCATATAATATCCTGCGCTTTAGGATATGCTGAGGAGTAGCGCTTTAGCCGTTAAACTTATCCCATCCATCAGACAATTGTTGCTCAGACAGACAGACAGACAGAAACTCCCGCTTTAGACAATTTATCCGGATTGGAAAATCGCAGCCGGCGGTTTGTCCGCTTTAGCCTTTTCGCTCTTTGAAAATCTGGAGCGTTATTTCAGAACGAGAATCTTACGGATGATGCTCTGGTTGCCTTTTGTGATGTGGAGAAAATAGGTACCGGGTGTCGCGGTTGTGGAGTGCCAGACATTTTCTTCAGGTTTGGCAATAACCCTGCCCGAGGCATCAACAACGCTCACCGCTCCATCGCTCAACCCTGATATTTTCACCATCTCTCCCTGGCGCACAATCGAAGGATAAACGCTAACTCTTTGTAACTCTGCCAGTTGGCGTTCGGTGATGCCAAGCGAGAAGTATTCGTAAATGTGCGTTGAATCGTCATTACAGAAAGCAATCACCTCTGCCTTGCCGTCGTTGTTGAGGTCATAAAGTCCGACTGCGCCACACCCGGTGTATACCTGCCAGAACTGTTCATACTGGTCATTGCCAGTGCAGCGGAACAGATGAACATAGGCGCCATCGGAGAAAGCGATTTCAGGCACACCATCACCATCTACATCGCCTATCACAAGTGGGGAGAGGCTGAACTGACTCGCTGGGAATTGCGTAAACCAGACAATCTCAAAGGAGTCATTCTCAGGTGACTCAAACACCGCAAGCAGACCCTGGTCAAAGTAGTCCACAGCATATAGAATCGCCTCGTTTCTACCATCCCGGTCAATATCAGGACCGCCGGTTATGGCTGCATACCCACCCCCACTTGAACCAGGCAATTGATAGATAGCTTTGATTGCGAATGTGTCGTCACCAACCGCTTCATAGACCATCACCCTTGAACCGGCGACCAGGAATATCTCATCAAAACCATCCCGGTCAATATCAGGAGAGCAACCAAAGCCAAGGGTGGCACGGATAGGTGTGGTATCTGGAAGGACAGTTCTGAATGCATAACTGTCATCTGCCACATTTTCGAATATACCGATAGCGGAGCCAGGAAGGTGGTTGTCTCTCAGGACTATCTCTTGTCTCGAGTCTCTATCAAGGTCGGTCACGATTGCATACGGAGTTGCATAGCCGATTCTAGCCTGCCAGACGCAGCGCAAGGGCAGGGATGTGCGGTCCGCGCTCTCGTAGATGAAGAATCCGTCTATGTCTATGTTAGTAAGTCCCAGGTCGGTCTTACCATCCCGGTCAAGGTCGCCTATGAACCAGAATATAGCCCATTGCAACCCGGGAATGTGGATGGTATCATAGT
The DNA here is from genome assembly GCA_013177935.1 of candidate division WOR-3 bacterium. Lineage (NCBI taxonomy): Bacteria > Pseudomonadati > Caldifarciminota > Caldifarciminota bacterium. Next base: position 4,572 of record JABLXZ010000002.1, on the reverse strand, counting down.
TCATATCAGGGGTGAATTCAAGGATGTAGGCATCATGTGGGAACCATCGGGCGTTTGCATAGAATTCCGGAAATCTATCATGGTCGGCATCGCAACAGATGCTGCGGCGTATAGCGGAGTAAGGCACTCTGGTTATGTCGCGGAATTCGAAGGTGTCTGGTGTAGGAAGCCTATCTAAGTGGATGGAGATTAGGGCAAGTGAAGAAATGAGGAATACTATATTCACGGGTAAAGTGTAACGGAATTAACAGAGATGTCAAGGGAAAAAAATGCAAAGGCATATAAACAGGAGGTGTGTATGTTTTAACCGATAGTTCTGGGAAGGGAATGAAGGGATAAAAAAGAGGTTATGCTTTAGATGTCTGTAAACAAGAGGAGGAACAATGAAAGGTCTGAAAATAACCATAGGACTGCTTGTTATAGCAGTTCTATCATGTGTAGCATATAGTCAGACGCAGTGGGTCTGGCGGGTTTTGCCTTATTCTGAATTTGGCATATCTGATTCGCCGCCACCGTATGGATTGGTTCAAAACAACGGCTGGGCGGTGGCAAAGGCTTATCCGCGTTCTGGATGGTATGATTCGATTGACACAATTCATGTGGTGTTTACGGAGAACGGATACTACCGTCTTCCACCGGATAAAAGACCGCGGGTGTATTGGCGGTTTACCACAAATGGGGGAAGAACCTGGAGCGAAGGACTTTGTCTATCTGCCGAACTTCACCATGAACAGGAAGGGGAATATGACAGCGCCTATGATGCGACAATTGGGTGTCTTGGTGATACGATAGCGGTTGCGTTCTATGACCAGTGGCATGTGCCGGTAGGAGATAGTGACCTGCCGCACCAAATCGCCTATACACACAAGCATCCCCAAATAGAAGACTGGATTGACTTGGTGCCGCTAATTCGTTCTCTGAACCATAAGGGAGCAAAGCATCCCTCGCTTGCACTGCAAAGGCGAGTTTCTCATATTGGTGGTACCTGGCGTCTTGGAGCCAATATTCTATATAGTGAGACCAAAATCTCATCAGACACAATGGATGTAGACTGGATTGACGCCCCTACGGAAAACTTAATCAAAATCCTGCCCGAGTTCCACTACCGGCCTGAGATGAGAATGGGTGCGAACCGTGATACCACCGATTATTTAACTGTTGCCTGGGATGGTGATGATGACGCAGAGCACATGTTCTATTACGCCTTTCAGAAAATGAAATCTGATGGGACATGGCAAATCCGGTGCGGTCGGAAGGAATATAGCGGAGGCGTTGAGGAAATCTCTCTTACGGGTGCGGAAACTCTACCCCCGCAGGGTCAACAGCCCTCAATTCAGGCTATTACCCATGATACAGTGGTAGTGGCATATGTTTCTCCTGCCCCCGGTGCCTTGAATAGCAAAATATATGTGGCGATTGTGAAACGCCAACAAAGTATTCAACAACCCCTTGTTATAATAAGGAACGAGCCGGCATTCCCTGATCAAGGGGTGTATTGGCCCAACCTCTGGCACAAAGGCGATACGGTATTTATGGTGTTCATAGGAAGGTTGATGCAGACATATTTTTCCTACTCCACAAACAGAGGACAGTCCTGGCAGACACCGAAACCAGTAAGCGGATACTTGTCATTAACGCCTTCTGTCACGACTACTGACTTTGGGCGTGCCTATTTTGTCTACGCTACTCTTAACCCCCAGAAATTCCAGCATCTCCGTTTCCGGGAGGTTCGAGCGGTGGCTTCACCAGTTGTTTGGCCACCAGTGGAGGTTGATGGCATATCAGCCGGGAACGCCCGTGTTCTCCAACAAATACAGGTTCCTGGTGATTATTTTGTGCGTGCCTATCCGGTTGAGGATTTTATTGCGGTTGATAGGTCAACCGACGGCGGCTTAACCTGGGAGGACATCTTCAGTCCGGGCTGGGGTAAGAACCCATCAATCGCTACTGACGGTGACTCGGCGGTGGCGGCGTTCTTTGTTGAGGGCTGCACGCTCTACTGTGCGTGGTGGTATCCAAATGTGATGGACTGGACCGAACCGCAGGTTGTGTTTGCCGAGGCAAATGGTGTCATACCGGCTAACCCTTCGGTTGCGCTTTATCCGGGCAAGGTGAACGGTGTGAAAGTTGCGGCGGTTACTTTTGCGGTCTATGACACGGTTGGGGGCACATCAAAGATTATGTTTGCGAAGGTTGACACCGGCACGGTCATCCTGGATACGATTGATACCAAAAATGACCTCACGGACAGTTTTCCCTGCATCAACATCGCTAACACCGACTCGGTCTATGTAACCTATCAGCGGGGAGCTGAAGTGGTGGGGAGCGCGCTTTATGACTACGCTGCCGGTACTACAGAAAGACCGCCAGTCTGGAAAGCGCTTGGTTCAATCGGCGATGGGTATCATCCGATGTCAGAGATTGAGGGCGGAATTCTGCACTGTGTCTGGACAAAACGGGTTGAGAACAATGGTGTGCCCGATAGCGTGGTCATCTGCCACAGCACTTGTGATGTAACCGACGCTCCGCAGTTTGCCGGCTGGCAGGCTGGTGCAAACTCAAGTTACCAAGACACAACAGACAAGGCGAATCCGGTTTATGCCGGGATTGGGGTAACGGTGTGGAACGAGCTGGTGAATGGCAAATGGGCAATCAAAGCCAAAGTCAGGGATAGTATTCGAACGCTTGTAGCAAACAGCCATAACTGCCGCTATCCCCAATCTCTGGCTGAATCCAGTGCCATATCCCCATCTATTGACCAGATCAGATTGGCGCTGTTATGGTCCGAGGAGGTTGCGCCCGACACCGCGGTGCTGGGTTTCAAGGTTGACTCTTTCAATGTCTCTCATGCCGGCGCCAATGCGACCAGGATTAACAACGGGACGAAGTTAATACGCAAGGCTAACTCAGACTCACTCTATGCGGTCTATACCGACCTTGACGGTGCAGTGATGTTCGCCCGAAGTGCGAATGGTGACTCGTGGAAAAGAGATGTCCTTGCTGAAGGTTGTGAGTTCCCGGCGATTGCGGAGGACGGCACGGGTAGGAAATGGGCGGTGATGAACTATACGGGCAATACCCACGCCAACGCAGTTGAGGCATGCTATCTCAAGACCAACGGGGACTGGTCAAATGCCCAGACCCTCTATTCCTTCGCGGCTCAGGGTTCGGCAGGACCGCTTGCCATTGCCGCTGCCTCTGATGGAAATAACCCCTGCTGTTATGCCGCATTCCTTTATAACAACGGCGCAGGTAAAAAGTATCTTATTGTGGCGAAGTTTAACGGTGACAGCTTGAGAATAGATACGGTTGCTCAGAGCAGTAATCTTGATGACCCGGCGATTGCAGTTGAGCCTGATGCTCAAGGGGACTACCTCCATCTGGTCTGGAGTGATAATGGCGAGGTGAAATACACGATGAGCGAGAGCCGGATTCAGGCAAACAACTGGAGCGGCGGTTTCCCCTCAGATTGGAAGGACGCGGTCAATCTCTCCAACAGCCAAGTGCCATCTGTTCATCCGGTGATTGGTGCGAATGAGAGCCGGGTTGTTGTCAGTTGGGCAGAGGGTGTAATCCCGGATGTCTTTGCCCGCCAGCGCTCAACCGCTGATGAGTACAACAACTGGCAGGAAGCGGTCAATTTGAGTAACACCCAGGACTACATTTCCGACTATCCGACGATTGCTGCAGGTGATACAGTGCTTATCTCCTATCAGGAGGAGGGTGAGAATGGGGACTATGACATAATGGTTGCGGTTGAGTTCAATGAGCCACTCAACATCTGTGACAATCCCACCGCCTCAACCTATCCGCAGGTGCTATTCGAGAAGAAACCCGCGGGCGACACAACTATTCCCTACCTGCACTGCATCTGGAGTGAAGAGCCTTCTCAGAACTACTACGAGGTGCGCTACCACAAGTTGAATCTCAAACAGACCGGTGGGGGTGGTCAGCAAAGTGGCGCCGGGTTTGAACTCTTGGCACCCAGACTCTATCAGAGTGCGCCCAACCCGTTCTCAACAAGGATGCAAATCAGATACCAGATTGGTCAGGAGGGTGATGTTCGGCTTAAGGTTTATGACACTCAAGGCAGACTGGTCAAGAGTCTGGTAAGTGCCAAGCAGAAACCTGGCAGTTACACTGTAATCTGGGATGGCAAAGATGAGCGGAATCGGCAAGTTCCCTATGGCATCTACTTCTACCGGCTTGATGCGCCCCATTTCAGCGACACTAAGAAGGCGGTTTTTTTGCGATAGTTTTAGGTTTGATGTGGGGCGTCTGAACGGACGCCCCACATCCTCATTTTTCGGGGTTGACAGCGTTATAATAGGCAGGAGGCGTATGAGATTTAAAATACTGTTGGCGTTTTTGTGCCTGTTTTGCGGCTTCATCTGGGCACAGGACTCATTGAACTGCCGGCTGGTGGGCGGTTGGCCATTTGGTCCATCCTATGCGGTTGCGGTTGATGAGGCAAGGAACATAGCGTTTCTTGGCTCTGGTGGTGGAGTTTATATCCTTAATGTCGCCAACCCTTCCAACCCGGTAAAAATCTCTGAGGCGATTCACACTAAA